>JAADEU010000051.1 GCA_013153235.1 Aquificota bacterium | reverse complement strand
GTTTTATTTTTTCATAGAAAAGCTCAACAACTTTATACCCTGTTTCATCCTCAAGGAATTTTTTGCCGTCTTCTGAATAGTGGAAATCATCAACGAAAAACGGTTTTGCCCTTTCTTCTATATCCATAAGGGTTTCAAGGCTGTCCCTTATTGCTTCCATAACTTTTTTGTAATACTCAAAATCTGCCTTATAACCAAACCCTTCAAAAAATGGAACAGCTCTTCTGGTAAGGTCTTCAAGCTCCAGCTTCTCCCTTATGTAAACCCCATTCAGCCATTTGAGTTTTGCCCTGTCAAATACGGCAGGTGCGTTGTGGACATCAACTATATCAAATTCGGCTATGATTTCTTCTTTGGAAAGAACCTCGTTGTCCCCTTCAGGATGCCATCCAAGGAGTGCAAGACCGTTGAACATTGCTTCTGATACATACCCATCATCCCTGAAAGCTCTGACAGAAACAGCCCCGTGTCTTTTTGAGAGTTTACTTCTGTCCTCACCGAGTATAATCGGCAGGTGGGCAAATTTAGGTTCTTCAAAGCCAAGTGCCCTGTATATGAGTATCTGTTTTGGTGTATTGGACAGGTGGTCTTCTCCCCTGATTACATGGGTTATTTTCATAAGGGCATCATCAACCACAACAACAAAGTTATAAACAGGGGAACCGTCAGACCTGACTATTACAAAATCGCCAAACTCATCAACGTTTATCTCAACGGTTCCTTTGATAAGGTCTTCAAAAACGATGTATTCCCCATCAGGAACCCTGAAACGCCATACATAGGGTTTGCCTTCTTTTTCTAATTTTTCTATCTCTTCAGGGGTAAGGTTTCTGCATTTGCCGCTGTACCTTGGAGGTCTGCCTTCTGCAAGAGCTTTTTTTCTTTCTGCTTCAAGTTCTTCAGGCGTACAGAAACATTTATAGATATGTCCGGACTGCTGGAGTTTTTTTACATATTCCATGTATATCTCTGTTCTCTCTGACTGTCTGTATGGTCCATATTCACCCCCAACGTCAGGACCTTCGTCCCACTCTATACCAAGCCACTTAAGGTCATCTATGAGCATTTCTTCGTACTCTTTTTTGGACCTTTCTCTGTCTGTATCCTCAATTCTGAGTATCAGTTTTCCACCGGTATGTCTCGCATAAACATAGTTAAACAATGCTGTTCTGGCGTTTCCAAGATGAAGATAACCTGTTGGACTTGGGGCAAATCTTACTCTAACCAAATCATTTCCTCCCAACTTTAATCCTTAATATTTTACACTTTTTCAGTTCAGGGTTGACAGGATTAAGGCCGGGTTTGATTTGGGAGAGTTAAAACAGGACCGGTTAGAGGAGGTTTTAATAAGAGAAAAAAGTTATAAGCAACCTGATTAAAAGTTAAGGTTATCTGTTTAATACCCTCATTACTCGGGTCAATTTCAACAGCCCCTCTAAAACCTTTGATTATCAACATATTCAGTTTCCAAAAAGCCGCCATACAGTACAGATATTTTTATAATGATTGAAAATAGCCAGTTTGTCAATATAGTCGTCTCACTACTTTCTCAATTACGAATTGTTTATTTTTCAAGCACTTATGAAAAGCAATAAAATTTTCATCCCCATTTATCCGGTACAGGATTTCTGTATTAAAAAACAACCTCAGGTCGGTATATATCAGGTTTTTGTAGCTTTCACCCCGAACTTTTTCCTTTTTGCATTAACAAACTTTTTTATCTCTCTCCAGCTTTTAGTGTTAAGGATATCCTTTTTAGTGGCCCATCCTCTTCTGGCTACAGCAACCCCTATTTCCATAAATGCAAAATTACCCAGATTGTGTGCGTCTGTTGATATTACCAGCTTTACCCCTTCTTCCACAGCTTTTCTGACCCAGATTTCATCAATATCCATTCTCCTTGGCTGGGCATTGATTTCCAGTGCAGTACCTGTTTCCTTAGCGGCTTTTATAACGGCGTCCATATCAACAGGATAAGGGTCTCTTAGACCGATAAGCCGTCCCGTTGGGTGCCCAATTGCGTTAACATAAGGATTTTCCATTGCTTTTATGATTCTGTCTGTGTTATCCCGTGAAAAATGACTGTGTACAGAGGCAACTACCCAGTCAAGCTGAGCCAGAACCTCATCAGACAGGTCAAGTGAACCATCAAGGAGTATATCAACCTCAATACCTTTTTTGATAAAATCAAGACCTGCCATTTTGTTAATCAGGTCTATCTCTTTTATTTCCTCAAGGAGTCTTTCCTCATCAAGCCCGTGTGCCACCCTCTGAGATTTTGAGTGGTCTGTTATCACTATGTATTCGTACTTGTAATTTTGTCTCACAAACTCCAGAATATCCTTTATTGAAACAACTCCGTCTGACCATGTGGAGTGGACATGGAGGTCACCCTTTATATCCTTGAGTTCAACCAGCTTAGGTAGTTTGTGGGACATTGCAGCCTCTATCTCACCCCTGTCTTCCCTGAGCTCAGGTGGTATCCAGTTCATTCCAACAGCTCTGTAAACGCTCTCCTCTGTTTCACCTGCGATTTTTTCTTCTGTATCCGCCCTGAATACACCATATTCGTTGATTTTCAGTCCCTTTTCTTTTGCTATCTCCCTCAGATGGATGTTATGCTGTTTTGAACCTGTGAAGTACTGGAGGGCTGCTCCCCATTCTTCATCTTTGAATATCCTCAGGTCCACCTGTCTTTCTTTCCCTTCAAATTTCATTATTACAGAGGATTTTTTTGGTCCTTTTACAAGAACCTCTGACACTTCCTCCAGTGAGGTGAAAAAGTCCATTATTTTCAGTCTATCTGCATCATCAGCCGTAACAAGAATATCCAGGTCTCCAATAGTTTCTTTTCTTCTTCTGGTGCTGCCTACAACCTCTATTCTGTGTATCTCTTTTAGATTTTCTTTCAGTTTATCAACCAGATACCTCGATATCTGGAGTGCTTCCCACAGGAGTATCCTCCTTTTGGAAATCTCGTACATCTGGAGACCTTTAAGCATATTTTCAACCTTTTTGGGACCAAACCCTTCAAGCTGCTCAATCCTGCCGTCTTTCAGGGCTTTAATCAGTTCTTCTTTTGTTGTTATTCCCAGCTCCTCGTATATTCTCTTCAGGGTTTTTGGTCCAAATCCAGGGAGGTCTATCAGCTCAATAAAGTCCTCAGGTACCTTCTTTTTGAGCTCCTCGTATTTCTGTATCTTCCCTGTCCTTACATACTCCTCTATTTTTGAGGCGATACTTGGACCTATGCCCCTTATCATATACAGCTTTCCTGTGGCAATGTAGTTCCTGATATCGTCAGGAAGGTCCTCAATGATGTGTGCCGCCCTCTGGTAGGCCATGGCTCTGAATCTGTCGTCCAGAAATTCATAAATGGCGGCCATTTTCTTGAATATATTTGCAAGGTCCTTGTTTATGTTATACATTTTCTAACCTCTTGTTGTTGTGTTTATTCAGGTACAATTAAGATAAACCTTAAAAAAGGGCAGTGCAATTGGAAAACAGGCAAGACATAAAGTTTATGAGAATAGCCCTGAAAGAGGCAAAAAAGGGTAAAGGGTACACCCACCCGAATCCTGCTGTTGGAGCAGTAATAGTCAAAGACGACAGGATACTCGGAAAAGGTTATCACAAAAGGGCTGGTATGCCACATGCAGAAAGGGAGGCTATAAAAGACGCCTTATCAAAGGGACACAGCATTGAAGGGGCCACAATGTATGTAACACTTGAACCGTGCTGCCATTACGGAAGAACCCTTCCATGTACAGAAGCGATAATAGACAAAAGAATAAAAAGGGTTGTCGTTGCAACACTGGACCCTAACCCACAGGTGGCAGGAAAAGGGGTGGAGATTTTAAGGAAAAACAGGGTTGAGGTCAAAACAGGAATACTGGAAAAAGAGGCTAAAAAACTGAATGAAGACTTTTTTGTGTATATCCAGAAAAAAAGACCGTTTGTTCACCTGAAGATAGCCCAGACAATAGACGGCAAAATAGCCACAAAGACAGGCTCATCAAAATGGATAACAGGGGAAAAGGCAAGGAGATATGCCCACAGACTCAGAAAAGAAGCAACGGCGGTACTGGTTGGGAAAGGAACAGCATTAACAGACAATCCACAGCTTACGGTGAGAAATTATCCATCAAAAAAGCAGCCTCTGAGGGTGCTTGTGGACAAAAGTCTGGAAGTTCCTCTGGACTTTAAAATCTACAGTTCTGACGCTTCTACCGTTGTAATAACCTCAGAAATAGCCCCATCAGAAAAAATCAAAAAACTGGAAGAAAAGGGAATAAAAATTATCAGACTACCGTTAAAAGAAGGCAGATTTGATATAAATGATATTCTGAAGGCCCTGTACGATATGGAGGTGATGCACCTGCTTGTGGAAGGCGGAAAAGGGATAATAACAGAATTTATAGAAAAGGGTGTTTTTGACAAAATATCATTGTTTGTTGCCCCAAAGATTATCGGAGAGGATGGAATCTCTGGGATAGGCAGACTGGGCATTGAAGATATCTCTGAGGCAATAAATCTAAGGATAGAAAGTATAAAAAAGCTGGACAGGGACCTTTATATTGAGCTTTATCCTTAAATATTTTTGTATATATCCACTTCTTTTTTCATATTTTCAAGGAACTGTATAAGGGACTGGGCTTTCTTTATCCATGGGGCTGTGATTTTCTGTGTTCTTGGAAAATCATCGGTTATCTGGTTGTACTGGGAAATTCTGTAATTGACAAAATCAATGATTATGTCAAGGAACTCCTTCATCTGGTTCATCTGCTTTGCATAGATAAACAGGTCCTTGAGCATTTCCTTTCTTTCTTTAACAGGTATATCCACACCAAGGAGTGTACCCATTTTTTTAAGGTCGTATCTGGAAATATAAATTCCGCTTTTTGCAGGAACGGTAAGAATTTTCAGGATTCTCTGGAACTCTGTTTCGTCCTGGGCCTGCTGGAGGAATTTCATATTTGTCATAAATGGATTTTTCATAAGGTCGTCATTCATACCAGCCACCACCACTTTTTTAAAAATTTTACCACAAATAAAAAAAGCCCCTTTACGGGGCTTGTGGAATTTATGCAGATACAGGCTCTTTTACTTCCACCTCAACGTACTCACTCTGCCACAGACCGTGCTTTGTACAGTAGCTCATCGCGTTGAGTTTGAGTTTATCAGACTTTGGAACGATGTAGAAATCAACCTCTACCTGACCCCTTTCATTCCCCAGTGTTCCAGGTGTGAATGTAGCCTGTCCAAGGAGAGTATCACCGTCCCACAGCTGTACATAAGCGATGTAGTGGTCAAAGTCATCCGGATGGGAGTACTCATTTCCAACCTTTACCTTAACTTTGAGCTTTTGACCTTTAACAGCTTCCCCTTCAACATGAACAAATGGGGAGTGTCTGTCTATAAAGTCCTTTTTTGCTTCCTTTTCAACTTCTGAGATGTCAACATAAGTATTAACTTTTGGCATTTTCAGTACCTCCTGTTTTTTGTTTTATTCAGGAGTTATAATATGACCTTTTCTGTCTCCTTAAAATGAGAATTGTCATAATGGTTATACCCACCTGTAAAGGGCTGCACCCATGTAGTATCCGGCCCCAAAACCCACTATCATACCCCTTTTACCTTTCTTTTCCTCTTCCTTTTTGAAAAATCTGTCAAAAACAAAAAAACAGCTTGGTGAACTGAAGTTTCCGTACATCTCAAGGAGTTCCCAGGCATCCTTTATCTGGTGTCTTGAAAGACCCAGGATATCCCTGTCCAGAAATTTTTCCAGTATGGCAAATCCTCCCTGGTGTAGTGCCCATTCCTCCACAGATTCCGGCCCAAGGCCGTACTTTGTAAGAACAGGTTTTATTACTTCACCGGCAACAATAGGAGGAACAACATCCTTGAGTTCATTCTTGAGGATAAATTTCCCCTCCTCCATCTTTATAGCATCCCCAGGGGTGTAGTGGAGTTTTATTTCCTCAATCTCCACAGCCCTTCCACCTGTTTTTTCAAGGAGGTTTTCAGGGACAACAAGAATTCCTGCTGCACCGTCGGAAAAAAGGAAATAGGATTTTAATGTCTTTTTAAAAAACGGGTCATTTTCGTCATAGGTAAAGTAGGAAATTCTGGAGCACTGGTCAAATGTAAAAACTACCGCAGCCTTTCCGTATTTTCTGCAGTAATCAACGGCACTTTTCAGAGAATAAATCCCCGACGCACAGCCGTAAAAAGGCAGTTCTTCCGGGGGCAAATCAGTTTTAAGTCCCGTTTCCATAACCAGCTGTGAGGCTAGATTTGGAAGGTAATCCTGATTAAACGTTATATTGTAAGAAACAGACAGGAATCCAATATTTTCCCTGCCTACTTTGCTGGCAAATCTTTCAATTATCTCTTTCCCCCAGTTTAGCGGATGGTATTCTGGTTTTTTCAGTACAATCTCAGGAGCCCTGTCAATATCAAAAACAAGGGGCTTTTTTTTAATACCAACACTCCTGGACAGCTTGTGGAGAAGCCTGTTTGTCCTCTCCCCCACTTTTTCCACCGGATAAATTTTGTCAATCAGAAACTCAACATCATAAACCTCTGGCAAAATTATAGAGGTATCACTTATAAAGACGCGCATAAAAGAGACCCTCCCGAAACTATATATGTTTTGTTAAAATATTTTTCAAAATATTATATTTAAAAAAGGAGAAAAAAGATATGGAATTTAAAATAACCAGCGGACATCTAAAAAACGCCCGTACAAAAGCAGTTACCACATTCCTTTTCAAAGAGCAGAAAAAATTTCCCCCGGAAATCCAGGGACTGGATAACGAACTGGATGGTGCAATCAGCCAGCTTAAAAAAGAACTCAAATTTGACGGCTCAGAAGGAAAGTTACTTGTAGTACCTACATTTGGAAAAGGGAAAACAGATTTTGTGATTTTAATCGGTGCAGGAAGCAAAAAGAACTTCCATCTGGATAAGGCAAGAAGGCTCGGTGCTATCGCTGCCAAGAAAGCAAAAGAACTGAAGATTGACAGATTTCTCATTGATGGCGAAACACTTGCGGTGAAGGACAGTCAGCCTGAGATAGCACAGGCCCTTACAGAGGGAATTATCCTTGGTAGCTACAAATTCGACAAATACCTGTCCAAAAAAGATGAATTTAAAATAAAAGAGGTCCAGATAAGGGTAGCAAGAAGATACAGGGCAGAAGCTGAGGAAAGCAGCAGAACAGGTAAAATACTTGCAGAAGCCCAGAACTTTACCAGGGACCTGGTTAATGAACCTGGTAATGTGATAAATCCCCAGAAACTGGCGGAAATAGCCGAGGAACTGGCAAAGCAGTACGGATTTGAGGTAAAGATTTACGACGAGGAAGAGATAGAAAAGATGGGGATGAATGCCTACCTTGCAGTTGCAAGGGGTAGTGGAAATCCCCCAAGATTTATCCATCTTACCTACAGACCTAAGAAGGCAAAAAAGGAGATTGCCCTTATTGGAAAGGGTCTCACATTTGATAGCGGTGGTCTGAATATCAAACCCGGTGATTATATGAGATGGATGAAGGCTGACAAATCCGGAGCGTGTGCAGTTCTGGGTATATTCAAGGCCATAGGTGAGCTAAAACCTGATGTTGCCGTACACGGCATTATCGCCGCAGCGGAAAATATGCCTGACGGCAAGGCCTACAGACCGGACGATATAATAAAGGCAAAAAATGGAACAACCATAGAAATAGGAAACACAGACGCAGAAGGAAGACTTACACTTGCAGATGCCCTCTGTTACGCATCAGAGCTGAAACCTGATGCAATTATAGACATGGCAACACTTACAGGTGCGTGTGTGGTAGCCCTTGGTGAATATACCGCAGGGGTTATGGGCAACAACCAGAAGTTCATAAACGAGGTTCTGGAAGTTTCGGAAAAAACAGGGGAATGGATGTGGCAGCTTCCGTTTAATGATATGCTCAGGGAGCATATAAAAGCCCCCCATGCCGATGTTTACAATATTGGAACCACAAGGTACGGAGGAGCCATTACAGCAGGTCTGTTCCTTGAAAAGTTCGTGGATAAAAAGATTCCATGGGTACACATAGATATTGCAGGACCTGCCCACAACACAAGGGGATGGTACTACCATCCAAAAGGTGGAACAGGATTCCCTGTGAGAACAATTACAACCCTGCTGATGAAAAAGGCTGAGGAATAATCCATAAAGGGGGAATTTTCCCCCTATTTTTATTTTATCTTCAGATTTAATCCAGGTTTGTTCAGGTAAATCTCAAAATTCCTGTTAAGCTCCACCTGTCCGGAAACCCCTACCCTTCCGCCACAGGAAAACAAAAACAGGAAAAATAATGCAACCAGCAGTTTAATCACTGTCGGGAACATCGTGTACCACCACTGTTTTACCTGCCCATTCAGACAGAATATCGCAGGCAACTTCTGCTCCGGAACCACTTGCAGAGGCATACATCGTAGGAGCTCCAGCCACAAGCCCTGCAACGAATAAACCGTCCCTTACCCTTCCGTCCTGATTCTTTATCATGATTTTATTTGGTCTTGGGGATTTTCTGTGTGGGACGACCTCAACATCAAGACCTTCAATCTCAAACTTATGGAAACCTGTTGCAATAACAAGATATTCCCCGGTAAATCTCTCACCTTCTGCCGTTTCAACGGTAAAATTACCCTTCTGACCGTAAGCCTTTACAACCTTTCCTTTTTTCAGATTTAGCTTTGGATACGTCTCAGCCTGTTTTCTGATTTTCTCAAGGAGGTCTTTACCCTTTGTCCCTTTTTCCACGGCAGGAACGTTGTTTAAAAGGGCTTTATCAAGGTCAGAGTATTCATCATATATAACGAGAAATTTTTTGTCGGCCATAAAATCAAACTTACCTTCAGCAGAAGCAAGTGTAATACCGCATGTCAGTCCTGCAGGTCCACCGCCTATAATAATCACAGAATACTTTTCCATTTCTGCCTTTTTACCTCCTTTTTTATTTTAATTATATGTGAATTTATTTATGTTGAAGATGATTTGCATAAGGTATAAGTTAAATGTAATCAAACAGATGGAGGGGATTATGGAATACAGACTACTTGCAGAGTTTTACGATTTTCTGGAAAAAACAACAAGCAGAATCGAGATGACCAATGCTCTGGTTAACCTGTTTAAACAGACACCACCTGAGCTTATAGATAAAGTTGTTTACCTGTCCATTGGAAAGGTAGCCCCTGAGTATACAGGACTTGATTATAATTTCAGTGAAAAATCTGCCATAAAAGCCCTTTCCCAGGTTCTGGGGATTGATGAACACGAGATACAGAGAAAAATCATAGAAACAGGGGACCTGGGGGATGCAGGGAAACTGCTGTACGAAGAGAAAAATATAAAACCTGAGAAAGCACTGACCGTTGAGGAGGTTTACGATACACTCAGGAAAATTGCAGAAACAACAGGATACGGCTCAACAAAAAAGAAGATGGAGCTTTTTGTATCATTGCTGAAAAACGCCTCACCCCTTGAGGTAAAGTTCCTCCTCAGGACAATCACAGAAAGGCTGAGACTGGGAATAGGTGATAACACCATCATGGATGCCCTTGCCCTTGCCTTCACAGGAAAAAAGGAAAACAGGGCTGTTATAGAGAGGGCTTACAACATAAGCTCTGACCTTGGATATGTGGCAAAGGTACTGGTTGAAAAAGGTCTTGAAGGTGTAAAACAGATAAAAATAGAAATCGGCAGGCCTATCAGACCGATGCTTGCAGAGAGGATGGCAATACCGTCCTTTATACTGAAAAAACTCGGCGGAAAGGCAGGTGCAGAATACAAATACGACGGTGAGAGGATTCAGGTTCACAGGAAAGGTGATAAATTTATCCTGTTTTCAAGGAGGCTTGAGAATATCACCCACCAGTTTCCTGACTTGATTGAGTTTCTGAAGGATACCACCCCTGAGGAGTATATACTTGAGCTGGAGGCTGTTGTTATAGACCCTTCATCCGGTGCGATAAGACCCTTCCAGGACCTTATGAACAGGCGGGTGAAGTATGTCACCAGATTTCACATAATGATGTATCCAATTGCCGGATTTCTGTTTGATATCATGTACCTGAACGGTGAAGACCTTACCCTGAAGCCCTACCCTGAAAGGAGGAAAATCCTGGAAGAGGTTGTAAAAACAACAGACAGGATAAATCTGGCAACCAGAAAAATCGTTGACAATGTTGAAGACCTTGAGGAATTTTTCCTTGAGGCGATAGAAAACGGATGTGAAGGACTCGTGTGCAAATCGCTCCAGAAAGATTCCATATACCAGGCAGGGAAAAGGGGATTCCTCTGGATTAAATACAAAAGGGACTACAAATCCCACCTTGCAGATACACTTGACCTTGTTGTGGTCGGTGCATTTTACGGCAAGGGGCAGCGTGCAGGTTATTTTGGTTCTCTGCTTATGGCATGCTATGACCCTGAAACTGACCAGTTTAAAACTGTCTGTAAAGTTGGAACAGGTTTCACAGAGGATGATTTTAAAAAGCTTGATGAGTTGCTCAAACCCCACCAGATAGACCATAAACACCCGAGGGTAAACTCCATCCTATCTGCTGATATGTGGTACGAACCGTATCTGGTCCTTGAGATTACCGGAGCAGAGCTCACACTTTCACCTGTCCATACATGTGGATGGGACAAGATTAAACTGAACAGGGGACTGGGACTGAGATTTCCCCGTTTCACCGGAAGGTACAGGTTTGATAAAAGACCGGAGGATGCAACCACAGAGGCAGAGATAATAGAGATGTTTAAAAACCAGATTCAGATAAGGGTTTAATCCCCTGTTGTTGCAATAAGGGTTATACCAAACAGGATTATACCGATTACAACATAGGATATGATACTCCACAGAAGTGTGGTCTCAAATATCTGCCCAAGGTCAGGTTTGCCTGTTTCTGATGCCAGTTTGTACTGGATGGCAAATATAGCAATGAATATAAGAATCATTACAATAATTACATAGAGCATAATACTACCTTTGGGGGAAGGATTTATCTTTTAATATACAGTCTGGAATAAATTAAACAACCGCCTCTTTTTTATGCCTTTAAACAGTCTTAAAGCATTATTATCGGTAATTCTTTCAAGTTCATCTGCCGGAATACCAAGGAACTCGGCAACAAACTCCAGTGTGTAGTATATATTTGACGGTTTATTGGGCTTTCCCCTTTTCTTCTGGGGTGAGAGGAATGGACTGTCTGTTTCCAGCAGAAGTCTGTCCAGAGGGGTTTTTTTCAAAACCTGTCTGAGGTTATCGGCCTTTGGATAGGTAACATTTCCGGCAAAGGATATGTAAAATCCAAGCTCCACACACTGCTCCATCATCGGGATGTCACCGCCAAAGCAGTGGAGGATACCAGATGCCGGAAAAGGGGCATACTCCCTTAAAATTTTTACAGTATCTTCATTTGCACTTCTTGAGTGGATAATTACAGGCAGCTCCAGCTCCTTTGCAAGGGTAAGCTGTTTTTCAAAAAACTTCCACTGGATATCCTTAGGGGTTATATCCCTGTAATAATCCAGACCTGTTTCCCCTATCGCAACAACCTTATTGTTTTTGGTGGCAAGTTCCCTGAGGGTGTTTATATCTTCATCTGTTAGCCCGTTTACATCATACGGGTGATAGCCAACAGAGGCATATACATTATCATATCTGGAGGCTATATCAACGGCTTTATATATTTCCTCTTTATCACAGCCTATTGTTATTATATAGTCCAGCTTTTCAATACTTTCTTTCAGGTCTTCTTCAGACCTGAGCATATCCAGATGTGCATGTGTATCTATCATTCTATTGCTCCCACAGGTGCATCAGGTGCAGATGAGTCTGTTATTACCTCAACGATAGACTTCCTGCACTTGTTTATAACAGGAACTCCGTACTCCTCAAGTATGGCCACCATTTCATCACAGGTAATTGTTTCTTTATCAAGGAGAAGTTCCACAACGGCAACAATAGCATCCCTGTAGCTTTCAACTATTTCTTTTGTTCTCTGGTAGGTCTCCCTGAGAAGTTTATTAACCTGCTCATCAATTTTCTTGGCGGTCTCTTCACTTATCTGTGGACTTTGCTGTGGCATAAAAGGATTGTTCCTCGCTGTCTGTACATGGATAGGGCCAAGCTCGTCTGTCATACCCCATGAAGCAACTATCCTGTAGGCAAGCTCTGTTGCCCTCATAAGGTCATTTTCTGCCCCTGTTGTTATGCCATCTTTACCGTAGAAAACCTCTTCGGCAGCCCTTCCACCGAACAGCTGGTGGAGTCTGGCAAGGAGGTCTTTCTTGGAGTATATATGCCTGTCTTCTTCAGGCAGGTTAACTGTAACACCAAGGGCCATTCCCCTGGGTATTATAGAAACCTTGTGGAGTGGGTCTGCCTCCTTAAACATAAGACTGACTATGGCGTGTCCCACCTCGTGGTATGCGATTTTTTCTTTTTCTTCCGGTGTTATGGCCATCCCCTTCCTTTCAAGTCCCATCATAATACGGTCCATGGCCTCTTCAAACTCTTTCATTCCAACTTTGTCTTTTCTCTTTCTGGCGGCAAGGAGGGCCGCTTCATTCACTATGTTGGCAAGGTCTGCACCGGAAAATCCAGGTGTACCCCTTGCTATAACCATCAGGTCAACATCGTTATCAAGGGGTATCTTTTTCTTTTTAACGTGGACCTTCAGTATCTCGTACCTTCCCTTGACGTCAGGTTTAGGTACCGATATCTGTCTGTCAAATCTTCCTGGTCTGAGCAGAGCCGGGTCCAGTATGTCAGGCCTGTTTGTTGCTGCAATAACGATAATACCCTCACCTGATTCAAAACCGTCAAGCTCAACAAGGAGCTGGTTCAGTGTCTGCTCCCTCTCATCGTGTCCACCACCAAAACCAACACCACTTCTTGCCCTACCAACAGCATCAATCTCATCTATAAAAACAAGACAGGGAGCATGCTTTTTGGCCGTTTCAAACAGGTCCCTCACCCTGGCAGCACCGACACCAACGAACATCTCAACAAAGTCCGAACCGGATATGGAAATAAACGGAACATTTGCCTCACCGGCTATGGCCTTTGCAAGAAGGGTCTTACCTACACCAGGGTCCCCGTAAAGCAGAACACCCTTAGGAGCCCTACCTCCGAGTTTCTGGAATCTCTGTGGGTCCTTCAGGTAGTCTATGATTTCCTTTACTTCCTCCTTGACCTCATCCATTCCGGCAACATCGTCAAGTTTCACATTTGGCTTTTCTTCTAGGTATACCTTTGCCTTTGATTTTGCAAAGGAAAATGCCCTGTTAGAACCCCCTGACATCTGCCGCATCATGAATATCCACAGACCTATAAACAGAAGTATTGGCAGCCAGGATATCAGAAGGGTGGTCAGCCATCCTGTTTTCTCAGCAGGCAGAACGTGTATCTTAACACCGTTTTCCTGGAGTATATCGTAAATTTTGCTGTAACCCTCAGGGATTACTGTCTCAAACTTCTTACCATCCTTTGTTATTGCTATTATTTCCTCGCCTTTTATAGTAGCCTTCTCAACCTTCCCATCATTTACCATCTCGATAAATTCAGAGAAGGATACTTTATTATCAACCATCTGTCTTGAGCCAAGCATATTAAAGGCAAATATCATCAGGGCTCCAATAAGGAACCATATAAGAATGCTTCTTGACAGCTGCACCTTTTTCAAACCTCCTTTATTTCAAAACAAATCATTTTTTTGGTCTTTTCAGTAACGGGATAGTGGCCGGACCTTTTATATCCGGCTATCCATAATATTTTATTCCTAAATTCAACAAGTGGTATGGTGTCTCTCATATACCGTGGAACCTTGAGCTGAATCAGGACATCTTTGAGTTTTTTCTCAGATTTATGACCAAATGGCAAAAATCTATCACCTTCCCTCCTACTTCTTACAGTAAACTCAGGGTTTTCCTCACCTATATCAAAACAGGCAACTTTCTTCTCTTCCTTCAGTTTTTCCATCCCTATTTCATTTCTGGTGACTGTATAGCACTTTAATATAATACCCAATTCTTCCAGGTATATCTCTTCTCCAGGTCTAATTTTATACTCAAAATTCTTTTTTTTCTCCTCTTTATTTATAAATATAAAATCGTAGCTCTTTACCAGAATATACCCACCACCTAAATCGAGTCTTTTTTCTCCCTCCTTATTGAGAAATCTGAGGGCTGTAAGCACCTTTCTGTACGAGGGATAAATCCCTGTATTCCTGTACATCCAGTTTATAAGAACCCTGTATTTCAGGGCGTCAGGGAGGCCTTCAATCTCTGACAATTTTATGAAATTTTTGGGAAATTTTTGTGAAAACGCCTCCGCCTCCTTTTCCAGAAAATCATCATCCATCTGGAGCAGAAAAGACTCAACAAGCATCGAATCCTCAAGTGATGGGTTAAGCCTCTTTAAAACAGGTATTACCTGATGCCTGAGCATATTTCTGGGTATATCTGTTGAGAGGTTTGTGGTATCAACAACGTGGGAAATGTCATTTTCCCTGGCATACTGCTCTATCTGGGTTTTTGTTATGTAATACAGGGGTCTGATAATATTTTTTTCTGAAGGTTTAAAGCCTTTTATTCCCCTCCTGTTACCCTGCACAAACCACAGGAGCATGGTTTCCACAAGGTCGGAAAGATGGTGTCCTGTGGCGATTTTATTGAAGCCTTCCTTACCGGCTATCCTGTTTAAAAATTCGTACCGCACCTTTCTGGCTGTCTCTTCAACAGACAGCCCCTCCTCTTCGGCTATTTTTTTTATATCAACCTTACTGCTGAAAAATGGCAGGTTGTGCCGTGCTGCAAAATCACGGGAAAATTCCTCATCCCTGTCAGACTCTTCTCCCCTTAAACTGTGGTTAAGATGGGCAAGACCCAGTTTTGATATACCCAGTGTGTTCTGGAATTTTAAAAGGAGGAATGTCAGTACTGTGGAATCAACACCACCGGAAAATCCCACAAGGATGCTATCGTTTTTGTTGATGAGACTGAAATCTTTGATTGCCTTCAGGAATTTTTTTTCTACCACATTTTAATTATGGTGGCGGTGGCAGGACTCGAACCTGCGACTCCGCGGATATGAGCCGCGTGCTCTAACCAGCTGAGCTACACCGCCACTTCAGGTTTTATTTATGAAGAGAGAGCCTGTTTGGCTGCGTTGACCTTTCTGACTATTCTTGAAACCCTTCTGGCAGCTTCATTTTTGTGGATTGCACCTTTTGCAGCTGCCCTGTATGCCAGTTTCTGTGCCAGTGGTATCAGCTTTTCTGCCGTTTCAATATCCTTGTTCTTCAGGGCTTCATTTATTCTTTTAATAGCTGTCTTCATTCTGGAAATGTGGTATCTGTTGAGCTGTCTTCTCTTTTCTGCCTGTCTTATTCTCTTTCTTGCCGAGCGTGTATGCGCCATTTAAACCTCCTTATCTCATTTAGAGAGTAAATAATTTATATTAACGGTCCTTAAAAATCAAGATATGTATTATAGCCTATACACTTTCCGTTGTAAAGGCTATACTAATGGATGGAGGTTAAGATGCTCAGGATTGGAATCGTTTTTTTGACCATTTTTTTATGGGCTTTTGCAGGTGATGACCAGCTGGAAAAAGAAATAAAAGAGGCTGTCAGGTATCTGGACAGCAGGATTATTGAAGCACCTGCCCCTGAGAGCAGGGAGGATGTGGTTTATCTTCAGGCCCTGAAGGACCTCAGAGCTTTTTTGACAGGCAAACACAGAGATGGTGAGAGGGCATTAAAGGCCCTTCTTTTTATAAAGGTCTATTCAGAAAAAAGAGGATACAGACCATTCCCTAAAGAAAAGATTAAGCAGCTGAAGCTCCTTATTGAAACCATTATCAGGAATAACACCCTGGCTACAGTATCAGCATTGCATCACCGTAGCTGAAAAATCTGTACCTTTCCTTTACAGCAATGTTGTAGGCATTCAGTATCATCTCCCTGGATGCAAAAGCAGAAACAAGGAGTATCAGGGTTGATTTTGGCAGGTGGAAGTTTGTTATCAGTCTGTCCACCATTTTAAATCTGTATGGAGGATATATGAAAATATCACTGAAACCCTCCTTTTTCCCTGTCAGGGCATAGGTCTCCAGGGTTCTGACCACAGTTGTACCGACGGCGACAACATTTTTACCCCTTTCTTTTGTCTGTTTTATCACCTCCAGTGTCCGGTCCGGTATCTGGTAGTACTCCTCGTGCATCCTGTGTTTCGTAAAGTTCTCCACCGTTACCGGCCTGAATGTACCAAGACCAACGTGGAGGGTCACAAACTCTATGTTTACCCCCATGTTTTTTATTTTTTCAAGGAGCTCCTGTGTAAAATGTAGTCCTGCCGTAGGGGAGGCAACGGCACCCTCTTTTCTGGCAAAGACCGTCTGGTAGTGGTTTTTGTCCTTTTCCTCATCCTCCCTTTCCATATAGGGTGGCAATGGAATGTGTCCGTACCTTTTTATCAGGCTGTTTATATCATCGCCGATTAACCTTACTTTTGCCTTCCCATCCTCCTCTTTTTCCAGAAGCTCCCCCCTGAAGTCTTCACCGAATATAATCTCCTGACCTTCTTTTAACCTTTTAAGGTTTTTTACAAGAGCCTCCCAGACATCATCGGAGAGCGGTCTCAGGAGGAAAACCTCTATAGATGCCCCTGTTTTCTTTTTTCCTTTTAGCCTTGCAGGAATTACCTTTGTGTCGTTCAGAACCAGTGTGTCCCCTTCCTCAAGGTAGTCCACAATATCCCTGAATATCCTGTGCTGGATTGAGCCGTCTTTCCTGTCCAGTACCATCAGACGACAGCTGTCCCTGGGCTCAACAGGGTATTTTGCTATAAGCTCTTTAGGAAGGTGGTAATCAAAATCAGACAGTCTGTACATCTTACCTTGAAATCTTTGATATCAGTATAAATATAAGTGAGAGAACGACACTTATTATTATTGATGTTGCAAAGGGAAAGTAGAAAACAAAGTTATCCCTTTTTATGTATATATCCCCAGGCAGTCTCCCAAGCCCGAAGGGGAGTTTCTCAAAAAATGTAAAAAGAAGTCCTATAAACACTATCATAAGTCCTATAAATATAAGTGTCTTTCCTATACCCTCCATCTTCTACCCTTCAGTATTTTTTGTTTCAGTAACTGGGCTGCCTTAAAAGGACTGTCTGCAGAAAAGACAGCCGATACCACAGCAACATTTTCACAGCCGGTCTGGAGGACACTGTCCACATTTTCAGCGTTGATTCCTCCTATGGCAACAACCGGCTGAATAGATAATTTAACTGCTTCCCTGAGCATTTCAATACCGGAAAGCGTGGCATCCTTTTTTGTGGTGGTGGGAAACACACTTCCGAACCCAATATAATCAACAGGGAGGGTGTTTGCCTCAACCACCTGCTCCAGTGTTTTTGTTGACAGTCCAACTATTTTGCCGTTCCCGATAATTCTCCTCACAACCTCAACAGGAAGGTCATCCTGACCTACATGTACACCGTCAGCATCAACGGCAACGGCTATATCCACCCTGTCATTTATTATCAGGGGGATACCGTACTCCCTGCACAGTTTTTTCAGCGCCGTTGCTTCACTGTAGATTTGTTTTGAGCTTTTGTTTTTAGCCCTGTACTGGATAACTGTGGCACCACCTTCAATGGCCTGTCTGACCTTCTCCATCAGACCTGTTTCAAGTGATAGATTTTCGTCTGTAATCACGTACAGTCTCAGGTCAATATCCACCATCAAACCGCCACCTGTGTTGTTTTGATACATAATCATAATTGATTTTAAAAAAATTATCAGTTATCCTTTATAAAACGGTGTTTGAAATTATCCAGAGGTGGAGAGATGACGGGATATTTTGCACTGCTACTGTTTGGA
>JAADEU010000076.1 GCA_013153235.1 Aquificota bacterium | reverse complement strand
TGGATTAACAAATGGGAATAAGGGATTGCATTCTATCATAATAGATAGATTGGCAATGTTTAGGCGAAAGACGGAAGCTTACGCAAAAGCAATTAATTCAATGAAAAGAGCTCTGGCTTTGTTGTTTATATATTGGAATTTTTTACCTGTGGACTGTGGACTTATGAACTAACTACCAGCTTAACTGTTGCTTGAATAAAAAATCAAACAGTGTTATATTTTATTTTTCAATTAAGGAGGTAGTTAAGTGAAAAGGGATTTTATTAATTTTTATGAGCTTTCAAAAGACGAGGTACTGGAGATTATAGAGTACGCCCAAAAACTGAAAAAAGAGCCCTTTACTGACCAGACACTCAAAAACAAATCAATAGGTCTGATTTTTATGAAACCTTCAACCAGAACCAGACTTTCCTTTGAGGTTGGGGTTTACCAGATGGGGGGTCAGCCCCTGTATATAACCGGTTCCTCTACCCAGATAAGCAGAGGTGAAGACATCAAGGATACCGGAAGGGTGATGGCCAGGTATCTTGATGGACTTGTTATCAGGACGTACTCCCATAAAGAGGTTGAGGAGCTTGCACAGTACTTTGATAAACCTGTGATAAACGCACTTACAGATTACCTCCACCCATGTCAGATTCTGGCAGACCTCCAGACTATTCAGGAAAGATTCGGAAAGGTGGAAGGAATCAAGGTTGCCTTTGTGGGGGATGGAAACAACGTTGCAAACACATGGCTTATAGCCGGTGGGCTTGTAGGTTTTAATGTATCTGTTGCAACACCTGAAGGATATGAACCCTCTGGAAAAGCTGTTTACAAAGCCCTTAAGCTTGCAAAGGAAACAAAAGCTGAAATTAGAATAACAAACGACCCTGTTGAGGCTGTTAAGGATGCAGATGTGATTTACACAGATGTGTGGGTAAGTATGGGACAGGAAGGAGAGAAGGAGAAGAAGAAAGCCTTTGAAGGATTTTCTGTAAATAAAGAACTCCTCAGACACGCCTCAAAAAACGCAATTGTTATGCACTGTCTTCCTGCCCACAAAGGGGAGGAAATTTCAGAGGATGTGTTTGAACAGTTTGCCGATGTGATTTTTGATGAGGCTGAAAACAGACTCCACGCCCAGAAAGCATTGATGAGTCTATTATTTAAATAAAACAGGAGGTTAATGATGCAGAAGAAGAGGGAAAAACCTGTTTACAGGAGGCATGACAGGAATCCACTGCCTTTAATGGACCCTGAAAGAAGAAAGCATAATTTTAAAGAGTTTGTTCTGGGCTTTGGTCATACAGCAGCCAAGGATGAGTCCTTCAGATGTATCCTCTGTAGGAAAGCCCCATGTACACCTTCATGTCCTGTTGAAAGTGAGATGGAAAAGTGGATAGAGAGAATCCAGCATGACGATATCTGGGGGGCTTATAAGATTCTCAGAGAAAAGAACCCGTTCTCATCTGTCTGTGGTAGGGTGTGTCCACAGGACAGACTGTGTGAGAGCACATGTGTTCTTACATTCAAAGATAACGGACAGGCCGTCAGTATCGGTGGACTTGAAAGGTTCGTCGGTGATTCTGTAAGGATGTCTGGAATTGAGTGGGTGGATGAAAAAGAGCCACCTACAGGTAAGAAGGTGGCAATTATAGGTGCAGGTCCTGCAGGTCTTTCAGCTGCATACTTCCTTGTCAGAAAGGGACATTCTGTAACTATATTTGAGGCCCTCCCATTTACCGGTGGGGTGATGAGATACGGAATTCCTATGGCAAGACTGGACAGACACGCCCTTGATTTTGAGATTGACCTGATTAAGAAGTTAGGTGTTGAGATAATAACTGGCGTAACAGTAGGAAAGGACATTCCTATAGAAACACTTATGGAAAACTTTGATGCAATATTCATAGCCGTTGGTTCCGGAAGAGGAAAGAAGATGGGAATCCCCGGTGAAGACCTGAAAGGGGTTTACACAGCTATTGGATTCCTGATGAAGCTGAACGTGGGACATACACATCCGCTTCTGGCACCGGAAGAAGATGTGGAACTTCCTAAAAACAAAAAAGTAGCTGTAATCGGTGGTGGATTTACAGCTGTGGACTGTATGATTACATCCATCAGACTTGGAAACGAAACACACCTCGTTTACAGAAGAACAAGGGATACATCCTCTGCCAAAGATGAGGAATGGGACCACCTTGCTGAAGAGGGGGCAATATTCCACTGGCTCACACAGCCTATCGAGGTAATCGGAAACGATAAAGGTGAGGTTGCAGGTCTAAAATGTATCAAAATGGAGCTTGTTCCGGATGAGAAAGGAGGAAGACCAAGACCCAAGCCAATTGAAGGCTCTGAGCACATAATTGAGTGTGATGCCGTTATTATGGCTGTAGGTCAGGGATACAACGATGTTGCATACAAAAATATCCCTGGTCTGAAGATAGACAAGTGGAATAACCTGTCTACAGTTGATGATAAATACAGAACAAATGTTGAGGGTATCTTTGCAGGTGGTGATGTTGTAAACGGTGGTGATACAGTTGTTACAGCCATCAGACACGGAAGAGATGCAGCAGAATCTATACATGAGTACCTTATGACAGGTAAGTGGGAGTACAATAAAGAAGAGTAATAGCTTCGTTCCAGGGGGCTTTAAAGACCCCTTTTTTATTACGATAATAATATAAAAATCCATCGGAGGGGGTCATGGACTTCTGGAAAATCTACAGAAATTCCCAGAAATTATTTCTCTATGAAAGATCAACAGGGAAAGTTTCCTTCAAAATGCAGCTCACTTCCGTAGACAGTTATAGATTCATAAACTCAATTCTCAAAGTAAATATAGACCTTATGGAAATTATCGCTGAAGGCTGGCAGAAAATCTCCTCAAAGTTCAGCATTTATCCGGTTCATCTGGCGGGGATATGGAGTAATAAATACCTGATGTTTGAAAACAGAGAGAACATAGCAATAGCCCAAGTACCTGAAAAACTGGAAATTCTACACCGTCAGATAAGGAGCATGCCTATTTCCGAACTTATCTTATCTGATTATATTGAAGCGGCAGGTATTATTTCTGTAGATACAGGAGAATATGATATTAAAGGTGACTTAAATGACGAAGAGATAAGGCTTGTCAACAGCATAGTCCATGCATTTGACGATTTGTCTGTTTTGATTACAGATATGCTTCTCTACACATCAGGTCTTGCCTGGGAAAAAAATGAAGGCTGGTTCCTTGCAGGGGATGGACATGTTCTGATTTCTGTCCTTGGAAAGTGGTGTTTTATGGATGCTGGTAAATTTGAGGATGTTCTTTTAGACAGGGGGTAAAGAAACCCCCTTTTTATTTAATCAGGTATTACCCTCATAAGACACTCATCTGGATTAACCTGGTCCCCTTCCCTGACGTAAACCTCTTCAACGACACCATCAATCGGTGAGTGTATCTCATTTTCCATCTTCATCGCTTCTACAATAAGGAGTACATCTCCTTTTTTGACTTTATCCCCTGGAGAAACTTTCACGGAAACAACCTTTCCAGGCATTGGGGAGCTTATATCTCCAACATCAACGGCTTTTGGTCTTTTACCTGCAGGTACTCCACCCTCAGACGGGAGAGTTTCCATCCTTTCTCCTACCTCAATCTCCCTTATGGGCTGTACTATTGTTTCTTCCAGTCTACCGTCAACCCTTACAAAGTAAGGTGTTCCACCTTCTACAGGGCTTCCTACACCTGCAATCTGTATGTGGTATGTTTCTCCGTGGAGAGTGATGTTGAACTCAATTGGAGCCTTTGTGAGGCAGGCCTCTTCTTCGGTGATTTCTTCTACCTCTGGAGGCAGGGCCTCTCCTTTTTCGTATTTTTCCCTCCACTCAAAGAACTCCTTGGCAACCTGTGGAAAGAGGCAGTAAGAAATAATATCCTCCTCGCTTCTTGCTCCAACCTTCATAGCCTCTTCTGTACATTTATCCATTTCAGGCTCCAGCAGGTCTGCAGGTCTGACCTCTATAGGCTTTTCATCCCCTATGATTTTTTCCATTATCTCAAGTTTTATCGGAGCTGGAGGTCTTCCGTACAGACCTTTCACGTAATCCTTTGTTTCTTTTGTTACAACCTTGTACCTTTCACCCTGGAGAACATTCAGAAGCGCCTGTGTTCCAACAATCTGGGATGTAGGTGTCACAAGTGGTGGATATCCAAGGTCTTCCCTGACCCTTGCAACCTCTTCCTTAACCTCATCCAGTTTATCAAGGGCGTCATTTTCTTTGAGCTGTGTAATAAAGTTGGACATCATACCACCAGGTATCTGGTGTATGAGAACCTGTGAATCAGGCCATTTTTCCGCTGTATCGTATTTTTTGTATTTTTTCCTTACTTCCTTCAGGTATTCTGCCACTTCCTCAACAATCTTCAGGTCTATCTTTGTTTCGTATCCAAACTCCCTGAGAACGTAAACCATTGTTTCATTTGGTGGGTGGGCAGTAAGCCAAGACCATGTGGAAACATCGGTGTCGATTATGTCTGCCCCTGCTTCCACAGCCTTTAGCAGTGTCATTTCTGCCATGGCTGCCGTTGACTGGGCGTGGAGGTGGACAGGAAGTTTGACCTCCTCTTTCAGTCTGCCAACCAGTTCGTAGGCAACCTTAGGGGAGAGTATTCCCGC
Organism: Aquificota bacterium; assembly: GCA_013153235.1. Classification (GTDB taxonomy): domain Bacteria; phylum Aquificota; class Aquificia; order Aquificales; family Hydrogenothermaceae; genus Persephonella_A. Next base: position 13,294 of record JAADEU010000076.1, on the reverse strand, counting down.
CTGGTCTTTGATGGATATAATATCAACACCCAGGTCCCTCAGCTGTTTTGCAATTCCAACAAAGTAATCAACGGTGTGTACAGGGCTTATTGTATAGGAAAGAACACCCTTTACGATTTTGCCCTCTTCCTTGGCAACGGATATGGCAACCTCCATATTCCTCACGTCGTTGAGGGCATCAAATATCCTGAAAACATCTATACCGTTTTCTGCAGCTTTTTTCACAAATGCCTCAACAACATCATCGGCGTAGTGTCTGTATCCAACAACATTCTGTCCCCTCAGAAGCATCTCAAGTTTTGTGTTTGGAGCAACCTCTTTAAACTTCCTCAGCCTTTCCCACGGGTCTTCCTTCAAGTACCTGAGGCAGACATCAAATGTTGCACCGCCCCATACCTCAAGGGACCAGAAACCTGCCTTGTCCAGTTTTTCGGCGGCAGGCAGAAGGTCTTCTGTTCTTACCCTTGTGGCAAGAAGACTCTGCTGACCATCCCTTAGGGTAACATCGGTAAATTCTATGGTTCTACCCATCCTTTTCTCCTGTTAGTGTTGTATTCCTTAAAGAGACTTCCTATATTATACAATAATTTATATTTTTACCAGCTTTAAGGGGGAGAGCTTTAATGGTTTTGATTTACGGTAAAGGTACTACAGGCCAGTCTGTGACCAGATTTATGGAAAGAAATGAGACTCCCCACATCCTCAGGGATGATGAGGACTTCAGTGAGGACGACCTGGAAAAGGTGAGTCTTATCGTTATATCCCCGGGAATTCCCTTTTACCACAATATCTACAGACTTGCCCGGAAAAAAGGGATAGAAATTATAGGGGACATAGAATATGCATACAGGCTCTACAGGGGCAAAATCTTTGCAATAACAGGAACAGACGGAAAAAGTACAACCACCTATATTCTGGGAGAACTTTTAAAGAAGGAAAACCCATTTGTAGGTGGAAATTACGGTCAGCCTTTTATTAATGCCGTTCTAAATAAGAATCCGGTTGCTGTTCTGGAACTGTCCTCCTTCCAGATTTATGCCACACAGACCTTCAGACCAAACACCGGTGTACTCCTTAATGTTTCTGTCGACCACCTTGACTGGCACAAAAGGGAGAGCCATTATTTGCTTTCCAAGTATAAGATGTTTAAGAGAATGGGCAGGGAAAATACAGCCATCCTTAATCTTGACCAGGAAATAATCCACAGGGTAAAAATCCAGGCTGACAGGTATTATTTTTCTATGGAAAGACTTCCGAGAAATCTTGAGGGAATTTACCATTGCGGCCAGTTTCTAATTTATAAAATAAAAAATAAAACAGGTAAGATAGACATCACAGACTTTAAACTGGAAGGGGTCCACAACATCCAGAATCTTATGGCTGCATCTTTAGCCGCCATGATTCATGGTGTATCCCCTGAAGAGATAGAGGAAGTAATCCCTAATCTGAAACCACTTCCTTACAGGATTCAGCCTGTTGGAGAGGTAAAAGGGGTCAGGTTTTACAACGATTCAAAATCCACTACCATCCAGTCTGTGGAAAAGGCTGTAGCAAGCTTTAAGGATTCCGGGGTTATCCTTATAATCGGAGGAATTTACAAAGGTGGGGATTTTTCTGTTCTCCTGAAGTACCCAAACATAAAAAAGATTATTATCTACGGGAGGGACAGACAGGTTCTGAAGCAGATGCTGGAGGACAGGAAGGACATTGTTCTCCTTAAGGAAACCCTTGAAGATTCTGTAAAGGAAGCCTACAGACAGGCCGAAAAAGGTGATGTGGTACTTTTCTCCCCAGGCTGTTCAAGCTTTGATATGTTTAAAAACTACAGGGAAAGGGGAGAAGTATTTAATAAGCTGGTGGAAAGTATCGGTAAATGATAAAGTCTCTGTATTTTGATAGGGTTCTGATAATCTGCTTTTTTGTACTCTATGTTCTTGGTCTTGTTTTTGTATTCAGTGCCACCTCTGTCCCGTCGGTACTGACCGATAAAGACCCGTTCTATTTTTTGAGGAAGGAGACAATATGGGTTGTGCTAGGAATTTCGGCCATGTTCGTCTCTTACCTGATTCCTGTTGATTTCTGGAAGAAGATAGCCTATCCACTGGCCCTTTTTACCGTGTTTCTCCTGATAGTTGTTCTGATTTTTCCTGCCCAGATAAATGGCAGCTCGGTAAAAAGATGGATTGACCTTGGTTTTATAAGGTTCCAGCCCTCCGAACTTGCAAAACTCTCTGTTGTTATGTTCCTTGCCTATTTTATTCATAGAAAGGAGAATGTGAGGGGATTTCTGGAGAGCTGGACAGGTCTGGCAGCTGCAGTTTCGATTCCTGCTGTGATGACCGTTCTGGTTTTGATTCAGCCCCACAAAGGTGCCGCCCTTTTCCTTGCAATGCTTACATTTATGATTCTTTTCAGCTCAAAGTTTTCAACAAAAAAGGTCCTTCTGATACCTGCACTTGTAGTGCCTGCCTTCGCATATCTGATAATGACAAGTGATTACGCCTCAAAAAGGATAACGGCCCTTATAAATCCTATTGAAAACAGGTCCGGTGTGAGTTATCAGGTGTTCCAGTCTATACTCTCCTTTGTAAAGGGAGGTCTGACAGGTGAAGGTATCGGAGGGGGAACCCAGAAGTTAAAGTATCTTCCGGAAATACATACAGATTATATCTACGCACTGATAGGGGAAGAGACAGGGTTTGTTGGTACGGTCTTTATAGTTTTTATTTTCCTGCTTATTCTCTACAGGGGATTGAAAATCAGCCTTGAGGTTGACGACACTTTTTCACAGGTTCTTGGTACAGGTATAACGTTTATGATTGTTCTTCAGGGTCTTCTGCACATGGCGGTGAATACAAGTATCCTCCCACCAACAGGATTCACCCTGCCGTTTATCAGTTATGGGGGTTCTTCCCTTCTTGTAACATCAATTGCCGCAGGAATTCTCCTGAGACTATCTAAAGAACCCAAAATGACAATCTACAGAAGGTCAGGGTTATGAAGGTCTTTATAGCCGGCGGGGGTACAGGCGGGCATTTTTATCCTGCGTTTGCCGTTGCAGAAAGTCTCAGGGAAAAGGGTGTTACAGTCTTTTACTTTGGGACAGAAAGGGGAATTGAGGCTGTTAAAGAATTTCCGGCGGACCACATTAAGCTTTTTGATATAACCGGTGTCAGGGGAAAAGGCCTTATCAAAGGCCTTAAAGCATCTGCAGGGCTTTTAAAGACGGCGGCCCGACTAATAAAGGTCATAAAAAAAGAAAAGCCAGACTCTGTACTCTGTTTTGGAGGTTATACATCCCTTCCACTTGGACTGGCAGCGGCTGTAACAGGAACCCCCCTGTTTATCCACGAACAGAACTCAATCCCCTCCTATACAAACAGGATTCTCTCCAGATTTGCCAGGGAGATTTTCATCACTTTTGAGTATACCTCCAGATTTTTCCCTGAAAGAAAGACAGTCCTCTCGGGACTTCCTGTGAGAAAGAGCCTGAAGGAAGAGCTCAGGGTATCCCCCGGTGATGCCAGAAAAATTCTCGGTATAGAGGACTCCAGGACGGTTCTGGTGTTTGGGGGAAGTCAGGGGGCCAGAAAACTTGCAGAAACAGCCTTAAAAACGGCAGAAATTATGGACGATGTACAGTTTATCCTTATTGGGGGGAAACATTTTCCACAACCTGAGAGTCTTCCTGAAAATGTCAGATATTTCAGTTACATAGACACGATGGGGATTGCCTATCAGGCATCGGATGTGGTTGTTTGCCGTTCAGGTGCAGGTTCAACCTATGAAGTGATGCTTTCAGGCAGATATCCTATCTTTGTACCGTTTCCCTATGCAGCCTCCAATCATCAGTTTTTTAACGCACTCTGGCTTAAAGAAGCAGGACTTGCGGAGATTATAGAAGAGAAGGAACTATCCCCGGAGTTCCTTGCTAAAAGAATTTCAGAGGCCTTCAAAAAAGACCTTGAAGCCGTTGAAAAATCCCTCAAAAGTATTAGCATAAAAAATGCCGGGGAAATAATTATCGACAGGGTCATTAATGGGCTGGATAGATAAAGAGGAAAATGTTGATTTATCACGGCTGTGTACAATAAAAATCGGTGGAAAGGCAAAATCAGTTTATCTACCAGAAACCGTAGACGACATAAAAAATCTCATATCCGAATCCAGGGAAAGAGAAAAACCGTTTGTACCCCTGGGAACAGGAAGTAATATAGTTTTTTCAGATGGTGTTCTTGATTACATATTCGTATCCACCAAAAAACTCAAAAAGTACAGATTAGAGGAAAAGGACGGGTATATCTATATACACGCCCAGGCAGGGGTCAGTTTTAAGACGATAGTTTCCCTTGTGAAAAAGTACAATCTTGAGGGCTTTGAATACCTCAGCGGGATTCCCGCTACTATTGGTGGAGCTGTTGTGATGAATGCCGGTGCCTTTGGCAGCCAGATTAGTGACATTATCCGGCAGGTTGAGTGGATAGACGGTGAGGGTAGACTTCATCAGCTGAAAAGGGAAGAAATAGATTTTGGTTACCGGAAATCCCCCTTTCAGGGAGGAGGTTTTGTTTACTCTGCCGTAATCAGACTGAAAAAATCCAGAAAGGATATTCCACAAATCATTAAAAGCCATCTTGAGGAAAGAAATAAAAAACAGCCTCTGGATAAACCAACATCAGGTTCCACATTTAAAAATCCTCCGGAGAAACCGGCAGGATATCTCCTTGAAAAGGCTGGACTTAAGGGTTACCGGATAGGAAATGTAGCCTTTTCGGAAAAACACGCCAACTTTATGGTAAATCTGGGTGGTGGAAGATTTAAAGAGTTAAAGGAATTAATTGAACTGGCCGAAAGAAGAGTAGGGGAATTGTACCAGATTAAGCTTGAAAAGGAAATAAAGGTTGTTGAGTGAACTAAAGGTGGCATTGGTATACGGAGGTTCATCCTCTGAAAGGGAGATTTCTATCAAGAGCGGAAAAGCGGTAAAAAAATCGTTACAGCGTCTTGGGATAAACCACAGGGATTTTGACCCGGTAAAACCTGTTGAGTTTGTAAACTCTCTTGTTGAATACAGTCCTGATGTTGTGTTTAACCTCCTCCACGGTAGGGGAGGAGAGGATGGGACAATCCAGGGACTTTTTGAGACCCTCGGACTGAAATATACCGGTTCTCCTGTAAAGGCCAGTGCCCTGGCCATGGACAAAGGACTCACAAAGGAGATTATCTCCTTTGAGGATGTACCAACCCCAGAATGGAGGGTGATAGAAAAACCGGAAGAACTGGAGGACTGGGAAATTTTTCCGGCGGTTGTCAAGCCAAACTCAGAAGGCTCCTCAATAGGTGTTGCCATTGTAAAAAATCCTGACCAGCTTGTAGAAGCTGTAAAAAAGGCCTCTGTATTCGACAGTAAAGTCCTTGTGGAAGAGTTTATTCAGGGTAGAGAGGTCACAGTGGGTATTTTAAATGGAATGGTTCTTCCCCCTGTGGAGATTGTGGTAAAAGATGGCTTTTATGATTACGAAAATAAATATGTCTCTTCAGAAACTGAATACATAGTTTTTCCCCAGATGGATGAGGAAATCAGGGTGAAACTGGAGGAGTACTCCCTGAAAATATACAGGAAGCTTGGTTGCAGGGGTGCAGCGAGGATTGATTACATCGTTTCCGACAGACCTTACTTCCTTGAGATAAACACGATTCCCGGGATGACAGACCACAGTCTTCTGCCTAAAGCTGCAAGGGCTGCCGGTATTGATTTTGACAGTCTTGTTTTAAAAATCATTGAGGGGGCAGTTAATGGGGAATAAAAAACTGAAAATACTGTTTGCATCGTTCTGGATAGTTTTGTGTGCACTGTTTGGTCTGTTCTCCCCGACAATTCCCTTTGTTAAGGAGCTCTTTGAAATAAAAAAGGTCAATGTAAAAGGTACCGATAAATTCACAAAAGAGGATATAAAAAGGGTTTTCGAGAAGGAAAACTGGTTTTTTATAGATAAAGACCAGATTAAGAAGGAGCTGATGGAATTTAATTTTGTAAAAAATGTTGAGATTAACAGGCTGTTTGTGGGAAATGTAGACCTGATAGTAATGGAAAGAAAACCGTTTGCCTACCTCCAGTACAGAAACAGGAAGTACCTGATAGATGACGAAGGGGTAAAACTGGACCCGAAGTACTACAAAGTAAATAAAAACCAAAAACTTCCTGTCTTGATATATAATGATAAATCTATAGATAAAAATAAATTACAGAAGATTAATTTGATAAAAGAGAGCTTTAAGGATATTCTGCAATTTGAAAAGTTTTTTATAAACAAAAGTCAGATTGCCTGTATAACAAATCAGGGTCAGACTGTGATTTTCAGTACCGAGGACCTTGAAAAAAGTATCAGAAGGGCTAAAACATTTATAAAAAAAGTGGGCCTTCAGGATTTTAAGGTTCTTAACTTCAGTTTTGAATCAATGGTGGTGACAAGGAGATAAAAGATGGGAAAGGAGAGTATTATCGTCGCCCTTGACATAGGGACGTCAAAAATAACAACCCTTATTGGTGACATTGATGACTCTGGGGAATTACATATAGTCGGATTTGGGGAAGTACCCTCAGCAGGAATAGAAAAGGGGGTTATTGTTCAACCCAACGCCGTTACATCTGCAATAAGAAAATCAGTTGATGCAGCAGAAAATGTAGCAGGTTCCAAAATAGGTGGTGTTATTGCCAACATAAGTGGAGCCCATCTTGAGTGCAGGAATGACGCAGAAAAAGTGGAATTCAATACAAACCAGAAACAGATAACCTCTGCAGACCTGAACCAGCTTATGGAAAAGATATCCGAAAAACTTCAGCCCCATAAAGACAACCTTGAGGTAATCCACATACTGCCCCAAAAGTACATTCTTGATGACGAAGATGAGGTTATTGACCCGATAGGTCTCTTTGCATCTAAGATAGAAGGTAGATTCCACATTGTCCTTGACAGACTGAATGCATACACAAATCTGAGGAAGGTAATAGAGAACACAGGTCTCAGGGTTCTGGATTTTGTGGCTAATCCGATAGCCTCTGCAACTTCCGTCCTTTATCCTGAAGAAAAAGAGATGGGCATTGTGGTACTGGACATCGGTGCAGGTACTACGGATATGGCTGTTTACAAAGATGGAAGTATAGAATACATCCGTTCTTTCCCTGTAGGTGGAAATCAGGTAACAATGGATATAGCCCACAGATTTAAGGTCTCAAGGGAAGAGGCTGAAAACCTCAAACTTGAATACGGTGCTGCTGTGGTTGAAGTGGCAACCGGCGATGTTATAGAGGTTTATCCCAGAGGTGGAGAGGAACCTGTACAGATTGACCATTATGAGCTTGTTGATACAATTGAGGCAAGGCTGTCTGAGATTTTTGAGATAGCAAAATCTGAGCTTGATGCACTTGGGTACACCTCTGCGGTAAATGGTGGTATCGTCCTTACAGGTGGTGTTGCTAACACCCCTTACATAAAAGAACTTGCAGAAAATATATTCCAGACAGATGTCAGAATAGGAAAACCGAAAAACTACACAGGGTTCAGCGACAAGGTGGCATTTCCCCAGTATGCAACCTCGATAGGTATGCTTCTGTTTGCCAAAAATAAAATCGCACTGCCACCTGCAACAGCGGTCCACAACTCCTCAAATTTTGATATATTTAAAATAGGAAAATCTCTCATTGAAAAAATTAAGAGCATTTTTTAATCTGCAGGAGGATTTTGATTATGGAAAACTTTAATTTTGACTCAAAAAACCCATCAAAAATAAAAGTTTTCGGCGTAGGTGGTGGAGGAAGTAATGCCGTTGCAAGAATGTATCAGGAGGGGCTTCAGGATGTTGAGCTTTACATAATCAATACAGACCTTCAGCATCTTGAATCCCTTCCTGTTCCAAATAAAATCCACATAGGTGAGACTGTAACCAGGGGTCTTGGTGCAGGTTCAAAGCCCCAGGTTGGGGAAGAAGCTGCCAAGGAGAATATAGAAACAATTAAACAGGCCATGGAAGGGGCAGATATGATTTTTATTGCTGCCGGTCTTGGTGGAGGAACAGGAACAGGTGCCGCCCCTGTGATAGCCCAGGCAGCAAAGGAGATGGGAATCCTTACAGTTGCGGTTGTATCAAAACCCTTCCAGTTTGAAGGTCCTGTCAGAATGAAAATCGCTGAGGAGGGACTGAATAAGCTGAGGGATGTTGTTGACACATACATAGTCATCCATAACGACAGGCTTGCACAGATTGCCGGGAAAAAATTCACATTCGGCGAGGCATTTAAGCTTGTAGATAACATCCTGTACAAAGCGGTAAGGGGAATAACAGACCTTATTCTGGTTCCCGGGCTTGTTAACGTGGACTTTGCAGATGTTAAAACGGTTATGGAAAATGGTGGTAAGGCCCTTATTGGTGTAGGCTCAGGAAGGGGAGAGAACAAAATTGAGGAGGCTGTTATATCTGCAACAACCTCACCACTTCTTGAAGGAACATCTATACAGGGCTCAAGAAGACTGCTTATTAATGTTGAGGTCAGTATGGACCTTTCTTATCAGGATGTTGAGGAGGCAATTGCACAGATTAAGGAAGAGGCACATCCTGAATCCCACATTATATTCGGTGCTGCACTAAACCCTGATATAGAAGATGAGATTAGAATCACGGTGGTTGCAACCGACTTTGAGTCTGAGAAACAGGCCGAGCCAAAGGCCAAGAAGCTCTTGGACAGGAAAATCCCAAAAAGACCTGCCCCACCAATTCCTGAGAAAGAAGAGGCCAAGGAAGAGCCAAAAATCCCCGGTGGCCTCATCAGTGAGATAGAATACGACAATCTGGATATCCCTGCATACATCAGGAAAAAAAGAAAAGGTGATATTAATTGAGGGCAGAGCTGGAGAACTCCAAGCCTACAGGTCTGATAAAAACGTTGCGGTCGCCAAGTTCTGCTAACCTGCTTACCCTGTCCAGGCTTTTAATCACACCTTTCCTTATTTTTACTATTCTGCAGGATTTGTATCTTTTATCAGGGGCTCTTGTCCTTCTTGCTATTATCACTGACTGGCTTGATGGTATAGTAGCCAGAAAAAGGAACGATGTAACAAAACATGGGGAACTACTTGACCCGGCTGTTGATAAAGTTTTTACCATTTCTGTTCTTGTGGCCTTCGTTGAAAAACAGATTATATCGGCCTTCGTGGTCTTCCTCATAGTTATGAGGGAGATGATGGTTACGTGGTTCAGAAGTGTTATGGTAAACAAAGGAATTGTTATTCCGGCTTCAATGTACGGTAAAATTAAAACAACTCTGCAGCTTGTGGCTATTTTTCTACTTGCAGTTAATATAAAAACCCCTGGTATAATTCTTCTCTGGCTGTCTATAGTTGTTGCATACCTCTCTGCGCTGGATTACTTCAAAATATTTATAAGAGAGAGGGCCTGGGAGTAGAATGAAAATAGCTTATCTGATTGCTACCTATCTGGTGGCTTCCATTCCATTTGGTTATATCATAGGAAAACTGTTTGGGAAGGATGTTACCAGGGAAGGTAGCGGGAATATCGGTGCAACGAATGTTGCAAGAACTATAGGCAAGAAGGCTGGAATCGCGGTTTTGATTCTTGACATGCTGAAAGGGTTTATCCCTGTTTATTATGCAAAGGAGCTGTTCTGGGACTATAAATTTGTTGCCCTTGTTGCTATAACCGCGGTTATTGGCCACTGCTTTTCTATTTTTATGAAATTCAGGGGTGGTAAGGGTGTTGCCACAGGTATAGGTGTTTTGCTTGCACTTTCTCCCCAGACGGCGGGAATTGTAATTCTCCTCTGGATAGGTATATTCCTCACATCAGGTTATGTATCCCTTGCTTCGATAATATCTGCATCCCTCTCCTGGGTTATTATGCTTTACATAGATGGAAATTTCTATTACACTTCTGCGGCTCTGATTGCTTCAATAATAATAGTGATGAAGCATTCCTCTAACATAGAGCGGCTGATAAAGGGCACAGAAAACAGATTTATCTACAAGTGATTACCTTTTTCTGCACACCCTTGTTACAGACTCAACATCTTTGATGGAAGAGACCAGATTTATAATTTTGTTTAGATGTTCAAGGTCTTTAACCGATACCTTCAGGTCAATGATTGCCTTTCCGTCCCTCCGTGTTCGTACATTTGCACCGGATATGTTTGTCTTTGTGGCGGCTATTGCAGCTGATACCTCAGCCAGAAGGCCGGGTTTATCCTCTGTTATTACCCTCAGCTGGGCAGGAAATGTTGCTTTCAGGTTATCCGTCTTCCAGACGGCACTGATTACCTTTTCAGGTTCCAGCTGAACGACCTTCTGTATATTTGGACATTCCTGGGAGTGGATGGATATTCCCTTTCCTTTTACGATAACACCTACGATACTGTCTCCAGGGATAGGACAGCAACATTTTGCAATTGTGGAAAGGATATTGGAAATACCGTCCACCTCAATAACAACATCCTTTTCCTGTGAGGATTTCTCACCTGAGGAGGACTTTGATTTGCCTGAATCTCCCCTCAAAAATCTGAAGACCTTATTTGGTGATAGCTTCCCTTCTCCCACCGCGATGATAAAATCATCAAAGGTTTTGTAGCTGAACCTCTCCAGGAGTTTTTTCTTCTCCTCCTCTGTAAGCTCGGAAGTTTTTTTGCCTATTTTTCTGAGGAATTTATCCAGCAGTTTTTCTCCAAACTTCAGGAGCCTTTTTCTTTCCAGTCTGGAAAGGTACTGTCTTATGTTTGTTTTTGCCTTTGATGTAACAACAAAATTCAGCCAATCCCTGCTGGGTTTATGGTACTTGGCTGTTATTATCTCAACAACATCACCGTTTTTCAGTTTTGTATCAAGTGGTACCAGTTTTCCGTTTACCTTTGCACCGGCTGTTTTGTGACCAACCTGTGTGTGGATTGCATAGGCAAAATCAACAGGTGTTGCCCCAAACGGCAGCTTAATCAGGTCCCCTTTTGGGGTGAATACGAACACCTCTTCATTTGCAAGGTCGCTTTTTACAGAGGAGATAAGCTCAGATGAGCTGTTTTCCTTTATTGAATCCAGCAGGTTCCTCAGCCATGAAAATGAGTTCAGGTCTTTTTCCGAAAGGTACTTACCCCCTTTGTACCTCCAGTGGGCTGCAATACCCTCCTCTGCTATTTTGTGCATCTCCTTTGTTTTTATCTGAATCTCAACGAACTTTCCACCGGGTCCAACAACAGTGGTGTGGAGGGCCTGATACAGGTTTGATTTTGGTAGGGAGATATAATCTTTGAATCTGCCTGGTACAGGCGACCAGGTTGAGTGAATCAAACCCAGTGTCAGGTAGCAGTCCTTAACAGAGTTAACGATTATCCTGATACCGTAGATATCGTAGATATCACTGAGACTGATTCCCTTTCTGAGGGTTTTTTCGTAAATGCTGTATATATGTTTTGTTCTGTAGTGAATCTCGGCATTTATGTTATGTTCCTTCAATATCTGTTCTATCCTTGGAACTATTTCCTCCCTGAGGAATTTTTCCTGTTTTGTCTTGGATTCGGCAAGGTAGGTGGTTATTTTTTTATAATCCTCAGGATTTGTGTACATAAACGACCTGTCTTCCAGCTCGCTCTTAATTTTCCACAGTCCGAGTCTTGCAGCAAGTGGAGCATATATATCAAGGGTTTCCCTTGCTATTCTCCTCCTTTTTTCCTCAGGCAGAGGTTCCAGTGTTCTTATGTTGTGTAGCCTGTCGGCCAGTTTTACCAGGATAACCCTTATATCTTTTGCCATGGAAACAATCATCTTCCTGAAGTTTTCCGCCTCAGCCTCTTCCTTGCTCTGGAACTGGTATTTACCGATTTTTGTTACGCCATCCACAATTGTTGCCACCGTATCCCCGAATTTTTCCCTTATCTCATCAAGGGTGGTATCTGTATCCTCAACAACATCGTGGAGCAGTGCAGCTATAATTGATGTTTTATCAAGTTTCAGGTCTGCAAGGGTTTTTGCAGCCTCTATGGGATGGATGTAATAAGGTTCCCCTGATTTTCTGAACTGGCCTTCATGCTTTTTTATGATGAAATCTACAGTATCCCTGATTTCCTGTATATCTTCCTCCCTCAGGTAGTCTAACTTATCAATAAGCTCATCTGCCGGATGCCTTTCAACAGTTTTCAGCATTATATTTATCCATAAAAATGATATTAATTACTAATAATAGGGTTATTAATTCAAAATTCAAGCAGTTAAATCACCGCTTCCAGCCAGTCATCCCCCAAATCTTTAATGATTTCCAGGGTGGGGTCGTAATTTTTCTTTATGTCCTCCAGAATCATATACAGCTCATCCACATAATCAGGGGATGTGAGGAAGTCAAGTATACCCTTTTTACCGCTTCTTGTTCTTGGAAGGGCTATCCTGCCGTGTCCATCCACCACCATTGATATGAAATTCAGCTTTTTTGGGTCAACCTTCACAACAAGGTTTATACTTTTCCTTGGAGGATTATCAAGCCTTTCCAGTAGTTCTTCCGGAAGCATCTTTACCACCTTAAAGTCTTTTGAGGAGATTTATCATATCCTGAAAATCCTCAACGGTAATAGAATAACTGTCATATTTTTTCAGGTAAAAATCTATCTTTTTCCTCAGGTCGTTCAGAATCTGTCTGTTTTCGTCCGATGACACGTAGTATGCCTTGTTTATACTTAGGAGGGCAGACTCCAGATACTGTTTGGAGACCTCAGGTGATATTCTGTATGTGAATTTAGCCTTGTAGATGTATTCCTTTGCCAGTACAACGTACAGATTTTCCCTTGAAGAAATCTGTATCAGTGGATTCAGGGCAAGTTCCAATGCCTGTCTGGACTTTCTATACTCTTTTGCCTTTAGATGGTCTTTTGCTATACCAATCAGATACCTTGCCTCTGAAATAGGACTGTCCAGAAGGGAGATTTTGATTTTTTCTTTGAGTTTTGAAAGTCTTTCTGCAAGCTCCTGGTTCTTCCTTTTGGATGCAAGCTCCTGTAGGCTGGATATCTCTTCCTTTATCTGGTAGTACTGGTCCAGGGATGCCGATAACTCTTCTACATAAACAAGGAGTACCCTTATGTCTGTGCTGTAATCCTCCTCTGGATAGAACTTTATCCTTTTTTCAAGTGCCTCAATGGTCCTTTTTATGGGATACGAGGGCAGATACTGGTAGGCCTCGTTAAGGAAAAAGAGGGAAGCATCAAGGTAGGCAAATGTCTCTTTTTTTATGATTCTCTTTTTACTGAGGG
>JAADEU010000011.1 GCA_013153235.1 Aquificota bacterium | reverse complement strand
CGTATAGTTTATATTTTCAACATTAAGCAATATTTCTTTAATTTTACTTATAATTTTACTAATACCATCGTTTATACCATTTTCTCTTAAAGAACAATAAGCCGTTATCAAGTCTCTCAACCTCTTCACATTATCTAAGAATTCTTTTTTCTCTTCAGGATGTATTATTATTACATCATTTATATAATACGGATCTGGAAAATCGTCCAAATGCTCTAAAGAATATTCCCAATAAAACATACCTTCCTTTAGCATCTTTACCTCCTAAAACTGTATTTTATGCCCGTCAAAAACAGGTCCCTCATAGCATACCCTTACATAGCTGTCTTTTTCTGTGTCCTTTATCACACAGCCTATACATATCCCAAACCCACATGCCATTTTGCCCTCAAGGGATAAATAGGCAGGTGTGCCTGTTTCCCTTGCAACCTCCATCACAGCCCTCATCATCCCTTTAGGACCGCAGACAGCCAGAGCAGTGTCCGGATACTCAGCGATAAGCTCTTTCAGGTCCCTTGTCACAAGACCCTTTTCACCGTAGCTACCGTCTTCGGTGTAAATAATCACATCGTTTTCAAATCCATTTTCTTTTATCCAGTCAAGCATGGATAGCTGTTCTTTCCTTCTAACACCGTATATTGCCCTGAATGATTTTCCCTTTTCTTTAAGTCTCCTCATAAACAGTGAAAGACCGGCAAATCCTATACCGCCCCCTACAAGTATGTAATGGTTGTGGTCTTCCGGAAAAAAATTCCTTCCAAGAGGGGCAAGTATACTCACCGTTTCCCCTTCCTTTCTCTCTGTAAGCATTGCCGTTCCTTTTCCGTAAACATCGTAAAAAAGCAGTATTTCGTCGCCTTGAATATCTGCTATGGCAAAAGCCCTTCTCATCATCGGGTCATAAACGTAATCAGGTGTTGCCCTGACCATTGCAAAGGAACCGGCAGGTGCATCCCTGAGCTGGGGGGCTTTTACCCTCAGGAGCCATGTAATACCTGAGATATGCCTGTTTTCAACGATTGTGTACTTTTCATCAAATATCAAGATTTCACCTCGGCAGTGGTATTGGCAGAAATTATTTTATCAGGGAAAGTGCTGAAATGAAAAAGGCCCCTTCTGAAAGGGGCCGGCAGGTTTTTAGTATTTTCTTTCCTGTGGTTCGTATTTTGTGATTCTAACCTCTGTATATTCAATTTTTGGACCGTCTTCTGTGTAATATGCCATTGAGTGCTTCAGGAAGTTCTCATCATCCCTCTCAGGATAGTCCCTTCTTGCGTGGGCTCCCCTTGATTCTTTCCTCATCTCTGCAGTAATCGCGATTACCTCTGCAAGGTCAAGGAGGTATCCAAGTTCAAGGTAGTTAATCAGTGCTGTGTTAAACAGTTTACCGCTGTCTCCAGGGGCAAGGTTTTTGTACCTTTCCTTCAGTTCTTTTATCTTTTCTATAGCTTCCTGCATAGGTTTTTCTTCCCTGAAAATGCCAACCTTGTCCCACATGGTCTGGGCCATTTCCATTCTGATATCATTTATGTTTTCTGTGCCTTCCTTCTTCAGAAGCTCCTCAACTTCCCTTCTTGCCCTTTCCTCTTCTGCCTTGTAGTTGTAGCTGTTATCCTCAGGTTTGTTTCTGGCGTACTCAACAGCAGCGGCTCCGGCAGGTTTTCCAAACACAACTATGTCCAGAAGTGAGTTTCCACCGAGTCTGTTTGCTCCGTGGACAGAAACACAGGCACACTCACCAACTGCAAACACACCCTTAACATTTGTCATTGATGTTTCGTAGTCCTCAACATGGATTCCACCCATTGAGTAGTGGGCTGTAGGTCTAACAGGGATTGGCTCTTCTATAGGGTCAACACCCTCAAAATCTATGGCAAGCATTCTAATCTGTGGAAGTCTTTCTTTGATTTTCTTCGCACCCAGGTGTCTAAGGTCCAGATGGACATAGGCCATCATTCCTTCGCCCCAGCCTCTACCTTCCAGTATCTCCGTTTCTATAGCCCTTGCAACCATATCCCTTGGTGCAAGCTCCATCTTGTTAGGGGCGTATTTTTCCATAAATCTTTCCCCTTTGTTGTTTATCAGGTATCCACCTTCACCCCTTGCACCTTCAGTAACGAGGATTCCGGTAGACCTGAGGCCTGTTGGGTGGAACTGGACAAATTCCATATCCTTTATAGGGATTCCTGCCCTGTAACACAGGGCAACACCGTCACCTGTGGAACCTATTGCGTTAGAGTTTCTTACCCAGTAAACCCTTGCATATCCACCTGTGGCAAAGATAACCGCCTTTGCCTTTATTACATGAACTTCACCGCTTCTTATGTCTATTGCAACAACACCTTTAGCCTCACCGTTATCAACCAGAAGCTCTTTTACAAACCACTCGTTTAAAAACTCAACGTCATTTTTCAGACACTGCTCGTACAGCGTATGGAGGATAACGTGTCCTGTTTTGTCAGCAGCATAACATGTTCTTGGGAAACCTGCTCCACCAAAGGGTCTCTGGGCTATTCTACCGTCAGGAAGCCTTGAGAAAGGAACTCCAAGGTGTTCCAGCTCGTATATTCTTTTTGGTGCCTCTCTACACATAAACTCAATCGCATCCTGGTCCCCAAGGTAGTCGGAACCTTTGACTGTGTCAAATGTGTGAACCTCAGGACTGTCTGAAGGGTCAACATTGGCAAGGGCTGCATTGATTCCACCCTGAGCAGCTCCTGTATGTGAACGGGTAGGGTATACTTTCGTTACAACACCAACCTTGACATCTTTTGCTTTACTTGCTTCAAGTGCTGCCATCAGTCCGCCGCCGCCTGCACCGACGATTAATACATCATAGGTAAGCATTACAACCCTCCTTTTAAAAAATCAAACGTGGTTTTATTATAAATCAACAAAAAAATATTTTCTATAAATCCTGCTGTAGCCTTTTTATGCCCTTGTCACCGATATCCCTTCTGTAATGGGCACCTTCAAAATGAATCTTTTCAACCGCCCTGTAAACCTTTTCTTTTGCCTCCTTAAGTGTATCACCTGTGGCTGTAACGGTAAGTACCCTTCCTCCTGCTGTCACAAGTTTTCCATCTCTTATGTCTGTTCCTGCGTGGAACACAACAATATCAGGGTCCTTCTCAGCCTCTTCTATACCTGTAATCTCAAATCCCTTCTCGTACTTTCCAGGATAGCCCTTTGACGCCATAACAACGCCTATGGAATATTTGTTACTCCAAACAGGCTGTACATCCTTTATTTTTCCATCAATGATATCCAGAATGTGCTGGACAAGGTCGCTCTCAAGTCTTCTCATTATAGGCTGGGTTTCCGGGTCCCCCATTCTCACATTAAACTCAAGGACATTTATTCCCTTTGGACCAATCATCAGACCTGCATACAGGAAACCCCTCATCTGTCTGCCTTCTGCCTTCATACCCCTGAGGGTAGGGTACATGATTTTTTCCAGTATCTGTCTTTCAACCTCAGCTGTAATCACAGGAGCCGGTGAGTATGCACCCATTCCACCGGTGTTTGGACCTTTATCCCCGTCGTATACCTGCTTGTGGTCCTGGGATGTTGCCATAGGAACAAGCTCTTCACCGTCAACCATCGCTATGTAAGAAGCCTCTTCACCTTCAAGGAACTCCTCTATAACGATTCTTTTACTGGCCTCCCCGAATCTACCTCCAAACATATCCTTTACAGTTTCAATTGCCTCTTCCTCTGTGTGGGCTATAACAACGCCTTTTCCTGCAGCCAGTCCGTCGGCTTTTATTACGATAGGAGTTCCCATCTTTTTTATAAAATCAACCGCCTCATCCTCGTTATCAAAGGTCTCATAAAAGGCAGTTGGTATTCCGTATTTCTTCATAAAATTCTTAGCAAAAACCTTGCTGGCTTCCAGAACAGCTGCGTTTTTCCTGTGTCCGAATATCTTAAGCCCTGCCTCCTCAAAGGCATCAACTATTCCTTCAGAAAGGGGCTGCTCCGGACCTACGACTGTAAGGTCTATACCTTCCTTTTTTGCAAACTCAACCAGAGCGTTTACATCTGTCGGACTGATATCAACCTTTCTGGCAATCTGCCATATTCCTGCATTTCCTCTGGCAACGTATAACTGGGAAACCAGAGGGCTCTGTTTTATCTTCCATGCCAGAGCGTGCTCTCTGCCGCCATTACCCACAACAAGAACCTTCATTTATCTCACCTCTCCGATTCTTTGTTAACTGCTGTTAATTCAGGTTTTATTATATCCTCATAGGTTTCTCTCTGTCTTATTACATGGAAATTCTCCCCATCCACCAGAACCTCTGCAGCCCTTGGTCTTGTGTTGTAGTTAGATGCCATTGAAAAACCATATGCTCCGGCACTCATAACAGCCAGATAATCCCCCCTTTCAACGGCATCTATCTGTCTGTCAAGGGCAAAGAAATCACCTGTCTCACAGATAGGGCCCACAATATCCGCTGTTATTTTCTTTTCCTTCTTTTCTGCAGGGATTATGTGGTGGTATGCGTTGTACATTGCAGGTCTTAAAAGGTCGTTCATCCCTGCATCTATAATTATGAAATGCTTATCCCCTTTATCTTTCAGGAAAATCACCTGGGACAGGAGAATACCCGCCTCGCCGATAAGAGACCTGCCAGGCTCAATTATCAGCTTCAGTCCTGTCTGCTTTACAATCGGGACTACCATCTGTGCCAGTTGTGATGGGTGTGGAGGCTGGTCTTCCGGCCTGTACTTTATACCCAGTCCACCACCTATATCAATATGCTGGAGTTTTATACCCTCCTTTTCCAGTTTAAAGACAAGCTCCACAGTTTTTTCCACAGCCTCCCTGTAAGGGGAGACATCCATTATCTGGGAACCGATATGACAGTGGATACCCACAAGGTTCAGGTTCTCAAGTTTTTCTGCCAGCCTGAAAGCACCAGGGGCATCCTCCATATCTATCCCAAACTTGCTTTTTCTCAGACCTGTTGAGATGTACGGATGGGTTTTTGGATTGACATCAGGATTTATCCTTATTGAGACATTTGCCTTTTTCCCGAGCTTTCCTGCAAGCTCATTTAAAACCTCAAGCTCCATCAGACTTTCAACGTTGAATGAGAGAATACCTGCATTTATGGCGTCTGAAAGCTCACCGTCTGTTTTCCCGACTCCGGCATAAACGATTTTTTCAGGGGAAAATCCTGCCTTCAACCCCCTGTACAGCTCACCACCTGAGACGATATCAAGACCTAAACCTTCCTCCTTCAGGAGCTCAAGGATTGACAGGTTTGAATTTGCTTTTACAGCATAACAAATCAGTGTAGGATAGTCTGAAAATGCTTCCCTGTACTGGCTGAGTTTGTCTAAAATGGCTTTTTTGCTGTAGATATAAACAGGGGTGCCGACCTTCTGTGCAATTTCCTTTACAGGTACTTCCTCTACAAAGAGCCGGCCGTTTCTATAATAAAAATGACTACTGAAAGCCTCTTCCATAAATCCTCCTCAAGAAATTGAAATCAGGGCTTAAAGTATATTATGATAGTTTATATACAAAAATTACACAAGAGAGAATACTTTGGGATTAGAAATTAAAGGTGTAACAGTTCCGGCTTTACTAATCAAACTGGACAGCGGTAAAACCTTTGAAGAAAATCTGAAAGAACTGGAAGAAAAACTGTCCTCTGCCTTTTTTAAAGGCTCTGTTTCTATACTGGACTTTTCGGATACAGACCTTTCACAGGAACAGGTTGAAAAAATTGAGGAAATTCTGAAAAAATACAACAACAAAGTCCTTGGATATAAATCCCAGACAAAAAAACCCCAGAGAAAGATACCGGAAATAACAGAGAAGAAATCACTGAAGATAATCAGCAAAACTATAAGAAGCGGTGAGAGAATAGAATATGACGGTGATGTCCTTGTGATAGGGGATGTAAATCCGGATGCTTACATAATAGCCTCCGGAAACATTATCGTAATGGGAGCCCTCAGGGGTGTTGTCCACGCAGGGGCAAACGGGGACGAAACAGCAACTGTGATGGCCCTTAAACTTATGCCCCAGCAGCTCAGGATAGCAAGTTTCTACACCCGTTCACCGGACAATCCGGAGGTACCTGAATATCCGGAAAAGGCATACATTGAAGAGAACCAGATAGTAATAGAAAGAATTAAATAAAAAGAGGTAACTAAAATGACAGCAAGGGTTATTGTTATCACCTCTGGGAAAGGAGGAGTTGGAAAAACCACCGTTACAGCCAACGTTGCCACTGCTCTTGCCTCAATGGGCAAAAAAGTCCTCACAATAGATGCAGACATAGGTCTGAGAAACCTTGATATGATTCTTGGCCTTGAAAACAGAATTGTTTACGACATAGTTGATGTTGTAGAGGGAAGGGTTACACCTAAAAAAGCCTTCGTAAAAGACAAAAGGGGACTGTCACTGTATCTACTGCCGGCAGCCCAGACAAAGGACAAGGACGCTGTAAAACCTGACCAGCTTCAGGCTATAGTTGATGAGGTAAAGGAAGATTTTGATTATATATTCATAGATTCACCTGCCGGAATCGAAAGTGGATTTAAAACAGCTGCCACCCCTGCCTCAGAAGCCCTTGTTGTTACCAATCCAGAGGTATCTTCTGTGAGGGATGCCGACAGGATAATCGGACTACTGGAAAAGATGGACAAAGAAACGGAAAACATAAAGCTAATCATAAACAGAATCAGACCCCATCAGGTTAAAAAAGGTGAGATGCTGTCTGTTGAGGATATAGAGGAGATTCTCCAGATAGATAAGATAGGCATCGTTCCAGATGAGGAAAAGATGGTTGATTTTACCAATAAAGGAGAGCCTATTGTACTTCATCCGGATTCGTATCCGGCTGCAAAGGCTCTTATGAATATAGCCAGAAGACTTGAAGGCGAAAATATACCATTTAATGAGCTTGAAACCAAAAAAGGATTTCTTGCAAGGTTGTTCGGGAGGTAAATATGTCTTTCTTTGGCCTGTTTAGAAGAAGAAGGTCTTCAGAAGAAGCGAAAAAAAGGCTCCAGATGGTGCTTTCTTATGAGAGAAAAGGGCTGCCCCCTAATTTTGCCAGAATACTACAGGATGACCTGATACAGGTATTTTCCAAATACCCACAGTTTGACTCGGAGAAGATTGAGGTTGAGCTTAAAAACGACGGAGATGTGGACCAGCTGTGGATAAGCATACCATTTGCTAAAGAGGACGGAAGAAGGTAATAAATGGTAAGGAAACTCCCTGAAGATAAACTGACTGTGGCACTGCCAAAGGGCAGGCTGTTTGAACAGACAATCCAGCTGTTTAACAGCTGCGGTATTCTGGACAGGGTTGTATCCCCGGATTCAAGGAAGCTGATTCTGGAAACAGAGGATTTTAATTTTTTACTGGTAAGGGCAAAGGATGTCCCTACATACGTTGAATATGGAGTGGCCGATATTGGTGTTGCTGGGGATGATGTTCTGCTTGAAAGCAGGGCGGATGTATACCGGCCTGTTGACCTGGGGATAGGAGCCTGCACGATTATGGTGGCAGGTCTACCTGAGGACAGGGAAAAATACTTTTCAAATCCAACATCCCTGAGGATATCAACAAAATACCCTACAATTGCCAGGGATTTCTTTGGAAAAAAGGGAATCAAGGTCCAGATTATAGAGCTTTACGGTTCTATAGAACTTGCCCCGCTTGTGGGACTGTCTGATTTTATTGTGGATATCGTTGAAACAGGCAGAACACTCAGGGAAAACGGTCTTGTTGTAATTGAGGAAATAAGACCATCCACGGCCAAACTAATCGTAAACAGGGCCAGCTACAAAACAAAAAACAGCAGGATTATGGATATAATAGAAAAGTTAGAAAATCTACTTGTAAAGGGGTAAAAATGGGACACCACCACGAAAGGCACATAGCTATAATCCTTGCCGCAGGTAAAGGAACCAGATTCAAATCAAAAAAACCAAAGGTGATTCACAAGATACTCGGCAAACCGATGATTCATTACATCTCACTTGCTGCCAGATGGAGTAACCCTGAAAAGGTAATCTATGTTGTTGGTCATGAAAAACAGCAGGTGATAAAGGCGATAAACTGCCTGAACTGTATATACGTAGAGCAGAAAGAACAGCTTGGCACAGGGCACGCAGTTGCCCAGACAAAACCTTACTGGGAGAACTTTGAAGGCATTGTTATGATTCTGAATGGTGACCTACCCCTTGTGGAAGGGGAAACCCTCAAAAACGCAGTTAAATACATGGAAGCCCTCCTCAGGTTTGAAGGAGCCCCTGCAGAAGGTGGGGAAAATTACAGAAATGAGAATATAGCCGGAGTTGTTCTGACAACCGTTGTACCAAACCCTCTGGGTTACGGCAGAATCATAAAAGACAAAAACCACAGAATAATAGAGATAGTAGAAGAAAAAGACGCTGACCACCAGACACAGCAGATAAACGAGATTAACACAGGAATCTACCTGTTTTATGCCCCGTATCTGAAAGAGGTTATAGATAAACTGGAAAACAACAACGCCCAGAAGGAGTACTACCTTACCGATGTGGTAAAGCTCCTGAACGAGATGGGGAAAGAGGTTTACGCCCTAATGGTTCCGGATTACACCCAGTTTATCGGTGTAAACGACAGGTGGGACCTTGCAAAGGCTGAAAATATTCTCAGAATGAAGTACCTCCAGTTCTGGTCCTACGCAGGGGTGACATTCCACAATCCTGAAACCATATACCTTGAGTTTGATGTGGAGCTATCCCCTGATGTTGAAATATTCCACGGGGTTTCACTGAAGGGAAGGACAACAATTGGTGAGGACAGTATCATAGAAGAACACTGTACCCTGAAAAATGCAAAAATAGGCAAAAATGTAAAAATACTCAAAGGTTCCATCATAGAGGACTCTGTGATAGAGGACAACGCAGTTATCGGCCCATATGCGCGAATCAGAAACAACGCGGTTATAAAAGAAGAAGCCCAGATTGGCAACTTTGTTGAGGTTAAAAACTCAACAATTGGAGAAAAAACGGCGGCAAAACACCTGACATACATAGGGGATGCCGAGATAGGCAAAGAGGTAAACATAGGAGCTGGGACAATAACCTGTAACTACGATGGATTTAAAAAACATAAGACTGTAATAAAAGACAGGGCATTTATAGGAAGTGATACGATGCTTGTTGCCCCTGTGACAATCGGTGAAGAAGCCATCACAGGCTCAGGGTC
Source organism: Aquificota bacterium (assembly GCA_013153235.1). Taxonomy (GTDB): domain Bacteria; phylum Aquificota; class Aquificia; order Aquificales; family Hydrogenothermaceae; genus Persephonella_A. The sequence goes on along the minus strand of JAADEU010000011.1, from coordinate 9,358 downwards.
TGTGATAACAAAGGATGTACCTGACAAAGCCCTTGCCGTTGAAAGAAGTCCTGTGAAAATAATAGAGAACTACGCTGAAAAGAGAAAAAGGAAAAACGATGGTTAGAATAACAGCCCTGCTGCTTTTGCTTGTTGTTTTTGTCTCTTTCGGTAAGGAAAAAGACTGGAAACTGTACGACAAGATTGTTCTGGTTGTAAACGGACAGCCTGTACTGAAATCGGAACTTGAACTGGCAATGCAGTGGTTTGGTATAAAGGACAGGAAAGAGGCGGCAAAAAAGCTGATTGACCAGATACTGGTTGCCCAGGCTGCAGAAAAATCCGGAATAAGGGTCTCCCCAAAAGAGGTTGAGGAGGCCATTGCAAGGATTGCCAGGGCCAATAACCTGGGCAGTGTCGAGGAATTCAAGAAAAAACTGGAAGAGGAAAACCTCTCGTACACGGAATTTAAAGACCTTGTAAAAAGAGAGCTTCTCATACAGAGATACATCCAGATACACCTGAGAAGGGTGCTGTTTGGGGGAATAAAAGAGGGAAAACAGGTAAAACTTAGAAAGGTTCGTATCATTTTCCTCTCATCAAAAGATAAAGACTTTAAGGAAAAATACAGATTTCTCAGGGAAAACCTGAAACCTGAAAACTTCTCTGAACTGGCAAAAAAATACTCAGACGACCCTATAACAGCAGAAAAAGGTGGTTTATTAGGTGAGGTAAAAAAGGGAGACCTGATAAAAAAACTGGATGAGGCTATATGGAATAAAAAACCAGGTGAGATATTTGAAGTACCTGTCAAAAACGGGGTTTATTTTGTTTACATAGAATCTGAAAAAGAGCAGATGATTAACCAGCAGCCTACAGGTGAGGAAATAACAAACAAACTCAAGCAGGAATACGAAATTCAGCTGAACAAACTCCGTCAGCAGGCAACCATAGAATACCTTGATAAATCTCTCCAGTAAGGAGGAGGTATGATTAAACAGCTTATAAAGAAAATCACATCAGGGGAAAACCTAACCAGAGAGGAAACACAGGAACTGTTCACCGTTTTAATGAGAGGTGAGGCCACAGATGCCCAGATTGGGGCGGTTCTTGTGGGACTGAAGATGAAAGGTGAAACGGTTGATGAGATATCGGCAGCGGCATCTGTAATGAAAAGGGAGGCTGTAACCGTACCTGTAAAGGACAAATCAAAACTTGTAGACACCTGCGGAACAGGTGGGGATAAAGTAAACACATTCAACGTGTCAACCATCACCGCCTTTGTTGTGGCAGGAGCCGGTGCAAAGGTGGCAAAACACGGAAACAGGTCTGTCTCCTCAAAATGCGGAAGTGCAGATATTATGGAAGCCATTGGGGTAAATATAGAAATGCCTCCGGAAAAGGCGGCACAGGCAATTGAAGAGATTGGTCTGGCATTTTTGTTTGCACCTATTTACCATCCGGCGATGAAAAATGTAATCAGACAGAGAAGGGAAATAGGGGTCAGAACCATATTTAACCTCCTTGGACCTTTATCAAACCCTGCCGGAGCCAATTACCAGCTTATGGGGGTGTACGACAGCCAGCTTGTGGAACCTATGGCCAGGGTACTGTCAAGTCTCGGTATAGAAAGGGCCTATGTTGTCCACGGTATGGAGGGGCTTGATGAGGTTTCAATCACATCAGAAACACTGGTTGGTGAGTTAAACGGTAATGAACTGGAAATTTACAGGGTAACACCGGAGGAGTTTGGTCTGAAAAGAGCATCCCTTGAGGATATAAAAGGTGGAGACCTCTCCTATAACCTTGAGATTGCAGAAAAAATACTGGAAGGAAAGGACTACTCCCCAAAAACGGACTTTGTTGCACTTAATGCCGCATTTGCACTGAAAGTGGCAGGTCTTGCCGACTCTATAAAAGAAGGGATTGAACTTGCAAAAGAAACCATTTATTCTAAAAAAGCCTATGGAGTTTTAGAAAAACTCAGACAGTTCAGTAGAGGAGGAGAATGATGGAGCTTATCCTTGCAGTTATCGGGGCAGTTGTACTGTTTGCACTGCTTGTGCTGATGTTTGCCCTTGGCTATAAGGAAGCCCTGAAGGCCAAGGTTGAGGACCCACTTGCATACGAAAACTTCCTTGTCGGTGAAGGATGGGATAAAGACACATTTATAGAGTACGAGAAAATTATAGACATACTGGGAAGAGAACCCAATGATGAAGAGATGAAAATATTCCTTGACCTTGTGGAAGAAGGTTATCACGGGGACACACTTCTCAAGAAGTTTCTTGAAAAAGTGAAGAAAAATGAACACCACCACTGATAGGAGGGACTAAATGGCCTGTAAAGAGCTTGAAGGAAAGCTGGCGTTTATCACCGGAAGTAGCAGAGGAATAGGAAGGGCTATTGCCCTGAAACTTGCTGAAATGGGTGCAGATGTAATCATAAACTACTACAAAAACAAAGAAAAGGCAGATGAGGTTGTCAGAGAGATAGAGAGTAAAGGTGTTAAGGCATATTCCATCCAGGGTGATTTTGGGAAAAAAGAGGACATAGACAGGGCATTTGACGAGATACAGGAAAAATTCGGATACCTTGACATATTTGTAAGTAATGCCGTTGCCTCTGGAAGGGAAGTTGTAGGTGGATTTGCCCCATTTTTAAGACTGAAGGAAAAGGGAACCAGAAGAATCTTTGATATCACAGTAATGGGATTTATCTGGGCCACACAGAGGGCTGTAAAACTGATGGATGGAAGGGAAGGTAAAATCATTGCCATATCGTCCACAGGTACAAGGGATTATATGCCAAACTACGCAATACACGGGGCTGCAAAGTCAGCCCTTGAGGCTCTGGTCAGATACGCCGCCGTTGAGTTTGGGGAAAAGGGAATAAATGTTAACACCGTATCCGGCGGACCTATTGATACAGAAGCGATACAGCTTTTCCCCAACTACGAAGAGGTAAAGGAAGGAACGATAAAACTTACCCCTCTGGGCAGAATGGGAACACCGGAGGACATAGCAGGTGTTGTTGGATTCCTTTGCACACCTGATGCAAAATGGATACAGGGACAGACAATAATAGTTGATGGTGGTTTATCACTGGTAAGGGGGCGTTAATTCTCCTTCGCTCCCTTTTTCATCATGGTGGAGAGGTGGCCGAAAAACATAGATACCTCGTTCAGCATACTGTAGAGCTCTTCATTCAACACTGAAAGTCTCTCTGGATTTTCAATAAATTCATCAAGCTCAAGCAGAAGTTCCCCGAGGGCATCAATAACATGCCTGTTGTCAAAAATAAGATTTTCCATAAAAAGTGGCATTGTGGCCTCTACCGAAGGAAGGGTAAACATAACCCACGCTATGGTTTCAGAGGAAAGGATTGATATCGTCCTCAGGGTATCCCTGTCTTCTATCTCCCCTGAGAGTTTTATCAGTGCCGTTGTTTTTTTCAGGCTGTTTGAGAACCTGTCAAAGATATATATACTGTCCTCTACGGTTATATCCTTTTTGTTTATCAGCTTCTCAACCTTCTCCCTGTTATCAACGACATAACTTTCAAGGTCACCTATTAAGTAATGTACATAAACGCTTTCTCTCTCCATTTAATCCTTTGTAAGGTATTTGCTTATCATGTTCTTTATTTTCATCATTGTTTTTGTGTGTATCTGGGAAATCCTCGACTCTGTAAGACCAAGTATCTCTCCTATCTCCTTCATTGAAAGCTCTTCGTAGTAGTACAGTGTGATAACCAGCCTTTCCCTTTCTTTGAGTTTAGATATTATATCAGAAATGATTTCTTTCAACTCTTCCTCTTCCACGTACTTATCAGGGGTGTCGTCATTTACAGAGAGTATCTGCCAGAGGCTTGTGTTGCTGTCGTCATCAACACCAACCTTTGTATCAATGGATATAAGACCGCTGTTTGATATTTTTTCTGCGTACTTCATATACTCCTCCACATCCATACCAAGATATTCTGCAATCTCCTCTGGAGTCGCTTCCCTTCCAAGTTTCTGTTCAACCTCGAGTATTGCCGTCTCTATATGCCTTGCCTTCTGTCTTATGTTTCTTGGCACCCAGTCAAGCTTCCTCAGGCTGTCGATGATATGACCCCTTATCCTGATTTCTGCATATGTTGAAAGTTTAACACCTTTTTCCGGGTCATACTTGTTAATTGCGTCGATAAGCCCAAGTACCCCGGTATTAATAAGGTCCTCCTCCGTTACGGTTGGAGGTAAATTCTCCTGCTTCAGAGACTGGACGATGTAGTGAATTTTTGGAAGGAATTCCATTATAATTCTGTTTCTCTCCTCATTGCTCATATACATGCCGTCTCCTCCTTACTCTACCTTTAGATTTTTTAAATTTTTCAGGAATTTATTCCAGAAATTTTCTTTTCTTTCAGGTCTTTTACCTTCCACCAGATAACGGGCAATATGTTCCACATCCCTGCTGTAATCCGACTTTGGATAAACTGCAGAGAGGATATATCTGTCTTTTATTGATTCAGAGAGTTTTTTATCCTTTCTTACAGCCCCGTAGTATTTTATGGTCTGACCTGTGAACTCCCTCAGTATGTTGTTCATCCCCCTGTACAGCTTTTCTGCTTCCTGCTCGTCCTCAACCATATTCACCACAAGGCCTATCTCTGAGGCCTCATCTTTGTTGGACAGGAGTATCCTTGCTATGGCGTAAGAGTCGGCAAGTGCCGTAGGGTCCGATGTGGTGATAACAATTGTTTTGTCTGAGGAAAGACAGAAGTTTATTACATTTGCCGAGATTCCTGCAGAGGTGTCAATCAGCATAATATCAAACTTGTAGTAAATCTCCTGTAGGGCATTTATTATCTGGAGCTGTTTTTCCTTTGAAAGGTTTGCCAGCTCTTCAAAACCTGATGCTGCAGGTATGAATTTCAGGCCGTACTTTGATTCCCAGATAATCTCATTTATGTTCTTCTCCCCTGTTAGCAGGTGGAGAAGGTTATACTTCGGTCTCTCACCGAGGATGATGTCAACATTTGCAAGGGCAAGGTCAGCATCCAGAATAAGAACGGTCTTACCCATTTTCTGGAGCTGGTAGGCAAGGTTCACGGTAAAACTCGTTTTACCAACACCCCCCTTTCCTGAGGTAACAGAAATCACCTGAAACTTAAAAGGTCTCATGGCCTTAACCATATCCCTGAGCTTTTCTGCCTGGTCTTTCATTTATTCCCCACCTCAAACATTCCATTTAGTACCTGATATGACTCGACAATATCGTTCGGTACATTCAGCCCATTTGTTATATAACTGATTCTGTAGTCGTAATTTGAAAGCACAAAGTATATAGGGAGTTTATTTTCAAGTTCGTCCATTTTTGTAAGTATCAGATGGTGGATATTAAACTTACTGAAGTACCTGATATCCCTGTCAATGAGGGATTCTTTCTTTGTAAGTGGTACGGTCAGTATGTTCTCTGCGTTCGGCCCTGATGTGATAAACGATAGGAGCCTTTCCACCTCTGAAAGGTCTTTTATATTTCCAGGTGTATCAAACAGGATATGTTCAAACTCATCAAAGGCATCTTTATACATAATCAGGTCTTTTTCATCCTTTATCATGAAGAAGGGAATCTGCATAATCTCGGCGAATTTATTCAGACTTTCCGAACCACCTATTTTGTAAAAATCAAATGAGGCAACGGCTATCTTCTTATCCCTGTTAAACTTCAGTATCGCCGCCAGTTTTGCTATTGTGGTACTTTTTCCAGATGAGATATTTCCAAGGACATTGATAAACTTACCTGTCAGAGGATTGGTCTCTATTTTCGTGAGTATATCAACCCTGTTGAGTCTCTCAACAATAGGCAGGTAGTTTTTGATAATTTCGTCCTGAAGCTCCTTCTGGAGCTTTTCGTTAAGGTTGCTTTCTTTCAGTTTTATAAGGAAGTTAATCAGGCTCTCAAGCCTGATTATATCTTCTTCCCTGGAAAATCTGTTTTTGAATATTTCAAAGAGTTTATTTTCTTTTTTTACTGTTTTCTTTTCAGGGGATGCAGCAAGAATCTCAAACTGTCCGCCTGATTCCTTCACAGACAGAATTATTGCGTTTTCCCCCATCTCTTCCCTTATCAGCATCCACCCTTCCTGAAGGTTACTTACAATGTATTTTTTCATCTTCATCATAAATACCCCCTTTCACAAGAATTATTAGCAATAAATATGCCAAAACAGGGAAAGCCTTAAATAAAGGGGTTGAGAGGATTATTAATATTTTCAGTGCAGAAAAAAGGTTGCACTATACGGTATAAATAACCACAATGGCTACAGAATAACTTTTTTCGTGGGAAAGGGAGAATGTATATCTGATGCGGCTCAGAGCCTCTCTGGCCCTGTCATTAGGGGGGTGCAGAAAAATTTCTGCAGGTTTGCCCCTTTTTCCTCTTACTTCTACTGCTCGGTACGGGAGGATTATCCCTGTGGCCTGGTAGAAGGCCTTTACGAAGGCCTCTTTTACGGCGAATCTTGCAGCCAGACAGGGTATCTTACCTGCAAGGCTACTGCAATATTCTACCTCATTTTTTTGAAAAATTCTACCGAGGAATCTGTCTCCGAATTTATCTATGGCCTTTTTGATTCTTTTGTTTTCTACAACATCAATCCCTGTGTAAATATCCATCAACTATCTCCCCTGCTATCTCCTCAGGTGTTTTTTCCCATGCCGTAATACGCCTGTGGGCAAGACTGTAGATTTTTTTTCTTTCTTCGTACAGCTTTTTCAGGTCCTCCAGAGGCTGTTTCAGCAGTGGTCTTGTATCATCGCCTTCAGTCCTTTTGAGTATCTCTTCCAGTGGTACATCCAGCCAGAATACAACACCCGTCTTTTTCATAAACTCCATATTTGACCTGTCTGCACCAAGACCCCCACCTGTTGAAACCACAAGGCCTGTTTTTTCTCCCACCTCCCTTATAATCTCCCTTTCCCTATCTCTGAAATACCTCTCCCCCTTTTCGGCAAATATTCTGCTTATTTCCATTCCTTCCCTTTCTTCTATAACACTGTCTATATCAACAAACTCCATCCCGAGCCTCTGTGCCACCAGTTTCCCTGCGGTGGATTTTCCGCTACCCATAAATCCAACCAGATATATATTTTTCATCCAGCTACCTCACCGTTATTAGAGCTGCACTTATAAGAAGGAGAAAACTAATAACAGAAAATATAAATGATTTCACAGGACACAGTCCAAACAAAAATCTGTTTACAATACTGCTGAGGATAAATCCTGCAGCTGCTGTGAGCACAATTACAGGAAGGTACATTTTCTGTAAAACTTCCTGGGGAACTATCTCACCTGCGACCACAAAAACAAAAATATAAACAACTGCACCGGCAAGCAGAACAACGATTTTCTTTATAATATCCATAGTAAGATTTTACCATTTTAAAGGGGTGCATCCGGTGAGAATAAAGGTAAAGGTAAAACCCAACGCAAAAAAGGACGAAATAAAAAAAATACAGGACGATTACTACGAGGTAAGGGTAACGGTAGTACCTGAAAAGGGAAAGGCAAACAGAAGGGTGATTGAGCTACTTGCAAAACATTTTAAAATAGCAAAATCCAGAGTAAAACTTATAAAGGGGGAGACCTCCAGGGAAAAAATTTTTGAGATAGATTCAGATTACAAAAGTTGAACTACGAAGGCAAATCGGTATTGCTTATTATTATGTGACACTTTTTGACCAGACCAAAATTTGCTATATAATTATAAGCATGAAAATAGGTGCATTTTTACCGCTATGGACGGAGAATTTAACAGGGATTGGGAGATATACGTATCAGCTTCTTAAATCACTGTCAAAGTATAAGGAGTATGAGATTATTCTGATCTCAAATAAAAAATTAAAATTTAACGTGAAAAATGTAAAAGTTGTATATGAAAAAAATAGAATATTAAGACGCCTACCCCCGAATGCATGGTTTCGTTATTTTTCATGGCGGTATATAAATAAACTTTCACTAAAATACATCTGGTCTGGAGTACCTGTAACACCAATATTTGTAAACAGTAATACACAAAAGGTCATCGTCGTATATGACTTCAATTTGTACATAGTACCTGAAACAATGCACATAAAAACAAAATTAAGCTATAAACTCTTTTTTAAAAAAGCTATAAAAGAAGCCGATAAAATCATAACGATATCGGCTGGAACCGATCAAAAACTGCAACGTTATTTTAACAAAAAAGCAGATGCTATTATTCGACCTGGTGTTGATACACAAATATTTAATCCGTATAAATCAGAAAATGAAAGACCTTTTAACTTCAAATATATCCTGACTGTTTCAACAATAGAACCAAGGAAGAATATATCTTCTCTCATCCGAGCTTTTCTGGATTTGAAAAAAGAAGAATTATTCAAAGATATTAAGCTGGTTATAGCAGGTAATACAGGATGGAAAAGTAAAGAGGTTCATTATCTTATTGAAAACAACAAGAGTGAAATTGTTTATTTACAGTACGTTTCTGATATAAAGCTTGCACAATTATACAGATGGGCAGAGGTATTTATTTTTCCCTCTATTTATGAAGGTTTTGGTATGCCTGTTTTGGAGGCAAGGAACTGTGGATGTTGCGTTATAACTACAGACATACCAGAACTTAAAGAAGCTTGTGGCGAGGGGTGTATTTATATTAAACCTGACAAGGAATCCATAAAAAAAGCTTTGAAAGATTTTTTTTATAAAAAATTAAAGTGTCAATACAAAGGATATTATACAATTGACTGGGAAGAAGAGGCAAAAAAATTAAGAAAAATTTTCACTTGAAAAATTTTCCAGGAGGAATGAATGAAAATTACCGTAATTGGAGCCGGTTATGTAGGGCTCGTAACGGCAGCCTGTTTTGCAGACCTGGGTAACGAGGTTATCTGTGTAGAAAAGGTATCATCAAAACTTGAGAAACTGTGCAGGGGCATATCTCCCATATACGAACCGGGACTTACAGAGATGCTCCAGAAAAACATAAAAGAAGGAAGGATACATTTTACAGATAACATAAAAGAAGGCGTTGATTTTGCAGATACCATATTCCTGTGTGTGGGAACACCACAGGGGGATGACGGAAAGGCAGACCTGTCACAGGTTGAAGAGGCTTCCAGACAGATAGCCCAGAATATGACCGATTATAAGCTAATCATAGAAAAATCCACCGTTCCTGTGAACACCCACCAGTGGGTCAAAAAGACCGTTAAGAGGTACATAAAAGACCCTTCCATACCCTTTGATGTTGCATCAAACCCGGAGTTCTTAAGGGAAGGCTCTGCCATCTACGACTTTATGAACCCTGACAGAATCGTTGTAGGGGTGGAAACGGAAAGGGCAAAGAAAAT
>JAADEU010000114.1 GCA_013153235.1 Aquificota bacterium | reverse complement strand
ATTTTACGTTCTCGTTCTGGCGCTTACGGCTTTTGCACAGGTTACTAAAGAAAGACTTATTGAAATCAGAATAATTGAGAAACTCTCCAGGGATATCACAGGAAAGGATATCCCCAGGATATTTGTCGCAGGAAAGGGACAGGAGATAACCAGGGAGCTTGCCGAGTATTCCAGTCTGGTTATCGTAAAGGATTTAGAAAAGGCAGATTTTGTTCTTCTCATTACAGAAAGTCCGGAAAAACCCCTAACTGTTCCTGTCTTTGCCCTGGGTTATCTGACATTTAAAAACTGTGATTTTTGTATTGGAGGACTGTACTGGAGAAAGGGAAGGCCCCAGCTCATTCTCTTTGAAGAGAAGCTTGAAAAGTTTAAAATTTCTTTACCTGAGGAGTACAGGTTTTATATAATTTCAGAAAAAGAAATTAAACAGAAATGAAAAAGGGGCCTCTAATAGGTTTTTTTACAGGAGAGAGACTGCTTAATCTGGTTGTTCCTCTGATTTTTTTATTTCTGGGGGTTGTGGTCTATTTTTATCTCCCCCACATAGAGAGAGCACTGAACAACACGATTGTCAGGGCAGTCGTCAATATGTATGACGAAATCACAGATAATGCCATCAATACATTACAGGCTGATGCAGGGGGAAAGCTTATCGATGGACTCTCCACAGACAGGGAGCTCTACGAAAAAGCCCGTCAGGTTCTCGGGGTAGTTGTTGGTTCACAGATAACCTATCTTTTTATAATCTACAGGGATTCAAATGTTTACAGATTTTTAATAGACCTTTCAAGGGCGGATACAGCCCAGAAGGGGGAGATTTTCATCCCCACAATAAAAGAACTTGAAATACTGGGCAAGATTTACAGAACCGGAAAAAAGGAAGTGGTTTACCATCAGGATACAGACCGGATAGGAATTACATTGATAAAGCCTATCAGAGAAAATGGCCAGGTCAGGGCCTTTTTGTTTATGGACTTTTCAGTTGGTCTCATCCAGAGCATAAGAAATGTTGTTAAATTTTTCGGTGTACTCTCCCTGGTGGTTATTGGAATCTCTCTGACTTTTATTATGCTGACGGTTTATTTTTTCCTGAAAACCGTTTATCTGAGGTCAAAAGCCTACAGGGATTCCCTTACAGGGGTGTACAACAGAAATTATCTGAATGAACTCCTTAACTTTATAGATATCAGCAGTTATGCAATAGTGCTGGTTGATATTGACTATTTTAAAAAGATAAATGACACATTTGGCCATGAGGCCGGAGACAGGATTCTAAGAGAGGTTGCCCAGATTCTGAAAAAGTCAGTCAGGACAGATGAAGATTACATAATAAGATTTGGTGGAGAAGAGTTCCTGATACTCCTTAAAAAGGACAGAAAAAAAACAGGTCAGATTTTGAATGCAATCAGAAGAATTTTTCAGAACATCAGAGCACACCGGTTTATCATAAATGGAAATCCCATAAAGCTTACGATTTCAGCCGGAATATACGATGGACCTGTTAAAGACTTTGAAGAGGCACTGAGAAAAGCCGACTCAGCCCTGTACAGGGCAAAAAAGGAAGGAAGGGACAGATTTGAGTTTTATGTGGAGGATTCTGGATTTCCTTACATAGTTCAGATAAATGAAATTGTGGAAAAGGACAGTATTATATTCGATTACCAGCCTGTTGTTGAACTGACCTCCGGAAAAATCCTGTATCTGGAGGCCCTCGTACGGCTTAAGGATACCAGAGGATACCTCCTGACTCCGGACAGATTTATAGATACTGTAAGGGACACATTTATCTACTCAAAAATTTCCAGAAAGGTCATACTCCACAACATGGACATCCTGAAAAAGCACAGACACATAACTGTTGGTATAAATGTTTTGCCGTCGGATATATCAAATGAATCAATAATCACCATGTTGCTTGAACAGGATACCGACCTGATAAACAGAACCGTTATAGAGATTGTAGAAACTGAAGAAGCAGGAAAGTACAGGTCTCTGATTGAAAATATAAATCTGTTAAAGAATGCAGGATACAGGATTGCCATGGATGATTTTGGCAGTGGATACTCCAATTTTGAATATCTGACAAAGATAGATATGGATTATCTTAAATTTAACTCAGGGTTAATTAGCCAGATTGTTGACAATAACAGGTCTGCCAGACTCATTCAGATGGTTGTCCAGTTCTGTAAAGAGGAAGGAATAGACACAATTGCAGAGTTTATTGAGTCCCCAAGGATATATTCTGCCGTCAGGCATCTGGGGATAAAATACGGTCAGGGTTTTTACCTGTACAGGCCTGACCGGCTTGAAAACTTTCTAAAACCCCAGATGTGGCTGTCTACCTCCGTGATTCAATCAGCTGGCTGATTGCCTCAGGTGGAAGTGGAGAAAATTCCTCTATCCTGAGGTTTTCTTCAAGGTGTTGAACCTTTGATGTTCCTACAAGAACAGTGCCAACTCCCGGTGTACTTCTTACAAATTGAAGGGGAATCAGTGCCGGAGAATCAACACCAAATCTGGCCATAATCTCGGGAGCAACAGGTCTTATCAGTCTACCCTGCATTAGCGAAGCACTGATATAAGTGTACAGCCCGAGTTTCCGTGCAGCCTCCAGAGTGGAAACTGGTTCACCGTTGATTGTCTGGTTTTTCAGTGAAAAAGCCTCAAGCATTGCTATATTATACGGAAGCTGGATGAATCTGAAGTGGTGATTTTCTCCCCCTGCACTCAGGGCAATCCGGTGTATATCGCCAAGATTAAGATACTGTTTGCTTTCTGGGGGTACCCTTAATCCATTCCATGTTGCTATGCCGTAATACCTGAGTTTTCCCTCCTTTACCTTGTTTTCAAGGAGAGAAAAAACCCCTTGGAGTTTTGAGTAAAACTCTTCCCTCCCAAACTTCAAAAGCTGGTCTTCTGGATTATGTACAAAATAAACATCTATTCTGTCTGTTTTCAGGTTTTCAAGACTTTTTTCAAATGCCCAGTTTATGTATTTTTCTGTCAGTATGTTTCCTGTCTGGGTGATTTCAGAGGGATGTACAATGCCGGTTCTTACAAGCTCCTCTTTAAACCACTGGGTAGGGTCTTTATCAATGTAGTACGGAACTGCAACATAACCGCCTTTTGTAGAGATAACAACCTCATTCCGGTTAAGCTCCTCAAGAGCCTCCCCTATAACCTTTTCACTTCTCATATTCCTGTAATTCAGGGCTGTATCAATTACTGTAATACCTTTTTTGATACCCTCTATTATGGTTTCTCTGTAGCTTTTGTCGGTCTGTTCGTCTGGATTTCCCAGATAGGTTCCAATACCGATTTCAGACAGTTTAAACCCTGCAAATTCCTTATAAATCATTACAACCTCTTTTTTTTGGGAAATATTAACAGATGGGAAATAGGGAGAAAAATGATATTAAACAGGAAAAGCCGCCTTACGGCGGCCTTTTTTATCAGGCTTCCTCAATGAATTCCCTGAGGTGTTTGGGCAGTTCAGCCTCAACGTCCTGAATTTCACCATCAGAAACGTGTCTTTTAATGACCCTTATAACTGCTTTAATAGCCTCTCTGGCGTGCTCTTCATTACCAAGGTCTCTGGCTGCGGTTCTTCTATCTTCCTCCATAACCGCATGAATCAGGTCTTCCACATGTTTGATGGATTTATCAGGAGATTCATGAATCCTCCATCCGTCAACGGCTATGGCTTTTATGCACATTGGAAGTTGTGCAAGGAGGTCAAGGAACTCTTCAGGTGTCAGTCTTTTTCTCAGGGCGTGTAAAACAGCCCTCAGTATCCTTCCAGCCCTGTCTTTGTCATTTGGAACCCCCAGCTCCTCTGCAAGTTCTTTAAGGAACAGATTTCCTTTCTGTACATACTTTTCGAAGTTCATGGCTCACCCTCCTTGTTTATATTTTTCTACTAAAAAAATATATTTAGATTTTTATAAGATTCAATAAAAATCGGTTTTATACATCTATTAATATCGGGCGGATTACCGGAATTGTCATCAGGGAGAGATGAATGTGCTGTTGTTTACAGAAATTTCCCTGAGGATGCCTTTTTTTATCAGCTGTCTGACCCTTTTCTGGGTTTCCTCATCAAAGACTTCCTGTATATCCTCGTAAGTATATGGTCTCCGTCTGAGGGTGGAAACTATCTGTTCCTCTGAAAGTCTGATTTTGCCTTCCAGGCCGTCTGTCTGTCTTGCAACCACATTTACAGGCAGTCCATCAAAATAACCGGCTATTGAAAAAAGCTCCCTGTCTGTCAGGGGCTTGACTCTGTATGCAGGAGGTCTGTCTATTGTCCCGATGTCCACCCTGTCCGGTTTGATTTCCCTGAGGATT
>JAADEU010000125.1 GCA_013153235.1 Aquificota bacterium | reverse complement strand
CTCAGACTGAATTTTGTCAGTTTCAGCTATATCTCCGTTAAGTAGCACAGCAGAGAATTGTTAGAACCTTTTTTACTTCGTAGGTTGAAATACTGTACAAATACATTTCACTTAAAAGCTACTTTACTTCTTCCATTGCTCTTATCTTTTTTGGGTTTACTCTTCTTCTCCTTATGTTTTATCATGTTGTTCAGATACTATTATCAATTAGGGAGGATTATTAACTGTTTGGCTTCAAACTCCTGAAAAAAGACGGAAATGCACGGCTTGGTGAGATAAACACCCCCCACGGTAGTGTAAAAACCCCTGTTTTTATGCCTGTGGGAACACAGGGGACGGTAAAGGCAGTTACGAAAGACCAGCTACTTTCAACAAAACCACAGATAATACTGGGAAATACATACCATCTGTATTTAAGACCTGGTATTGAGGTTCTTGAGTATTTTGGGGGACTCCACAGCTTTATGAACTGGGAACTTCCCATACTCACAGACAGTGGTGGTTTTCAGGTCTTTTCACTGGCAAAGGAGAGAAGCAGAGAAGGTAAGCATAAAGCCGAGGTAATTCTTACAGAGGAGGGGGTAAAATTCAAATCACACCTTGATGGTTCGTGGCATTTCTTTACCCCTGAGCTTGTTGTTCACATACAGGAGATTATAGGCAGTGACATAATGATGCCACTTGATGTGTGTCCCCCATACCCTGTGAGCCACACAACAGCCCGGGATGCTGTGGAAAAGACATTAAGATGGCTTGAAAGGTCCAAAAAAGCTAAGAAGAACGACAGGCAGGCACTTTTTGGTATCGTTCAGGGTTCTGTGTATCCCGACCTGAGGAAAGAGAGTGCCCTGAGAACCGTTGAGATGGATATGGACGGTTATTCAATAGGTGGACTGTCTGTTGGTGAGCCTGCCCAGCTTATGTACGAGATGACAGAGGTTGTTGTTCCTCTGCTCCCTGAGAATAAACCCCGGTACCTGATGGGTGTTGGAACCCCGGAGAATATAGTGGAGAGTGTTGACAGGGGTGTTGATATGTTTGACTGTGTGATGCCCACCAGAAACGCACGGAACGGAACCCTGTTTACCACATACGGCAGGCTGAACATAAAGGCGGCAAAACACAGATTTTCTGATATCCCTGTGGATGAGGAGTGTGACTGTTACACATGCAGGAATTTTTCACGGGGATATCTGAGGCATCTGTTCAATGCAGGGGAGATTACAGGGATGACACTTGCAACAATCCACAATCTCCGGTACTACAGCAGATTAATGGAAGATATAAGGCATGCCATTGGGGAAGGTAGATTTAAGGAGTTTAAAAAGGAGTTTTACGAAAAATACAACAGCTTGAAAAATCAGCCCTGAGAAAGAAAATTAAAGAAGAAAAGGAATGGCGATGCTGGGAATTTTCAAAAGAAAGAAAAAGGACGTAAAGGTTGTATACAGGTACCCAAATGAGAGGGTGGTGATATTTATTGATGGCGGTAATATGTTCCATGCAACGAACGCCTTAAAACTGAAGATAAATTATAAAAAGCTGGTGGAAATACTCAGAAAAGACAGGTGGCTGTTGAGGGCGTATTTTTACACCGGTATTCCATCGGGGGACCTTCCAAAGGAGTTAAGGGAACAGCTCAGGAGACAGCAGGGCTTTCTGAATGAGCTTCAAAATCTGGGAATTAAGGTAAAAACCATGCCATTGAAAAAAACCCCTGAAGGATACATAGAAAAGGGGATAGATATTCTGATAGCCACAGATATGATTTCCCTTGCCTTTAAAAACGCCTACGACACGGCTATTCTGGTATCAGGGGACAGTGATTTTGTTCCTGTTGTGGAAAAGATACAGGAGCTTGGGAAAAGGGTTGAAAATGCTGCGTTTAAAAAGACAAGCTCATATGAGCTCAGAAGGGTGTGTGATGAGTTTCTGCTCCTTGATAATATAAAGCACAGATTCACAACGCCCCTGAACCAGGAAAAAGTCCAGAAAAAAGAGGAAACATTCTGGGAAAAACTCACTGCCTTTTTCAAAAAAATAATGAAAGGGGATAAAAAATGAGAAAGGTCGGTTATATTTTTGACCCTGTTTATCTGAAACATGATACAGGGGAGGGTCATCCAGAATCACCCCACAGACTGGAAGCGATAAATGAGTATGTTGACCTGATAAAAGAGCCTCTGGTAAGGATAAAACCCAGAAGGGCAACAGCACAGGAGATAGCACTTGTCCACGATGTGTATTATCCACAGGAAATTATGGACCTGTGTTCAGCAGGGGGAACCTACCTTGACCCGGACACCAGATGTTCAATCTTTTCCTATGAAGCCGCCGTGTACGCTGTGGGAGCCGGGCTTGAGGCGGTTGACAGGATAAAAGACGGTGAGGTTGAAAGGGTGTTCGCAGCTGTCAGGCCTCCTGGACACCACGCAGAGTACTCAAAGGCAATGGGTTTCTGTATATTTAACAATATAGCAATAGCAGCCAGATACGCCCAGAAACAGGGATTTGGGAAGGTTTTTATCATAGATTTTGATGCCCATCATGGAAACGGAACCCAGAAGGCATTTTATGAGGATGATACCGTGTTTTATTTTTCAACCCACCAGTACCCGTTTTACCCTGGAACCGGTTCAAAGGAGGAAAGGGGAACAGGAAAAGGTCTTGGATATACCTACAACGTACCACTGCCGGCAGGGACAGGGGATGAAACGTATATAAAGATATACACAGAGGAACTGCCGGAGCTTGTAAATAAGTTTAATCCGGATATTATTATGGTCTCTGCAGGGTACGACCTGCATATGGACGACCCACTGACCCACCTTGAGGTGACAACAGAAGGGATAGGTAAGATTGTTGAAGGGATACTCAGTTCTGCAGACAGACCGTTTCTGTTTATGCTGGAGGGTGGGTACAACATAATAGCCCTTGGAGAGAGTGTAAAACTTACCATTGAAAAGATGCTGACTGTATGAAAAAAAAAGATATCTACAGGCTTTTTGACGGAAGGTATATATACCATTCAGGTAAGCACCGGTACATAACAGGAATTTCCAATAACTCACGAAAACTACAGAAAGGGGAGCTTTTTTTTGCCATAAGGGGTAGCTCGGTAGACGGCCACAGGTTTGTTTTTGAGGCTGCACAGAAGGGAGCGTATGCCGTTGCTGTTTCTGACAGGGAAAAAGCCAGATTAGTTGCAGAAAAACATCCTGAGATAACGGTGATACTCCACGAAAACACAAGGGTCCTTCAGGCTGAAACAGCCCGGAGGTTTTTTGATTTTCCCGATAAAGAGCTTGCCGTTATAGGTATTACAGGAACAAACGGTAAAACAACAACAGCTCACCTTATAGCCCAGTACCTGCAGATGGCAGGTAAAAAAACAGGAATTATCGGCACCCTCGGTTATAAAGTGGGGGATGCGCTCATCTCTGAAGGCAGAACAACCCCCGATGCTATTGAGTGGTTCGGTCTTCTGAAACAGATGCAGGATATGGGTGTTGAGTATGTTGTTGCCGAGGTTTCATCCCACGCCCTTGACCAGTACAGGGTTTACGGAACGGAGTTTAAAGGGGCGGTTTTCACAAACCTGTCTGAAGAGCACCTTGATTACCACAGGGATATGGAGGATTACTTCAGGGCAAAGGAAAGGCTTATCAGATGGATACCTGAGAGCTCACCAGTTGCTGTAAATCTGGATGACATGTACGGCAGAAGGCTGTATGATGAATACTCCGGTGTTAAGAATGTATCAGGCTACGGCAGGGATGAAAAAGCCAGGCTGAGGCTTATTGACTGGAAACTTACAGACAGGGGAACCCTTTTCAGTTTTTCCTGCGGCGGAAAAAAATACGCCGTGGAAACAGGTCTTATAGGGGAGTTTAATATATACAACACCGCCGGGGCTATCCTTCTGATGGCCGGTCTTGGTTTTCCGGTGGAATTTCTCGTGGAAAAAGCAAAATATCTCAGACCTGTAAGGGGAAGGTTTGAGGTCCTGAGGGGAGACGGCTTTACGGTGGTTATAGATTACGCCCATACCCCCGATGCCCTGAGGAATGTTCTCTTCACACTTAACCAGCTGAAAAAGGGAAAAATTATCACCGTATTTGGTGCCGGAGGGGACAGGGACCGTTCAAAAAGGCCGCTGATGGGACAGGTTGCACAGGAGCTTTCTGACCTGGTTGTGGTAACCTCCGACAACCCCAGAACCGAGGAGCCGGAAAAAATCATACAGGACATTCTGGAAGGTATAAAAGACAGGAAAAATGTAATCGTCCAGCCTGACAGGGAAGAGGCAATAAAGAAGGCCATCTCTATGGCAAACAGAGACGATATCGTCCTGATAGCAGGAAAAGGGCATGAGACATACCAGATAATAGGGGA
>JAADEU010000127.1 GCA_013153235.1 Aquificota bacterium | reverse complement strand
ATTTAGCCTTTGGTCTTTATTCCCTGCTTTTAAGACTTGGCATTAAGGCAAATATTTATAAATCTTACTATGATGACAAAATCTCTTACCAGATAACAGTTTATGACCTTAAAAATTTCAAAAAACATATCCTTCCACACATGATTTCACAAAAGGCCAATAACCTAACCAGAAAAGCTTCAGACAATTCTTACTATTCCAAAGAGATTGTGGTAGAAAAAGTAAAAACCTTCTGTGAAAAAAATGACATTTCCCAGAGGGAATTTGCCAGAATCACAGGAATTCAAAGAAGCAACTTCTTTAATGGAAAACAGCAGTTTATCAAAACCAGCGTGATAGAAAAAATAGCACCTGTTATTGAGGATGAAGAACTTTTAAGGCTGATAGATGGAGATATAGGATTTGTCCCAATAAAAGAAATAGAATATGCAGGGAAAGAGCATGTTTATGATATTGAAGTAAAAGGAACCCACAATTTTATAGCAAACGATATTATTTCCCATAATTGTATTTACCAGGAACAGATAATGTTCATGGCCAATATTCTCTCCGGCTTTACCATGGCAGAAGCGGACACACTCAGAAAAGCCATAGGTAAGAAAAAGGCCGATGTTATGGCAAAAATGAAAGACCGCTTTATCAGCGGTGCTGTGGAAAGGGGCTTTGACAAAGATAAAATAACAAAACTGTGGGACGATATAGAAAAATTTGCATCCTACTCATTCAACAAATCCCACTCCACCGCATACGCTTACCTTACATACTGGACCGCTTACATTAAAACCTACTATCCAGAAGAGTTTTTTGCAGTCAAGCTATCCACCGAGGGCAACGATGACAAATTCCTGAATCTTCTCCTTGACATGGAAGACTTTGGTATACAGCTTCTGCCCCCTGACGCCAACAAATCAAGGGCAGAATTTTCCATTGAAGACAGGGGTAAAATCAGATTTGGCCTTGCCAGAATAAAAAATGTAGGGGAACAATCTGCCAGAGATATTGTTGAAGAAAGGGAAAAGGCCGGAGACTATAGGGATATATTTGATATCTCAGAAAGACTGGACTCCAAAAAGCTAAATAAAAGGGTTCTTGAAGCCCTTATTAAAGCAGGAGCATTTGATTTTACAGGGGTGGACAGGGGAGTGATGCTTGCATCTGTTGACAGGGCCCTTTCTGCAGGACAGAAGGCAAGAGAACAGAAAGCCTCAGGACAGAGCTCACTTCTGGGATTAATAGAGATGGACACCCAACCTGTTGTCACATATGAAAAAGCAGAACCTCTGACGGAAAAACAGAGACTCCACTTTGAGAAGGAAGTTCTGGGATTTTACCTTTCAGGACACCCGCTGAAAGCATATGAGAAAGAGCTTAAAGGATACGTAACAA
The DNA here is from genome assembly GCA_013153235.1 of Aquificota bacterium. Classification (GTDB taxonomy): domain Bacteria; phylum Aquificota; class Aquificia; order Aquificales; family Hydrogenothermaceae; genus Persephonella_A. Next base: position 3,014 of record JAADEU010000127.1, on the reverse strand, counting down.
AAATTAACAGACTTATAGAGAAAAACTCAGGGAACCGGGTAAGAATAGCAGGTGTTATCTCAGACGTCAAAAGGAAAAAGACCCGTTCCGGTGCCACAATGGCCATTCTAAATGTTCAGGACGAAACAGGAATCATAGACGTCAGGGCCTTTCCAGACAGAATGGAAGACAGTTCCTTCCTGGAGGAGGATAGAATTGTAATCATTGAGGGAACTGTTGAAATAAATGAAGAACAGGAGAAGGTATCGATGAATGCTTCAGAGATAATTCCTATCGAGGAAATAAACAGACAGGTCACAGCGGTGAGATTCATCCTCTCAAAAGAAAAAGCACTAAATGGTGTTGCTGTAAAACTAAAAGAAATCTGCCAGAAATACTCAGGGGACAAAGATGTAATCATAGAAATAAGAGAACCAGGTAAGTTCAGAGCCGAAATAGCAGCAGCGAGCAACTACTCTGTCTCTCTGACAGATGAATTTAAACAGGAGATTTCAAAAATTCTATCCCCGGAAGAGTTTAGCTTTGAGTAAACCTGCCTGACGGCTATAGAAAATGAAATGCACATAAAGATAGCGGATTTTAAACACAGTAATACCAGTGCAAATCTGGTAAAAAAAATTAAGAATCAGGAGATTAAAGAAAAAATAAGATATAAAAGAGAGAAAGTCTATATTTTATTCAAACTATCATGTAGGAACCTTGAATATAATCCAAAGTTTATTCTAATAGAAATAGACTGGACATACAGCTTTTAAGAAAGTATATCAATTATGGGTATGGGACAATACTAGAAGTTATAATTTAGTCTGTGTGTTTGTTCTAATGATGTTTTTGGCTGTATAACATAGCCCTCCTCTCGCTCTCTTTGTTTGGTCTATTGGTGTTTTTAAAAAGGCTTAACAGTAATTTGACTGTTGCCACCTGATTAATATATATTGGGATTTGAATATAATTTTAAGGGTATAACCAGAATGAACTCACTGAAAAAATTTAAGGTTATTAAAACATTTAACTCTATTGCAGACAGGTACATCCTTGCCAACCATCTGCTTAGCTTTGGACAGGACGTTTGCTGGAGGAGAACTCTGTGTGAGCAGATTTACAGCAGTGTGAAGGAAAAGGGTGTGGTACTGGATGTTGCAACGGGAACAGGTGAAAACTTCAAGTACTGTCTGAATGATTTCAAAGTCAAAATAGGAATTGACCCTGCCAGAAAGATGATGGAAATAGGGAAGAAAAGATTTCCGGATGTTGTGTTTATGGAGGGTATCGCAGAGGAACTTCCATTTAGGGATAACTCCATAGACCTGATTACAGTTTCCTTTGGTGTAAGAAATTTTGCAGACAGAAAAGAGGCCTTCAGAGAGTTTAACAGGGTTTTGAAAAAAGACGGTATTCTTGCTGTACTGGAGTTTTTTCCGATGGAAAACGGCAGCTTTATAAATAAAGCTGCTTCCGCGTATATTTACAACATACTGCCGTACCTTGGCGGGATAATAACAGGAAACTTTAATGCGTATAAATATCTGGCAAAATCAATAAAGAACTTTATAATGCCGGAAATAATGAAACTGGAGCTGAAAGAGCGTAATTTTGATGTGATAAATAACCACAGAATCTTCCCCAATGTTTACGTAATTCTGGGCAGAAAGGTTTAGATTAAAGTCTACCCATAACCTTTTTCAGTGCCTCTATAAAAGCGTCGTTTTCCTCCGGTTTTCCTATAGATACCCTCAGGCAGTTTTCCATACCTGGAAGATGTGACATATTCCTCACCAGAACCCCCTCTTCAATGAGAAGACGGTGGACTTTTTCCCCATCCGGTACCTTTATCAGGAAGAAGTTCGCATCAGATGGGTAAACCCTGATTCCACCGATATTTTTCACCTCTTCCATTACCCTTTTCCTTTCTGAAATCAGGACATTGACCTGTTTTTTTATTTCCTCCCTGCCTTCTGTAAGGACAACCTCACCTATTACCTGGGTGGGGTAGGTTATATTAAATGGTGGTCTTGCCCTGTCCAGCAGTGAGGCTGTTTCCGGGTCTGCTATCAGTACACCCAGTCGGATTCCTGCAAGTCCTATTTTTGACATGGTTCTCAGAACAACGATATTTTCATTTCCAACAGCCTCTTTTACAAAATCCTCCCTGTCGGAAAAATCAATGTATGCTTCATCTACGGCGGTAAACACATTATTTCTGGCTGTATATAAAATCAACTGCCTGTCAAAGCTATTTCCAGTAGGGTTGTTTGGTGAAGCAAAAAACGCAAGCTGGGGCTCCTTTTCAAGGGCTCTGTCAATGAACTCCTTCTTCAACTGGAAATTTTCATCCAGGGGAAACTCGGCTTTGGGTCTCCCAAGGATGTCTGCCGAAACCTGATACATGGGAAATGTTGGTACAGGGTACATCACAGGCTTATCCAGATTTCCCACAACGGTGATAAGCAGGTGTATTAGCTCGTCTGAGCCGTTTCCAAGGACCAGATTTTCCGGTTTTACACCGTAAAAATCTGCTATAACTTCTTTAAGTCTTGCTGAAGTCGGGTCTGGATACCTGTTCAGGGGTATTTCTTTTACCCTCTGGGCTATTTTTTCTTTCAGCCACTGGGGGAGCTGGTAGGGATTTTCATTTGATGAGAGTTTAACCCTGCAGGGGGTTGTTTCTGTTTTGTAGCTTTTGAATGTTTTTAATCTATCTAAGAACATTTTTTCCTCCGTCGGGTATTAGAAGTCTAATATATTATAATCATTGAGAAATTTGTTCCAAATGGTTTAGAATTTTTTTTACAAAAATGGAGGTTAGGAGAATGAAAAATAGGGCTTTAGTTCTGGCAGGCTTAATCGCTTCAACTTCTGCATTTGGGGCAGCTTACAAAATACCCGAGCAGTCAACAAGGTCAATGGGAACAGCTGCGGCATATTTTGCCAGTGCTGATGCTGCAGATGCAGCCTATTACAACCCGGCAGGTATGAGCTGGCTGGGGGACAAAAATAATATTCTTATAGAAACA
>JAADEU010000078.1 GCA_013153235.1 Aquificota bacterium | reverse complement strand
AAAAAAGGTACACCTGTCCATAAACCTCTCCCTTTCCGACATACTGAATATAGAAATGAGGAATTACATCCTCAGAGTTCTCAGGGAACCTGAAGTGGGGAATCGAATCACATTTGAAATACTGGAAGATGAAAGTATTGAGGGTTCGTACGATGTCCTTGAGTTTATATCCTCTGCAAAAATGTACGGAGCCCACATATCGATAGATGATTTTGGAAGGGGATACTCAAACTTCTCCTACCTGACGAAGCTGAAGATAGATTCCATCAAGATAGATGGTACGCTTATCAGGAATATTAACAACGACAGGGCATACAGGGCGGTAGTGGAGGCCATTGTTACATTTGCCAAAGAGCTTGGAATAAAAACCACCGCCGAGTTTGTAGAAAGTCAGGAGATACTGGAGACTGTTAAAGAAATTGGCATAGACTGCTCCCAGGGATTTTATATTGGAAAACCGTCCCCCGAAATATTAAATAAATCATAAAATTGAAATCCACTAATTGTGATATACTTTTAAAAAAATGGCAGAGGTTAGAAGTATTAATAGAGCTTGCAGGTTAAAATTAAAAAATGGAGAGCCATAGTCCTACCCTTCTGAAGGTAGAAAACTTATCAAAGAAATTTCTCATAAAGAAATCCCTGCTGAAAAAAGAGTATTTCAAGGCGGTGGATAATGTTTCCTTTACCCTGGACTATAATCAGGTTCTGGGTATAGTAGGCGAGTCAGGAAGTGGGAAATCCACAATTGGTCGCCTTGTCCTGAAACTGATTCAGAAAGACTCCGGCAGGATAGAATTCAAAGGTCGGGATATTTACAGCTTTTCCAGAAAAGAAGAAAAACAGTTTAGAAGGGAAACCTCCGTTGTTTTTCAAGACCCGAGAACATCCCTTAACCCCAGATTGAGAGTCAGGCAGATTGTTGAGGAACCACTGATTGTCCACGGATTTGAACCGGAAGAAAGGAAAGAAAGGGTAAAAAAGGCAGTGATTGATGCAGGGCTGGATGAAACATTCCTTGACAGGTATCCTTCGGAGCTGTCAGGTGGACAGAGACAGAGGGTAGCCATAGCAAGGGCAGTGGTGCTTCAGCCAGACCTGATTCTTGCAGATGAACCTACCTCGGCACTGGATGTTTCTGTACAGCTCCAGATAATAAACCTGATAAAAAAGTTAAAGGAAGAAAAAGGTATAAGTTTCCTCTTTATATCCCATGACCTGAATGTTATAGGAATGCTCTCAGACAGTATCCTTGTCCTTTACAGGGGCAAGATTATGGAAAAAGGTGAGGCTGGAAAAATACTGAAGAATCCAATCCATCCGTATACAAAAATCCTCCTTGCATCCCTTCCCCCAGACCACCCATCACACAGGGACAGGCTCAAAACCATCCCTGAGGTTTACAGAGAGGAGGTTGAAGGAGGATGTGTATTTTACAGCAGGTGTCCTGATGCCACAGACAAGTGCAAAAAAGAGCCTGAATACAAACTGACTGATAACAGGGAGGTATACTGCCACTTTGCTTGAGACAGAGTTGATTCTCAAAATAGGATTCATATTCGTTCTACTTCTACTATCAGCATTTTTTGCCGGTATTGAGTCCTCATTCTTTTCAATGGACTGGCTCAAGATTAAAAGACTGGCAAAAGAAGGGAAAAAATCTGCCCAGATAGCCGACTGGCTCAGGTCAAGGCCAAAGGAGCTTGTAGTCACATTCCTTATAGGAAATGAGCTGGTCAACATCACAGCCTCTGCCGTCACATCAGGTCTGGTAATACATTACCTGGGTAAGGAATATCTGTTTGTTGCTGTAGTCATAATGACAATCCTGATTCTTACATTTGGCGAGATTACCCCAAAAACTGTAGGTGCGTATTATCCGGAAAAGTACGCCCTGTTTGCCGCAAGACCATTCTACACATTCTACATCATAATAACCCCGTTCAGATTTGTATTCATGAAACTGGCAGAGTACATACTGAAAAAGGCCGGCCTTGAGCTTCCTGTAGAGAGCCACAAGCTATCTGAGGATGACCTTCTGTCCATTATATCAGTCGGAGCTGAGAAAAAGATATTCTCAGAGGAAGAAAAAGAGGTTATAGAGGCTGCCCTTGAGCTACATAAAGTTACAGTCAGCGAAATAATGACCCCAAGAAGGGATATATTTGCCATAGAAAAAGGAAAAAGCGTCAGGGAGGTCCTTGAGATAATAAAAGAGCATGATTACAGCCGGATACCAGTGTATGAAGGTAGCCTCGATAATATAGTGGGCATTTTGTATGTGAAGGATATTATTTTTCTCAAATTTGAAGGAAGGGAGGAAAAAATAGACAGATTTTTAAGAAAACCATACTTCGTCCCTGAGTTTACCCCACTCCTTGACCTTATGAAAAAATTTGAGGAAACCAAAAATCATATAGCCATTGTTGTTGACGAACACGGAACGGTTGTCGGTCTGATAACATTCCAGGACATACTGGAGTTTATCGTCGGAGAAATACCTGAGGAGTACGAAGAGGAAGAACCATTCCTCCAGAAACTGGGAGGAAACAGGTGGAGGGTTTCCGGAAAACTGGAAGTTGAAATACTGGAAGAAGACCTGGGAATACAGCTTCCTTCTGACTATGAGTTTGATACGGTGGCAGGATTTATTCTTGACTATCTCAAGAGATTCCCCAAGGAAGGGGAAACATTTGAGTATAATGGCTTTAAATTCACCATCGAGAAAATGGAAAGCAACAGAATCATATCGGTGATTATAGAAAAACTCCCTTCAGCAAAGGAGGAAAGCAGGAAAAAAGATGATTAGTTATCTGATAGGAATACTGTTCTTTCTCATACTGGAAGGTCTGTTTTCAGGTTCTGAGCTTGCCCTTTTTTCCGTAGACAGAAACAGACTGAAGTACCTTGCAAAAAATGGTGACAAAAGGGCAAAAAAGGTCTACGAAGCCCTTGAGAAGAGATTTGATGAATATGTGGCAACGGCGCTTATAGGAACAACCCTCAGTATAGTTACAATTACCGCACTGTTTGTAGGCTTTCTCCACTCAATATCTCCAATGTTCCCCCTGATACACTCAAAGGAGGAACTATTTGCCGAGGCTGTTATTATTCTCACACTGCTGTTTGGTGAAATTATCCCAAAAAGTGTGTTCCAGCATTATGCAAACAGGCTGATTTACTTTATTGTTCCGTTTCTGGAGTTTTCCAGAAAGGTTCTGTACCCGTTTCTGGTAATTGCCAAGGTAATCACAAAAATCGTATTTTTCGTTTTCAGGCTGGAAGAGAAAAGGGACAAGATTCTCACCAGGGAGGAGCTTCTCGATGCCCTGATACTTGAATCAGAAGGAATAGAGGAGTTTGAGAAAAAAATCGTTGCAAATGTTTTGATTTTTGAAAAAAGGAGACTTGGGGAGATAGTCGTACCCCTTTCCGATGTGGCTGCCGTCCCACGGGACAAAACAGTCGGGGAAATAATACACATCTTTAAGGATACAGGGTTCTCAAGGATTCCCGTTTATCATAAAAGAATAGACCAGATAGTGGGGGTCCTCAGGGCCTATGACCTTGCAAATGCAGAATATAATGACCCTGTAAGCAAGTTTGAAAGGCCTATCAGGTACCTGCCTGAGTTTACCAGTCTGCCAAATGTCCTCAAAGGGTTCAAACAGTTTAAAGACCATATGGCAGTGGTTGTTGACGAGAGGGGAGCCACCATGGGAATTATCACACTGGAGGATGTTCTGGAGGAGATTGTGGGAGAAATCAGGGATGAGTTCCCTAAGAAAGAAAAAAGGATGATAAAGAGATACATACAGGACAAGGTTGTTGTTGACGGCAGACTGGAGCTTAAAGAAGTGGAAGTTCTCATCGGGGAAAAATTCCCGGAAGGTCCATACGAAACCGTAGGTGGAATGATTATTTACCTGCTCGGTAGAATGCCAAAAAGGGGAGAAAAGCTGAAGATTAACGGTGTCAGGTTTACCGTCCTCAGTATTAACATAAGAAGGGTTCAGGAGGTTATGATAGAAAAGCTGAAGGAAGAGGAAGAGCAGGAAAGCTAATTAATGGAGCGAGAGACGGGACTTGAACCCGCGACCCCCTCCTTGGCAAGGAGGTGCTCCACCAACTGAGCTACTCTCGCCCACTACCAACGGGGAATATATTATATATGCAATAAATTTTTTATGTCAAGGTTAACTATTGGAACAAGAAATATTCTATCTAAATTAAACGTAATGTAAAGAATGCTTAGGGGGACATGGATAATACAAAGAGTTATGACTTAGCCTGTGTGTTTGTTCTGATAAGATTTCTACTGTATAATATAGCCCTCCTGCTCTCCCTCTTTTTTGGTTAATTAGATTTATTAAACAGGCTTTACCCGGGTATTGACTTTGGCTGCCTGTCGGTATATATTATTATCTCGTTTCAGGAGGGCCCGTAGCTCAGTTGGTTAGAGCAGACGGCTCATAACCGTCCGGTCGGAGGTT
>JAADEU010000062.1 GCA_013153235.1 Aquificota bacterium | reverse complement strand
TGGTTATGTTTATACAGCAGGATTACTCCTTTCCTCCTTTATACTGGCTGCAGTCAATACGGTAAATCTGTACTCCTTTATAACAGGAAAAATAAAATGAGACCTGTTTACATACTGTTTCTATGGGGATGTTTTGCTGTTTTCCTTGAGGTGATAACAGGGGGCATATTATTTGTGGAAAAGTACACACTTTTTCCTGAAAAAATCCGGAGTATTCTTGCTGAAAAAAGTCCCTACGGCCTGTTAAAACTCCATTATCCACATTTTTTTGCAGTTTTCCTGACTGTTTTTGTTGTTCTCCACTTTTTTTATTTCTTTAAACTGGAAAAAATACACTTTTTCACGGCAACTGGTCTGTTTATGGCTTCATTTTTAAACTTTTTTTCCGTATTTCCTGCCAGGGATAGCCTGTTTTTTGCCTTTTTAAAGGTGTTTTCATTTGTTTTATTTATCCTGGGAATTGTTTTTGTCTTCTTCTGGCTTGTACTCCTTACATTCAGGAAACTGAGGCTTAATCTGTAGCTTTTTTATGTATAGATGGTTGTACCTGCCTGCCAGATAACAGCCTTTTCGGAGCAGAATAAAAAATCCCAGCCTTTTTCTGTTTAAAAACTCCACAGCCTTTTCCACAGGCATAACGGCCCCTGCTGTAGAATACCCGTCCAGATAGCTGTTTGGCATATCTCCAAACACAGATATAAGAATAACTTTATCTGCAGAGGCACCTGTAAACGGATTTATCAGATGGTTGTTATCCATACCGTTTTTGTATCTTCTGTATACTCCCCCTGTTGATATACCTGTTTCCTTCCCTGTTGTTTCAAACACCGCAAAAAAACCCCTGCCGTAGGGATTTTCTATAATCACCCTGCATCCTCCAAAACATCTGACCTCACTGTCAGCCTTTATAACTCCATAAACACCTGAATTTCTGAACAAAGCACCTGCCTTGTCAACGGCAAATCCCTTTCCTATCCCTCCAAAATCAAGGGAAATACCATTTTCCAGAACAATGAGATTCCCCTTTACCTTTATGTTTTCCATTCCTGTAGACTCATTTTCCGGCAGGGGACACATTTCGTGGCTGTCACCATATCTAACTGTGTGGTTCCCAAGGGATATATCAAAATACCCTCCTGTCTCTCTGTAAACCTCAAAGCTTATCTGCAAAAGCTCATTGAACAGCCTGTCCATGTAAAGGCTTTTCTCTGTGTTTAGCCTGCACAGCAGACTGTCCTTCCTGTACAGGGAAAAATAACCGTCAATCTGGCTGAACACCTTAAAGACCTTCCGGTGAATACTCCTGTCGTCAGAAATCACAGTCACAGGAACACCCATTATGTATCTGGTTCTTTCGTGGGCATAAGCACCAGTAAACAGCAAGAAAAAAATAAGTATTACAGGCATTTACATTTACCCCTTGACAAACTGATTCATACTTTTATAATACTAAAATTGAGACTAATTCTCAATCACAATTAAAACAAAAAGGAGGAAAGCGGTATGGAAGCGATAAAACTGAGCTCCAGCATAGACAGCATCTCAAACCATTACTGTGAGATACTCTCCAGAACAAAGAATCCAGACGACAGACTGAAAATATTCCAGACCTTTTACTCAACGCTTCTGCTTATCCAGCAGCTTCATCTTGAACAGGTCTGTTCACAGGTAAGCAGAAAATCTGTTTTAATAGAGGTCCTTAAATAGGAGGGACATAATGAAAAACAGAAGCGTCAGCTCAGTACTACTGATTTTTATACTGCTGTTTACCGGCAAAACAAACAGCCAGGAAACAGAAAAGCCGTACATTCTGGAGCACAGACTACACAAACACAAAATAGACATCGTTAATGCCACCGTTTATCAGCAGACTGGCAGTTATTCCGCCGTTTATTCCACATTTCACCTGTTTGCGGCACTGGATTTTACAGAAAATGATGAGATTTTTATAAACACCTCCATTACCTACGGCGATGGCATCACAGGAAAAACAGAGAGGCAGGGCTTTCCTTTCAGAACCACAGGTGATGACCTTGAAACATATCTGAGAGACATAAACGGTACAGGTAGAAAGCATCTACTTGAGCTTTTTTACCAGAAGAAACTACAGGATACCGTTTTTATAGCAGGTCTGATAGATGCGGCGGCTTTTGTTGATTCAAACAACTACGCCAATGACGAGCATACACAGTTTTTGAACGAGGTTTTTATAAACAACCCTATTACCCCTATACCCTCGTACAATCCAGGTATCCATCTGAAGCATTCCCTGGGCAAAAACACAGACATCTCAGGGGTGTACATAAAAAACGACCCTGACAGTGGATGGGCAGGGATACTTGAGATTGATTACTCAGCAGACAGGTTTAATCTCAGACCGTACCTCTTCAGGGTATTTGGGGGCACCGGTCAGATGGGATTTGGAGTGTCTGCAGATTACACGCCGGTGGAAAATACAGGTCTGTTTTTCAGAGGAGGCCTGTCTGACGGTAATTACAGGAATTTTTATTCATTCGGGATGGAACTGAAAACCACAAACGGCAAAAACAAGACAGGTATAGCATTTGCACAGGCAGAGGGAAGGGGACAGTCTGTTGATTATGCGGTGTGTGAGGTTTACTATCTGCACACAATAAACAACCACCTGTCCATAACAGCGGATGTTCAGCTGATAACAGTATCCTCAACCTACGCCGTTGTAGGGGGAAGGCTCTACTTTATTTACTGAGAGCCTCCCTTCAGGTTTTCCAGATACTCCTTCCTGCCATCAACATAAATCAGCACCCACTGGGCGAGTCTTTCACCGAGCCTTTCACAGGCCTTTATCTCCTGCTCTTCCCTGGGTTCTCCGGCACAGACTGCACCATAATGCAATGTAAACTTATCCCCGGTGTAATCGGTTATCCCAAAAACCAGAAAACCGTAATTCATCAGCATTGTCAGTATAGACATACAGGCAACCTCATTACCACCACCCCATCCTCCAGAAGAGGAGAAGGCACAACCTATTTTTCCGTCTATCTCTCCCCAGTGGTCAACAAGATCGTCCCAGAATTTTTTCATCTTCCAGGACATCACACCAAGGTGCGTGGGACTGCCCACCGCAACACCATCACACCACAGGACATCCTCTTTTGTGGCCTCATCAACAGACCTCAGTCTCACCTCTACAGGGAATTTAGAGGCTCCTTTTGCCACGTACTCTGCCATCTTTTTTGTATGACCTGTCTGACTGTCGTATAAAACCAGAACCTTACCCATAACACCCTCCATCTTATTTCTGTACTGGATATAAAGTGTAATCCCCGAAGAACATCTTTGTAAAGGAAGAGGGTTTACACCATAGATTCTGATAAACTATATTTGAGGAGCGTAAAAATGAAAGACTTAAACCCAATTTTAGAAGAAATAGGAAAACACGACCAACTCCTAAAATATGAAGTTTCGAAAATACAGGAACTTGGAAAGCTTACTCCTGAAGACCTTGAAAACCCAGATGTAATAATCCTGCTTGATGCTTTCATATTTAGATTTATAAAAATGCAGAGTACAATTGGAGAAAAACTATTTCCACTTTTTTACGAATATCTGACAGGAAAAAACTACACGGAAGCTTCTTTTATTGATATATTGAACACACTTGAAAAATACGGGTTCCTATCTGCACAACAGTGGCAGGAACTAAGAAAACTCAGAAACCAGTTTGTCCACCTTTATCCGTGGGAATTAAACGAAAAAGTGGAAGCCGTTGAAACAGCTATAGAAAAACTACCTGTAATGGAAGATATTTATCTAAAAATAAAAAGGTTCCTGAAAAATGAAAACAACAAAACAGATTCGGCTACCTGAGGATGTTATCCTGTATATTAGAGAATTAGGAAAGGAAATTTTCGGCAGAGATGCTGAAGTGTGGATTTTCGGTTCAAGAGCCAATCCAGAAGCAAAAGGCGGGGATATTGATATCTATATAGAAACAGACAGTACTGAAGACATATTCAAGAAAAAAATAGAATTTTTGGTAAAACTGGAAAACAAAATAGGAGAGCAAAAAATTGACCTGATAGTCAAAAAGAAAGGCTGTCAGGAATACATCTGCCAGGAAGCGAGAAAAACAGGGGTAAAACTTTAAATAATCATAATTTTTCTTTTCATCTTCTAACATCACCCTTTTCCATAAACTTTCTGACACGGATTTTTAAAACCCTGTTAAAATAAGGTTAAATTCTGAGTTCCGGGGTTATTGTGTTTAATTTTGAGTTTTCGGTTATAAAGTACAGGTTTGAGGCTTTAAGTAGTTTCACAACACCCTATTTTTTAGGTTCAACCTTCAGGGGTATTCTGGGCAGGAAACTGAAAAAAATTGTATGTATAAAACCTGGAACTGAGTGTCAGGTATGTGAGTTCAGAATGACCTGTCCATACACCGTGATTTTTGAGACTGAGAGTTTCCTGAACAAACCCTCCAGATACATAATGAGACCCCCTATTGAGAAAAAGGAGCTCCAGGAAGGAGA
>JAADEU010000001.1 GCA_013153235.1 Aquificota bacterium | reverse complement strand
CATAGTCCCCAAAATCATAACCAAAGACATCATTAATTTCCCTGAACCTGTCTATATTAAACAGCCCGACAGAGGCAGACTTTTTATCCCTGATATCAACATTAAACTTATTCCTGTTAGGAAGGCCTGTAATAGGGTCTTTGTAATACTGTCTGAATAGCTTTCTGCTCTCCCTGAGTATACTGTATTCCTTGTCTTTTACCTCCAGTTCCTGTTCTTTGATTCTCTGGAGGAATCTATTTGTAACCGCAAACATAAACATATAGAAACCAAGACCCACCGCTGTGGAGAACAGGATATCTTTAATCATAACAGCCTTTAACTGTCTTAAAGGCCCCTGGATTTCTTTTTCTATGTCATTCAGCGAGTACGCAGAAACAATGTAAATCTTCCATGTGGGACATTTATGTATATAAAAGAGGGTCTGGTTTAGCTTTAAAAATCCTTCCCTCAGGTGATTTTTCAGGTAACTGTACTTTTCGCATACCTCTTCCCTGGATATACACCTGTCGTTGTCCAGATAATCAAATATTATTACGTTAACCTTTGAGTCTGCTGTCTCTGTTTTTGATATTGTTCTGGCGAATCTCTCTTTCATTCTCTGTCTTAGGAATTCCACATAATCGCCGCTTCCTATAATCCAGTTAAACGGTTTGAAAAGTTTTATGTAAGAGATTTTCTTAAATGGAATTTTATCGTTGCCAGGGAGGTACCAGTAGTACTCAACGAAACCTTCACCAAATCTGGTGGCAATATCAAAAAACTCCCTCTGGATGTATTTACCGTATACATCCTGGTAGTTCCACATAGATTTGTTTTCTATGTAAGGGAATCCTGGATTGGCCAGGACAATACCCGATGTGTCTGCCATTGTGATGAAGAAATATCCCCTTCCCTCTGAAAACTCAACATTTCTGATTGAGTTAAGTAAAACCTCCTTTATTTTATCTTCAGGGAGGCTATCTTTCAGGGAGTAGTATATATTGAAAAATATCCGTTCAACTATGTTAACCTCATCCTTTAACTGATTTTTCAGATAATCTTCCAGTAGACTTTCCTGAAAATGGACAAGGGCTATCATTTCCCTGAGATTTGCCGCAAGGACCTCTTTCCTCTCGTTTATGATGGTCTGCTTAAGCTGTGCTGAGTTCAGCTGGTATCTTTTGTATTCCTTGTAGATGTTAAATGCCACAAAGAACAAAAAGGCCAGTGTAAGCAGTCCTAAAGCTCCCCAGTAAGTCAGTTTTGATATGGAATCAGGTTTTGCCATTTACTAATAAAATTTCCAACAAGTTATTAAAAAATAACCAGAATATATTATCGTAATTTTTCTAATAAAGTTAAGCTCTCGATGTGATATGTATGGGGAAACATATCTATAATCCCTGTGCTCTGTAGTTCAAATCCTTTTTCCCCAAGGATAGATATGTCCCTTGCCAGAGTTGATGGATTACATGATATGTATACGATGGTTTTCAGATTTTCGATGGAGCTGATTGCCCTGATAGTTTCCTCGTCCAGTCCTCCCCTGGGAGGGTCAACGATAATCAGTTCCGGGTTTTTCTTCTTTGTGTATTCCAGTACCCTGGAAGCAGGGGACTGGTTAAAGGTTACATTCTTTACCCCGTTTATCTTTCTGTTGTGGTTTGCATCCTGCACGGCGTAAGGATTAATTTCCACACCGTAAACCTTCTGTGCGTATTTTGCCGCAGGAATAGAAAATGTACCCACACCACTGTATAAATCAACAACAACAGAGGGCTGTCTTTCCCTGATTATTTCTTCCACCATATTAATGAGGTTTTCCACCTGAAATCTGTTCACCTGAAAAAAAGAGTCTGCACTTACCCGGAATTTATAGTCTCCTGCAACCTCATAGGCAAAAGGCGAACCCACAAAACTTACCCTTCTGGGAAATGCCCCTTCCCTGACGTAAATTCCAAATCCCTCCAGATATTCTCCGAGAAATGCCCTCATATGTTTGAGACCCAGTGGTATTCTACGGATGGGTTTTCTGAAAATAAATCTGGCTGTCATCTGACCTTCACTGCTGCTGTGGAGATGAACCTCCAGAGGAGCAAAACCAAAAAAGGGTAGAACCTCTCTCAGCCCCTCAAGGGCATAATTCAGCTCCTCTTTCAGCAGTAAACAGCTGTCTATATTAACCACTTCCCTGCTTTCCCTTTTAAAAAATCCTATCTTATCCCTCTTGACCTTTAGCTGTACCCTGTTCCTGTAATGCAGGTCGGGTTTCGACGGGACAGGTTCCCTCAGGGGAATCTTTTTTATTTTGCCTAATCTTTCCAGTGTTTCTGTGAATATCTGATTTTTAATCTCCACCTGCTTTTGATACTTTATGTGTAGATAATCACATCCGCCGCAGTATGTAAAATACCTGCATGGAGGCTCCACCCTGTCAGGGGAAGGTTTTAAGACCTCCACAGGCTCACATTCCATAAAGCTCTTTTTTTCTTTTGTTATACGGACCTCGACCTCCTCAGACGGCAGAACATACGGAACAAAACAGACCTTATCGTCAAGTCTACCGAGACCCTTCCCACCGTAAACCAGCTTTTCAATAATGACCTTCATCATTTAGTTTTTTCTCCAAAATATGTTTTAAAATACTGTAGTTATAAAAAATATACCACTACTGGAGACGACTGATGTTTTATATATCAAAAATGACACCTTTCTTTTTCCTCCTTGCCTTTACAGACCTTTTTATTGCAGTGTTTTCCCAGGCTCTGGGATTTGATTATGTGTTTGTCGGGATTTTGGGGGTGTTTGGTTTTATCCTCCACACAATAATCGGGGCTGCCTACCAGATTATACCTAACTCACAGCAAACACAGCTGAAAAACGAAAAACTCCAGATTTTTGTCTTTATAACATCTGCCCTGGGCTCATTTTTTATATTTATGCAGAACTACCCAATTGCTGCCCTTTTTACACTGACTGCTGTTGTTATATTTACCGTACATGTTCTACCTGCCTTAAAAAATCTCCAGCCTGTTACCATAAAGTTTCTTGTGGCTTCCCTGGTATATATGAATGTTGGGGCTTTCCTGTTTGCAATGGCTTACATCCCTGTTCAGGGACTTCCGTTTGTTCCGTTTCAGCTTGCTGTCCATACCATAACAGCCGGTGTTATGCTTAATGCGATTATCGGGGTTGAGATTGCATGGATACCTATGCTTTTGATGCATACCCTTAATGTGAAGCTTGCAAGGGGTGTGTTTTATATACTTCAGCTGGGGATTGCGGTTTTACTGATAGGTTTTGGGATGCTTAACTACAAGGTTGTTGCCGCAGGTTCTGTGGTTATACTGGCAGGACTCTTACTGTTTTTATGGATAGTATTTAATGCCGTCAGAAATACAACCCATAAAGAAATCCCCTATGTGATTAAATTCTTCATTGCAGGTCAGGTCTTCCTGATTGCCGGGCTTCTTTCAGGTGCACATCTTGCAGGAAGTGAGAATTTCGATATGGTTCCCCTTCATATGAACCTGATGGTATTTGGATTTGGAGGTCTGACCATAGCAGGGGCAATGTTCCATCTGTTGCCACGGATAGTATGGAATATGGTTCATGTTAAAAAAGCCCAGGAAGGCAAGCAGATACCAAATGTATTCAATATTCTGAAGAAAAATGAGGCTATGCTCAGTTTTTATATCCTGATTATAGGTGTAATTCTGATGGCAGGTGCCACTTTTATAGACCTGAATACTACCAGGTATCTGGCAAATCTGGTTTTTGTTGTGGGTCTTCTATTTTTCTTCAGGGCTCTTTTTTACAGGCTGTACCTCCTCTATACCCTGTGATAGTACCTGTCTGAATATGGTAAAATAATATTTTGATTAATTTTTAAGCGAGGTACAGCATGTCAGAGATTATCAAACAGCCTATAGAGGAAGAGGTAAAGTCTGCCTATTTAGACTATGCAATGTCCGTTATTGTCGGAAGGGCAATCCCCGACGTCAGAGACGGCCTGAAGCCTGTCCAGAGGAGAATCCTTTATGCTATGAACGAACTGGGACTATATCCCAATAAACCATATAAAAAGTCTGCGAGGATTGTCGGGGAATGTTTTGTAGCAGGAACATTGGTCAACACAGAAAGGGGACTTAAACCTATTGAACGGATTGAAAGAGGAGAAAAGGTTTATACTCAGAGAGGATTAAAGGAAGTAACAGAACTTTATATAATGCCACCTCAGACGCTTATAGAGATTGAACTTGAAAATGGTATGAAAAATATTTCCACTAAAGGTCAGCTTTATAAAGTTTTTGATAAATCTCTCACGATACGCTGGAAAAGAGCTGATGAGCTTCAGGAAGGAGATTATATAGTACTATCTTCTAAAGAACCACATATATCAGATTATGTAGTTATTGATGGGTTTACAATTGATGAAGACATAGCATATATCGTTGGAGTATTCCTTTCGGATGGGTGGGTTGATAAAGACAAGAGGGGGTATAATAGGATTGCTTTTGGGTTGGACGATATAGAAGTTTTAAATAGAATTAACT
>JAADEU010000083.1 GCA_013153235.1 Aquificota bacterium | reverse complement strand
GACAGAGGAGAAAAGGGAAAAAGAAGATATACAGGAAGAGAATCCTGAAGGTGGCGTGTCTTCCGTTTACTGATATAAATCCGGGGGATGCTTTGCCCTTTTAGCGGCATCTTTCAGGTAGAAGTGAAAGGTCTTCCTTTATTATTTTCAGGTAATTTCTGTACCTTTCACAGGAGATTTTACCCTCTTCAACGGCCTGTCTTACACCGCATTCAGGCTCTTTCGTGTGGGTACAGTCTGGGAATCTGCACCTGTACCTGAGAAACTCCCTGAAGTACAGCCTGACCTCCTTTCTATCCATGAAGTAAAGGGCATCCACACTGGAAAACCCGGGTGTATCCCCTATGAAGGAGTTTTCACCAAATGGAAACAGCCTGACACCGGTTGTTGTATGTCTTCCCCTTTCTGTCTTCTCGCTTACTTCCCTTGTTTCAAGTTCCACACCTATAAGCCGTGATAGAATAGACGATTTTCCTACCCCAGAAGGACCGGCAAGCACGCATATGGAACCTTCCAGGTAGTCTGTAAGCTGTTTTATACCTTCATTTTTTACAGCGCTTACCTTAATAACCCTGTACCCTGCATCCGAGTAGATTTCTGTCCATTTCCTGAGCTCTTCCAGCTCTTCACCTGTAAGCAGGTCAATCTTATTGAAAACCACAACAGGGTCTGTCTGGAAGTGCTCGTACACCGCAAGGAGGTTATCCAGGAGAAAACTATCAAACTCAGGCATTTTTATTGTAACAACAACAAGAACCTTATCCACGTTGGCAACTGGAGGTCTTCCAAGGAAGTTTTTTCTTTCCTCTATCTCTTCGATTGCGAATGTACCGGGGTCAACAACCTCACCAAGTACATAATCTCCGGCGTATATTTTTGTTTTTTTCAAAACTTTTTTTCTTGGTATTCCCCTCAGGGTTTTTTTCTCATCAAACAGGTAAACGCCTATCATCTGTGCTTCCCTGTCAATTACAAGGCCCCTCCTCATATCTTAACCTCGTCAAAACTTTTTATCTGTGGATACTGGAAGTTTTCAATATATTCTGCATCACCTGGCCTGACAAGTCTGTAAACCTTCATTCCTGCTTCTGCTGCTGCTTTAATTTCGTCAGGATTATCCGACAGAAAAACAATCTCTTCCGTGGGAATGCCAATGCTTTCGGAGATTTTTTTGTATGACTGGGTCTCCTTTTTTCCCCCTATTTTTGTGTCAAAATGGCCTTCAAAAAAATCAAGTATATTGCCCTTCTCCGTATGGGAGAAAAACAGTTTCTGTGCCTGAACAGAACCTGATGAATAGATAAATAGTCTGTAACCCTTTTTTTTCCATTCTTTCATTTTCCTGTAGGCATCTTCGTACAGTGGGGCCTTTATCTGTCCGGACTCAAATCCCTCCTTCCATATGTATCCCTGTATGTCCTTTAGGGGAGCTATTTTTCTGTCCTCGTCTATCCACCGTTTCAGTGTCTCTACAACCTCTTCAGGAGACATCTGTCTGCCTTCTATCTCCATAACCTGCTCTATCACTTTCTGAACTTCAGGTTTATTTCTGTTTTCCCTGACAAACCGCTCCATCCTTTCCTTTGAATACGGGAATAACACATCCTTTACAAATGAGATTGGGGCAACCGTCCCCTCAATATCAATCAAAAAAGCCTTTACCATTATCCGGACCCCTCCTTTTTGATACTTATATTTTAACCTGAAAATGAATGTGATATATTTTTCCTTATGGGAAAAAAGGTGGTCCTTAAAGAATCTACAACGGCTCTGTATAAATGCAGAATCTGTGGCTATGTTTACTCTCCGGAAAAAGGTGATGAAAAAAGGGCCATAAAAGGTATACCTTTTGAGAGGTTGCCTGACAACTGGCGTTGCCCTGTCTGTTATTACCCAAAATCACATTTCTACCAGATAAAAAAGGGTTAGGCTGTGGACATAGGAAAAAGATTTGATACCGTGGCAAACCGGTATGATACTCCGGACAAGGAAGAGCGCTCTAGAATATTTGTAAATAGCATTCTCCAGCATCTTCCAGACACCTCCGACTTCAAGGTTATGGACATAGGGGCTGGAACAGGAACCGTTGATATGATTCTGTCTGACCATGTCAGGGAGATTGTTGCATTTGACCTTTCCCAGGGGATGCTGGATGTCTTCAGACAGAAGATAGAGCGGTCAGGTAAAAATAACATCAGGATTTATAAAAAGGATATATTTTCTGAAGACTTTCCTGAGAAGGATTTTGACCTTGTGATTACATCAATGACATTCCACCACCTGAAGGACCCGGTTTCTGCCCTTAACAGACTTAAAGGATATCTAAAAAAGGGAGGCTACATAGCCATAATAGACCTGTACAGGGAAGACGGCAGTTTCCACTCAGACAACACAGATGTATTCCACTTTGGCTTTGACAGGGAAGAGGTGAAAAACTGGCTGAAAGAGACCTCCTTGGAAGAAGTGTACTACGGTATCATCCATACACTGCAGAAAGAAAGGGAAGGACAAAAAAAGGATTACCCCATTTTTCTGATAATTGCCATAAAAAACTGAAAGACCTTCCTGTAAATTCAGATTAAAAATCCAGCAGGGAGGTCGTAAAATGCGTGTATTAATAGCGTTATTACTTGTGTTCACCGTTTCCTACGGTAAAAATCTAAAGCTGAAAGACACTCCTCCGGAACTGTCCAATTACTATCCTCCAAAATCTGGAAAGATGGAGTTTTTGGAGCTGATGCATACACTTTCTGTTTCAATGACAGGTGTTGTGGTTAATGTAAGGGAAAAGGACTGGGAAAATGCAAAAAAGTGGGCAGAAAGGCTCCAGAGGAACTACCTGAGAATAGGTGAGATGGTTGGGAAATGGGATAAACTCCTTAAGAAAAAGGAGATGGAGGCAGTCGTTAGGGCTGTAAAGGAAAAAAACCCTTCAGCTGTAAGAATGAACCTCCAGACGGTGGGAAAGTCCTGCGTCCAGTGCCACAAAAACTACAAACTGTCTGCAAAGGTTAAGTTCCACTCCCCTGATTTTACAGGTATGAAGCTTGAGGACCCCGTTTCCGGAATGAAGTACTCTATAGAGGACTACATGAAGGCCATGACAGACGATATGAAAAGGCTTAAGGTGTACTCAATAGACGGTAAAAAGGACAGGGCAAGGAGAGCAGGTTTTAATTTTATCAAAAGGTTCGAGGGTCTTACCCAGATGTGTGGTGAATGCCATACAGGTAAAAAATCGGAGGATGTGTATTTTGGGATTGATGTTGAAAAGAGGGTGACAGCCCTGAGGGAGGCTGTTGTTAATGTTGACGTAATCAGAATAAAGAGAAACCTCAACTGGCTGTCTGAGAACAACTGTGGAAAATGCCACAATGTACACGAAACACCTTATCTTCTGAGGGAAAAGTTCGGTAGGAAGAGATGATTTATCTACTGCCCTTTATCTTTCTTATTCTGGTTGGATGCGACTATGTGGAAAAAATGTTTGTGGAGGAGGACCTTCTGGACCGTCCTCCTTCTCAAAGATGTGGAGAGTGCCACCAGAAGATTTACAACCAGTGGATGCATTCCAGGCATTCTGTAAGCTGGACCTCTGGAGAGTTTGTCAGGTCATCAAAAAACAGAACAAAGAAAAAATGTCTGTCATGCCATGCACCCCTTGAGGTTCTTCCGGAGAAACAGCCGGTGGTGAGGGAAAAGCTGAGGGAAGAAGGGGTGAACTGTTTTTCATGCCACTACAGGGAAGAAACAGGCTCAATCCACGGTCCCTACGAAGTATTCTCCCCTCCCCATTACTCAACCTACGACCCTGATTACATATCATCAAAGATATGTGCAGGCTGCCACAGAAAGACCTATAGTCAGTGGAAAGCTTCAGGCTCTGACCGTACCTGCCAGAACTGTCATATGCCATCTAAAAAAGATAGACTGATTCAGAAATTCCCATATATGTATTTCCACTCAAAAAAAGAGCTCCACAACCACAGATTTCCGGCCCTTAAGGCTGACAGGAAAGACATGGAGCTCAGTCTGGAAGAAAAGGATGGGATGGTCATTCTTAGGGTCAAAAACACCGGCATTCCCCACAGATTTCCGGCAGCCCAGCAGGGGAATCCAAGGGTTTACATCACACTGAAAGGTATCTCTGGGGGAAGTGAGGTTTATACAGAAACAGTGATGCTTACAGCAAAAACGGGGATTGATTACATGAAAACAAAGGAGTTTTATTTTTTCCCTGATGTAAAAACAGAAAGGTTTTCTGTAATTGTGGAGAGGAAACTTTCCTATCAGGAAAAAAGGGAAGTTTTATTCACTGCTGATTTTCCTGATTAGTCTGTGTTTCTTTGTTTTCCTCCGAATAATACTTTTTCATCCTTTCATCCTGCTGGGTATGTTTTTTCATGTACCTGAAAATCACCACCAGTATTATGATAATCAGTGTCCAGCCTATTGCGTGGATAATCCCCTGCATTGCAGAGTACTGCTTCTCATCCATACTTACACTTCCCTGGTAAGGTTCAAAAACCTTTATCCCGCCGTCAAAAATATCAA
>JAADEU010000034.1 GCA_013153235.1 Aquificota bacterium | reverse complement strand
CTCCATTGTTAATACATGTTTAATTTTAAATATAAATTTAACATTAAGGTTTTAAAAAAGGAAGTGGTAAATTAACGATAAATGGCTAATACAAAGGAAATATAGTCTAAATCTCAATTGTAGTGTTGTTAAATTATGTTGAAATTTCAGTAAAATAAACAGAAACAAATAATATCCTAAATGGTCATTTTTAATTTTCCAGAGATTTTTTCAGACTTTACCATTTTTACCAAATTTATGATTATGTTTATAATATTCGTGATGAAAAAACGAATGATTATTCATCTTTCTGGAGCGGTTCAGGGGGTTGGTTTCAGACCCTTTGTTTATAACCTTGCCACCCGATACCGGCTCAATGGCTATGTCATTAATGATACCCAGGGTGTTGTGATTGAGATAGAGGGCAGCGAGGAGGATATAAATGAGTTTCTGATAGCCCTCCACAGGGAAAAGCCCCCACTGGCCCATATCTTTTCACAGGAGCTTGAGGAAGCCCCCCCTGCAGGATATACAGATTTCCAGATAAAAAAATCCCAGTCGTCAGGCAAAAAGGAGGTTTTTATACTTCCTGATATATCAACATGTGACCAGTGTCTTGATGAGATGAACAATCCACAGGACAGGAGGTACAGATACCCGTTTATAAACTGTACAAACTGCGGTCCCAGATTTTCTATTATAGAGAGACTGCCGTATGACAGACCAAATACCACAATGAAGAAGTTTAAGATGTGTCCCGACTGCCAGAGGGAGTATGAGGACCCGTCAGACAGGAGGTTCCATGCCCAGCCAAATGCCTGTCCTGTATGTGGACCGCATATAACCCTGTGTACCTCAGACGGGGAAAAGGTGGCAGAGAGGGAAGAAGCCCTCAGGCTTTTAATCTCTTTACTTGGTGAAGGAAAAATTATTGCCATTAAAGGGATAGGTGGTTTTCATCTGGTATGTGATGCAACAGACGATAAGGCAATAGATACACTCAGGGAAAGGAAAAGAAGGGGAGAAAAACCCTTTGCGGTTATGTTCCCTTCCATAGACAGGATAAAAGAGTATGCGGAGGTTTCTCCGTTTGAGGAGGCTGTTATTCTATCCCCTGAAAAACCGATAGTTGTGGTAAAGAAAAAGGAAAAAACAGACCTGTCTGAAGGTGTGGCACCACATCTGGACAGAATAGGTGTATTCCTGCCGTATTCTCCACTCCACCATCTGATTTTAAATGACTACGGGAAACCCCTTGTGATGACATCTGCAAACCTGTCTGACGAGCCTATTGTAAAGGATAATCAGGAAGCCTTTGAAAAGCTGTTTGTATTTACAGACTACATACTGATTCACAACAGGGATATAAGGAACAGGGTTGATGACAGTGTGGTGAGGATAATTGATAAGAAAATATCCTTTATAAGGCGTTCAAGGGGTTATGCCCCTCTGCCTGTAAAACTGCCTTTTAATTTAAAGAAAAAAGTGCTGGCGGTAGGAGCCCATCAGAAGAATACAGTTGCCATAGGTTTTGACGACAGGGTGTTCCTCAGCCAGCATATTGGAGACCTTGAAACTGTTGATGCATGCAGTAATTTTGAGGATGTTATTGAGAGTCTGCTCAGGCTGTACTCGTTTGAACCTGAGGTGATTGTATCAGACCTTCACCCGGGGTATTACTCAACCAGATGGGCAAAGGAGTTTTCCGAAAAAACAGGAATTCCACTGGTTCAGGTGCAGCACCACTATGCCCATGGACTGTCCCTTATGGCGGAAAATAGAGTCAAAGGCAAAAAAGTATTGATTACCGGATGGGACGGTACAGGTTACGGCAGTGATGGGAATATGTGGGGCGGTGAGTTCCTTGTCTGTGATTATGAAGGTTTTGAAAGGGTGTATCATTTTGATTACTTCAGGCTTATCGGTGGGGAAGCGGCGGTTAAAGAACCCAGGAGGGTGGCACTGTCTATTCTGTTTTCCATCTACGGAAAGGATTTACCCATGGAAGTTGTCCACTTTGACGAAAAGCAGGTTGATATGCTGTATAGGGTCTGGGAAAAGGAGATTAACTCACCCCTTTCCTCCTCTGCAGGAAGGCTCTTTGATGCTGCTGCATCTCTCCTCGGCATAAGACAGGTTCTGTCTTATGAGGGACAGTCTGGTATGATAATGGAGAATCTATACGACCCCGGTGTTAAAGACAGCTATCCCTATACGCTAAAAGATGGTGTTATTGACTGGAGGCCTATTTTTGATGCACTTATAAAGGATAAAGCTGAAGCCAAAGTCAGAGTATCCAGATTCATAAATACCCTGTCCCGGATAATAACGGATATAGCATCCATGTACGACCTTGATGTAGGCCTTACAGGAGGCGTTTTCCAGAACAAGCCCTTTACGGAAAAAGTTGTTAAATCACTGAAAAACAGTGGTCATAATGTTCTTCTCCACACATCGGTTTCCCCAAATGACGGGGGTATCTCCCTTGGTCAGTCGGTTTTTGCCAGTTCCATCTGTTTGCGTAAGTGAACTATACACTGAGTAAATGGGTTCACAAAACAAAAATTTTTCAATAGTAGCTCTGGTTTACGCCAGTGTGCTGTATTCACCCTTTAAAGAAGGGTGGAATTAGCATAAAAAATTTCTTAAAATAAACCGATACTGTTATTTTCCTGATGTATATGGGCTACTTGATTCCCGAGTAGATAATTTTTATTTTATTCTTATATATATGTTTCTATATTTCAGTTCTGTAAAATTTTTTTAAAGGGGTATTACGAAGGGGGTGATATCTTATGAAAGCAGTAATACTTGCAGGAGGCAACGGAACCAGACTTTATCCTGTAACCATGACTTTAAATAAACATTTTTTGCCTGTTTACAATAAACCTATGATTTATTACCCTTTGTCATTGGTAATGTTACTCGGAATAAAAGATGTCCTTTTTATAGTCAATCCTGGAGATCTGGAAAATTTCAGGAGCCTTTTTAAAGATGGTTCCCATTTGGGAATGAATATCCATTACAGAACACAGGAAAAACCCAATGGACTTGCGGAAGGACTTATCTTGGCAGAAGATTTTATAGGTAATGATAATATTTTATACCTTCTTGGAGATAACATATTCTTTGGAAACGATCTGATAGGTTTAATGGAAAACGCAAAAGCAGAGATTGAAATGAACGGTGGTTCGTATGTTTTTGGTTATTATGTTAAAGATCCTCATCGATTTGGGATTGTGGAATTTGATGAAGAGGGAAATGTTATTTCTATAGAAGAGAAACCTAAAAAACCCAAATCTCATTATGCAGTAGTTGGTATGTATTTTTATGATAATAAAGCTGTAGAGATAGCAAAAAGTGTAAAACCTTCAAAGAGAGGAGAATTAGAAATTACTTCTGTTAACGAAGAGTATCTAAAACGAGGGGAATTAAAAGTGAAGCTTTTAGGCAGGGGTTTTGCCTGGTTTGATGCAGGAACACATGACAGCTTTTTGGAGGCCGGGGAATTTGTTTCCACAATAGAAAACAAAACCGGACTAATGATAGGCTGTATAGAAGAGATAGCGTACAATAATGGCTGGATAGATAAAGACCAACTGGTAAAATTAGCAAAACCTTTAAAAAAAACAGATTATGGAAAATACTTGCTTGAGCTGGCTAAAAGCTGAAATAAATAAACGGGAGTTTAATATGCCCTTTGAATTTATAAAAACAAATATACCTGATGTTGTTTTAGTGAAGCCTAAAGTTTTTGGAGATGAACGGGGCTTTTTTATGGAAACTTACAAAAAATCCGATTTTGAAAAGGCAGGAATAGATACTGACTTTGTTCAGGACAACCATTCAAAATCCGTTAAAGGTGTATTAAGGGGATTACATTACCAGAAGGAGCCATTTGCACAGGGAAAACTTGTCAGGTGTATAAGGGGCAGGATTTTTGATGTGGCTGTTGATATCAGGAAAGGAAGTCCTACATTTGGCAAATGGGTTGGTTTTGAGCTGTCTGAAGAAAATAAACTTATGCTGTGGATACCTAAAGGTTTTGCACACGGTTTTTTAGTTCTTTCAGAAGAGGCAGAGATTATATACAAAGTATCGGGAGGGGAATACTCACCTGAGCATGATGCAGGTATAATATGGAATGACAGGGATATAAATATAAATTGGCCGATGGCAGAAGTGGGGAACATTATCCTTTCCGAAAAGGATAAAAAATTACCACATTTGAAAAATGCAGATATAAATTTTGTTTACGGAGGTTGATATTGAGACTACTAATTACAGGTGGAGCTGGCTTTATAGGAAGCGAGTTTGTCAGACAGGCGATAGATAGGGGTTTTGACGTGGCTGTGGTAGATAAACTTACTTATGCTGGAGATTTGGAAAGGATAGATAGTGTTAAGGACAGCATAAATTTTTACAGGGCTGATATAACGAATAGGGAGTTTTTAGAGCACATTTTTTCAAAAGAAAAACCTGACGTGGTCGTCCACTGGGCGGCGGAAAGCCACGTGGACAGGAGCATAATGGATGCGGCTCCGTTTATTGATACAAATGTGAAAGGAACGCAAATACTGTTGGACATTGCAAAAGATAAAGGCGTAAAGCAGTTTATAAACATATCTACAGACGAGGTTTACGGGGAGCTTGGGGACGAAGGACAGTTTTATGAAGATACACCTTTAATACC
>JAADEU010000033.1 GCA_013153235.1 Aquificota bacterium | reverse complement strand
CGGGACGGGTAAGTCTCATAATAGTATCCAGTCTCCTTTCAGCTTTCTCAGATACACTGTCTCCTATAAGTAAATAGCAGTAAGCCTGCTGATTGCCCCTTCCAACCCTACCCCTCAGGTGATACAGCTGGGCAAGCCCAAATAGTTCGGCATTCTCAATGATAAGGGTGTTAGCCGTAGGGATATCTATCCCTGTTTCTATTATGGAAGTGGATACAAGTATGTCCGTTTTTCCCTCAATAAAATCGAGTATTACCTTTTCTATCTGTTTTGGTTTCATCCTGCCGTGGGCGACAGCAACGGAGGCCCCAGGGAACATCTGTGAAATCTGCCGGGCCTTTTTTTCTATGGTCTGTATCCTGTTGTGTAGATAAAAAACCTGTCCACTCCGTGCAAGCTCCCTTTCTATAGCCGTTTTAATAATCTCCTCCCTGTAAGGGGATACAAAAGTTCTGGTTTCAACCCTACCTTCCGGTGGGGTTTTTATAACAGAGAGGTCTTTCAGACCTGAAAGGGCCATACTCAGTGTCCGGGGTATCGGGGTGGCGGTCATATAGATAGTATCCACATCCTTTTTCAGCTGTCTGATTTTTTCCTTGGCCCTGACCCCGAATCTGTGCTCCTCATCTATAACAAGGAGGCCCAGATTTTTAAACCTGACGTCTCCCTGTAAAAGTCTGTGTGTTCCTATAACAACATCAATCTCACCATTTTCAAGCTTCTGGAGAATCGCCTCTATCTCCTTTCTGGATTTTAGTCTTGAGAGATTTTCAACTCTGATACCAAAAGGCTCAAGTCTTCTTTTAAAGTTCCTGTAGTGCTGGTAGGAAAGAACCGTTGTTGGAGTGAGAACAGCAACCTGTTTTCCATTCATTACAGCAATGAATACACCCCTCAGTGCAACCTCTGTCTTGCCAAATCCCACATCACCACACACGACTCTTTCCATGGGCCTGTCAGACTCCATATCTTTTTTAATATCGTTGATGGCCTTGAGCTGGTCTGGTGTCTCAACAAACTCAAAGGAGTTCTCAAACTCAGCCATCAACTCCATATCTATCTGATACGGCTCCCTTTTTATGTTCTGCCTTTCTGTGTACAGTTTTATGAGCTCCCTGGCCACTTTTTTCAGGGAGTTTTTAACCTTCCTCTTGAGGTTCCTCCATGATGTACCTCCGATTGAGTCTAATGTTATAATTCCAGAAGCCCTGTACTTGAAAATCCTGTCAAAATGGAGATAGGAAACATAAATCTTTTCCCCTCCAGCGTACTCGAGAATCATAAAGTCGTATGTTTTTCCCTTAATCTGTCTGGTCTGTATTCCCCTGTATATTCCTATCCCGTAGTCCTGATGGATGATGTAATCACCCTCCTCAATAGGCTCAAACTCCGGCTGGAAAGAAAAATCACCCTCAGGGAGGAATGCAGTTCTTTCGGATTTTAAGACAAGGGGCTGTCTTAGCGGGAGATGTACTGTTTTAAAGCCATCAGATACACCGGATGTTATCCCGGTGTTTGTTCCGGCTTTTGTGAATACAATATCGACATCATCTGTACCCGGCAGGTTCACGTAAATCTTTCTGATATCCCCTGTATACTCTCCAAATGTGGAATCCGTCTGATTATGGTCTATTTTCAGTGGAAAGATAAGGACACCGCCAACGGCCTTTCTTGTACCCAGAAGGGAGCGGATATTTATACTCTCAACATAATCACCAAAGAGGTCTATCTCTGTAATTCCGGTGAATGGTATATACACAGTGATAAAACCACCTTTAACCGAAAACTCCCCTTCATTTTCTACCCTATCCACCCTTATGTATCCGTTTTCCACCAGGGTGTGTATTATTTTTTCCCTGTCTATTTCACCTCCCCGATTAATCCTGAGGATTCCAGACAGGATGGACTCTTTCCCTGGAACAGGAAGATTCAGTGATTTTGGTGTCCCCACTATAAATATGTCTTCACCGGATAGCACAGAGGCCAGTGCAAAATTAACCTTAATCTGGGCCTCAAGGTCAAGGGGGTCTATCTCAGACGGGATTTCTATAACCGGTGTCTTTTTTCCCACGTAGTCCAGATAGGCCTTCAGGTCGTGGGCAAAAAGAGCTGCCCTTTTTCTGCTTTCTGTGATTACCAGGGCAGGGGGTTCAACATTTTTTGCCGTAAAGTACTCAGGGTACGACCCTGTTGCTCCGTAGATTTTTTTCATCTGTCAGGTTTAACTTCCCTTCCTGACTTTAATTATTCTTTTCAGGGCCCTTTTTGTTCTCAGCCTTTTTTCTTTAGGTTTATGTTTTATTTCAAACTCAGCTTCAGAAACGAATATATACTTTGGTACGTAGTACATCAATGCAAGTATCAGTGTCAGAAAGCCTATACCAACATAATCCATAGGTTTGAAGTGGGGGGCCTTTATAATAATCTCCCTAAGCACGGCAATGAGGGTGGTCTTTACTATCAGCGATGTATCTATTCGCCTTTCTTTCAGATAAACAATGGTAAGTCTAAACAGCTCAATAAGTATAAACAGGTATATAAATTTTGGAATCAGGTCGTAAACCTTTGTTTTTACCTCTGTCAGTGCAAGGTAAATATCATAAAGGGCCAGTATGCTGAGAACAAACAGGAGTATAAGCAGTATAAGGACAATAATATCCTCCAGAAACTCAAGGAAGTTTCCAAGCTTCTGGTGTATCTTGTGGGGTTCTGTCAGGTCCTTAAACTTCTTCCTTATTTTATCCGTCATTTACCCTCTTTATTATTGTTATTTTCTGACCTACCCGTATTATATTACTATTTAATTTATTCCAGTTTTTCAGCTGTTTCACAGAAACCCCGAACTTTCTGGCAATCTTCAGGAGGGAATCACCCTTTTTGACCCTGTAATAGATGTATCTGTAAGTTGGTTTTCTCTTTTTTACCTTTTTCTTCAGATACTCTATGTTCCTCTTTACCACAATGGATTTTCCGAGGTTTCTGAATTTTACCCTTTTGTATATAATGATTCTCTGGTTTGGATAGATGTAGTCCTTGATTTTGTTCCACCTTTTCAGGGCTTTTACAGACACCCTGAATTTTCTGGCTATCTTTGCCAGGGTATCCCCTCTTTTAACCTTGTAAATAATACCCCTGGGGGTATAGATAATATCCTCAGAAAGGTCAACAACCCCCTGATAATACATCGGGTAGGCCTTAATGGTGGAAGGAACTTTCAATATAGAACCCGCTACTATCACGGTATTTTCAATATCATTTATCTTTTTAAGGTAGCTGACTGTGGTTCCAAACTTTCTGGCTATTTTTGCCAGTGAGTCCCCTCTTTTCACTGTGTATTCCACAAGTGCCGGATAACTCTCAAGTGGGGATTTATCCAGTGCCGCTTTTACAGTTTCCCCGTAACCGTAGGGAACATAAACGTTATAACTACCTTCATATGGAGGGGTTACCCCTTTCAGAAGATGGGGATTCAGTTCCTTTAATCTGTCAAGGGACACCCCTATCAGGGAGGCTATATAAGCAAGGGACACCGGTTTTTCAACCTGTATAGCCTCCATCTCCTTGTGGGAGTAGTCAAAATGCTCCTCTTCCAGTATCTCCCTTACGACGGCCACCGAGGCGAGGAAGTTTGGAACATAGTTTCTGGTCTCCCTTGACAGGTACTCATCAATATCCCAGAAGTTCAGACCACCGTATTTGTTGATTTTCCTTATAATCACACCCTCGCCTGTATTGTAACTTGCAAGGGCTAGACTCCAGTCCTCAAAAATCCCGTACAGGTCTTTCAGATAAAGGGCCGCTGCCTCTGTGGATTTGTACACGTCGTATCTTTCATCAATCCATTTGTTGATGGTAAGACCGTACATCCTTGCTGTCTGTGGCATAAACTGCCACAATCCTGCAGCACCTGCAGGTGACCTGGCCCTGATATTAAAATGGCTCTCAATTATAGGCAGAAATATAAGCTCATCTGGGATACCGTGCTTATCAAAAACCTCTTTTATAATCGGTATGTACTTCTTTCCCCTTTCAAGGTAATAACTTATCCTTTTTATACCTTTGGTTTTGAAAAATCTGATTCTGTCCTGAATAATGGACTTTTCAACAAGATTTATTTTTATTGATATATCAATCTTTGACTGGAGAAACTGTGGGTCATTAAGGACATCAGAGGCATCAAGGGCTATTGATACAAGGGTTTTTAGGTCTTCCGGTTCTGGAAGGTCTGAAAAATCAGTATCACCGTAGCTAATCCCGAAAGCCAGTAAAAAAGCTAATAATTTTTTCAATCTTTATTACTCTTGATTAAATTTAAAAGAATTATAATATATTTAACCGGAAATTCAAAAAAGGAAAAGTGGAGATTGAAATACACCTTCGGACCTGTAAAATCAAGGAGATTTGGCCTTTCCCTGGGAATAGACCTGTCACCGGACAAAAAGTCCTGTAATTTTGACTGTCTTTACTGTGAGCTTGGGAAGGCAGATACAGTCAGAACCATAGAAAATCCTCCCCCACCTGAGGAGATTCTGAAGGAGGTCGAGGAGTTTATATCCAGACATGGTTATCCGGATGTCCTGACTATAACGGCAAATGGTGAGCCTACACTGTATCCGTACCTTGATAGATTGATTGAAGGTCTGAACAGGTTTAAGGGCAGCTCTAAAACCCTTATCCTGACAAATGGCTCC
>JAADEU010000036.1 GCA_013153235.1 Aquificota bacterium | reverse complement strand
CCAGGGAGTTCTTCACTACCCTCAAGGACCACTTTACAGAAGAGGAGCATTTCTTCTTCCCTGATATTCTAAAGTACGACCTGGAGAGGTTTGAGTAATGCTATCAGCTGCCTGTAAGGATTCTATACGGGCAATGATTTATATTGCAAATCTTTCAAAACAGGAGCAATTCAGGGATAAATTTATATCGATACATAAAATAGCAAGGGACCTTGGCCTGTCGTTTTATTTCCTGTCCAAGAATTTCCAGAAGCTGGTAAAGGCCGGTCTCCTTGAATCCCACAGGGGACCACAGGGTGGGGTAAGGCTTTTAAAGAAGCCCTCTGAAATCAAACTGCTGGATATTGTAGCTGTTATTGACGGAATGGACTTTTTCCATAACTGTATCCTTGGATTTGAGGAATGTTCAGACACAAAACCATGCACAATCCACAACCTGTGGGCAGACAAAAGGGCAGAAATCTACAGGATGTTTGAAGGAACAACTCTGGAAGATGCAATAAAAAATATAGAAAAATTTGAAAACGTTAAGGTATAAGGAGGAAACCATGGCTTTAAAAATCTACCCTGTTGGAGAAAATTTTGATGCAGAAAAACCTGTCTCAGAAAAAATGATAGCCACAGATAACCTGGTTGTGGTTCATTTTTACCTGAAGGCGGGACAGAAAATACCCCTTCACAGCTCAACATCAGAGGTTTTTGTGACGGTACTGAAGGGAAAGGGTAAGTTCTACTACGGTTCAGAAGACCAGTTTGAGGTTCTGGGTGAAGAGGAATCCCTGTACTATCAGCCAGAGGAACCACACGGATTTGAAGCAGAAGAGGACATGATTGTTCAGGCTGTGATTACGCCAAATCCACACAAGAAGATGCAGTTATAAAAAGCATTGACTCAAATCAATGCAGATGAATTGCTATTTATTTAATTTAAGACAAAAAAGTATTAAATAATCTGGAGAATGTATTGAAAGAATGGAATGCGAAACAGTGGTCCATAGTCATATCCCTTGCGGTATTTTTGATAATGTCATTTCTGCTCCTTGCGGGTCCGTGTATTATTGCCATTGTTCGAATGCTGGAGGGTTAGAATAAAAATGATGGAAGTAGGCTCATGGCTCTGGAAGATATCCTATATGTTGCATGTGATATCAAATGCAGCATTTTTCGGCATATCTCTTGTATTTACATTTGCCGATGAAAAAATACTGAAAGAAGAAGTGGTCAAAAAATACCTTAAAATTTCCTCGATATTTGTTTTTTTTACAGGAGCTACAGGAATACTGCTCCTGTCCATTCTCAGTATGAACGGTATGGATGACCTCACAAATAACCCTGTAGGTCAGAGTGCACTGTTCATGATTCTTGGATATACAATAGTTCTGTTTGTCTTTTCCCTCGCCCTTATCTACAAGGGTGGAGAGGCAAGAATCTACAAGAAGTTATTTGGAATTATGTTTTTCAGTTATCTGTTTGTATATCTGGTCAGAGTATATTTAACTACATAGGAGGGTTTAGGAGATGAGTAATTTGATGGACCAAACCACCAAGAAGTGGTTTCTGATTTTTGTTCTATCTGCAATAGCAGCGGTTGGTTTGTTCACCTATCTGACCATTGTTCAGATTAAGGATGTACCACCAATCCCGCAGGAAGTGAGGGGGACACAAACACTGTACACCTATGATGATATCGTTCAGGGTAAGGCGTACTTCCAGAAGTACGTTGTGATGGACCACGGTACGCTGCTTGGTAACGGTGCTTACATGGGTCCGGATTACACGGCGTGGATACTCCACGAGAAGATTGTCAATCTCCAGAACATCTACGCACAGGAAATGTACGGTAGAGATTACGCCAATCTCTCAGACGAGGAAAGGGCACAGATTGACTATCTGGTGACCATGGATGTGAGACAGAAATCCACACTGAAAGAGGATGTGACACAGCTGACACCCCAGATGGAGCGGGCCTGGCTGAAAGTCAAGGAGAAGCTCGTAAAATACCTTGTGGAAGGTAATCCACAGTACGCATGGATTGGAGGACTTGTTAAACCCCACGAAGCCGAGAAGATGGCTGCGTTTATTGACTGGACTACACTTGTCGCTGTTACCCCAAGACCATCGGCACAGCCTGCAGAAGATGTCAGCGTCATTAAATCACTCGGCGAACCCATGAACGTTTACAAGAGCCTGAACCTCCATCCAACCTACACTAACAACTGGCCACCTGAACCTGCTATCGGAATGGATGCTACATACTCATCCCTTTTCTGGTCTCTGATTGCATTTATGGCATGTTGGGCCCTGACAATAGTTGTTATGTGGGCTTTCTACGACTACTTCCTGAAGTTTGATGACCAGAAGGAGTACGATGAGGCTCTCCAGATTACAAAACTCACACCAATGCAGGAAAAGGTTATCAAGTACGTACCAATAGTTCCTCTGTTCTTTGTGCTCCAGACACTTCTCGGTGGTTATATGGCTCACCTTTACGCTGACCCATCACACAGCTGGATTGTTCCACAATCACTCCTCCCATTCAACGTTGCAAGAGAATTCCATCTTAACCTTGCAGTTCTCTGGATTGCCATTGGATGGCTGGCAGGTGGACTGTTTATCGCACCACTTGCTTCTAAAGGAAAAGACTTTAAGTTCCCAATTGCCGTTGATATCCTCTGGGTAGCACTGCTGATTGTTGGAGGTGGTGGTCTTATTGGACTGTGGCTTGGAGCCCTTGGAAAACTCCCAGATGAGCTGTGGTTCTGGCTTGGTTCTGAAGGTAGGGAGTACATTGAACTTGGAAGACTGTGGGATATCGGACTAGTTGTAGGTCTTGTTCTGTGGTTCACAATAGTATTCTTCACAGTCAGACAGGCTGAAAGAATCACCCCACCGCTCGCAATGATTATCTGGTCTGCGTTTGCAATAGCTGTTCTGTACATGGCCGGAATGGCTCCACTGCATAAAATCATGCCTAACTTCACAATCGACGACTACTTCAGATGGTGGGTTGTTCACCTCTGGGTTGAAAATACATTCGAGCTGTTTGCAGCAGGTACCCTTGCATTCCTCACAGTTGCCCTGGGTCTCGTAAGTATGCGTTTTGCAACGATTATGATGTTCTTCGAAGCATTCCTGATTGTTGCTGCAGGTACAATAGGTACAGGACACCACTACTTCTGGATGGGTGAAAATGAGTTCTGGATTGCATGGGGTGGAGTACTGTCATCCCTTGAACCATTACCACTGGTTATCCTTATGATTGAAGCAACAAAAGAGTATCTCCACATCAAGGAGAAAGGAACATCCTTCCCATTCAGAATGGCATTCCTCTGGCTTGCAGGTTCAGCCTTCCTCAACTGGCTGGGAGCTGGATTCTACGGAATGTTGATTAACCTCCCAATTATTAACTACTATGAGCACGGAACATACTTCGGAATGGCCCACGGTCACGTGGCACTTCTTGGAGCATTCGGATATATCTCCATTGCATTCCTGTACTTCATTGCCAGAGCAAATGCACTTGCCAAAGGACTCCACTGGGATGAAAAGGTTTCAAACCTTGGATTCTGGCTGACTACAGCCGGAATATTCCTGTTTGCATTCCCTGTTCTAGTTATTGGTGAGAAACAGATGGAGTGGGCATACAACTACGGATACTGGGTGGCAAGAACAAGGGAAGTTCTTGAAGGAATGGGCTTCTGGCTCTGGATAAGACTGATACCCGATATTATGATTGTTGCAGGTGCCATCCTGATATTGGTTGACCTGGTATACAAACTCTACCTCTCCAAGAAAGAGGCACCTGTTACAGCAACCACATAAAAATAAAAAGGCCCCCGAAAGGGGGCTTTTTTTATTTTTAAATACAAAAAATTATTTTTAAAAACTCACCGTAACTTCACATACACCTTCTCCATTGGCACCACATTTTGTCTCTGCTGCAATAACCTTTCTTCCAAGAAATTTCTCAACAAGGCCTGCAACAAGGCCCACCTCAAAATGACAGATTCTCTTTCCTATATTGTCCATTCCTGCGCAGGTTATACATTCGTCCAGCTGAACAACCAGCTTACTATCAGATTTTTCAACAATCTTAAGGATTCCTATCTTCTCTTTTTCAACAAAGCTGGCAATATTCTGCAGGTATTTATCAAGGTCTTCATCGTATAGAACTTTTCCCAGTTCGTCACCAAGGGCTTTACCTGCATTTATAAACAGGATGTTTGCCCCTCTTTCACCAAGGAGGTCTGAGGCATAGAAGTGGGTGTAATGTCTGAGGACCCTGAAAATAAGAAGGGGAACGTCTGTTCCCAGCTTCTCCCTTTTAATTTTTGAGACCTGACTTAATATCTCCTCCATTTTTAGCATCCTCCTCCCATTTATAAAACTCGTCAGAAAAGTAATTTACTCTTTCTTTCTTGAATTCTTTTGTTGAGTAGAGGATTCTGTATTCTTTTATATCTGTTTCCTCTGAAAGTCTGCCGACGAATTCCTCGAGCTCTTCTCTGGTTTTTGCGTGAATCATGGAAAACAGGTTATACGGCCATTTTTCATTTGTTGTTCTTTTATAACAGTGGGTTATCGCCCTGTAGGATGCAAGGGTGTACCCAACCTCATCTACCTTTTCCTCAGGAACTTTCCATACGGTCATTCCGTTGGCCTTAAATCCAGCCTTTCTGTGGTACAGGATA
>JAADEU010000061.1 GCA_013153235.1 Aquificota bacterium | reverse complement strand
AGCATACCCGCAGGAGAAAAAATTCAAAATCCACGGTGAACTGTCATACGTGAAAACCTCAGGAAACTCCAAAACGGAAACATTTGCAACAAAAGTGGAAACAGGCCTTAATCTGGACAGAAACAGATTCCTCGGGAAGGGCTCATTTCTATACGGAAAAACAAACCAGAAGGAAAACACAAACAAACTGTACCTGCTTGGTAGATGGGAAAGGCTGTTTACAGAAAAACTGTTTGGATTCCTCCAGGGGGATTATCTGAGGGATAAATTCTCAGGATACAACTACCAGACAGTCTGGTCGGCAGGTCTTGGTTACGACGTACTAAACAGTGAAAGACATCTGCTCAAAACACTGATATCCCTTGGTTATACATTTCAGGACTATAAAAATGACGGCAGTAACGATTATACAACAGGCAGCGTAGAAACAGACTACACATGGAAAATCAGGGATAATCTGAAATTTAAAGAGGAGTTCAGGTACAGGGTGAACCTTGAGGATACTAATATTTACTTTATAAATTCAGACAGCTCTATTCAGGTAAAGATAAACGCTCACTTTTCCCTCGGTGTAGGGTACAGGGTGGCCTATCAGAACAGGCCACCTTCACCGGGTATCAAAAAAACCGATACAACATTTTTAACTTCACTGATTGTGGATTTTTAGCCTTTTAGGGCAAGGAGCTGTTTTGCTTTCTGGGCTACATTTGAAGGGGTGAATCCAAACCTTTCCATCAACTCCCCTCCCGGTGCCGATGCCCCAAATGTCTCCATACCAATAACAACGCCGTTATCCCCTACTATCTCCTTCCAGCCCAGTGAAGAACCGGCCTCTACAGCCACCTTAGGCAGTTCCGGTGGAAGAACCTGTTTCCTGTATTCCTCAGGCTGTTTAAAGAACAGCTCCCAGGATGGCATTGAAACCACCCTTACCTTTATTCCATCTTCCCTCAGCAGCTGTGCAGCAGACAGACAGACATGAACCTCAGAACCGGTTCCAATCAGAACAATCTCCGGATTTTCATCCTCCTCAAGTATGTAAGCTCCCTTCTCAACCCCTACCTTTATAGGGTATTTAGAAGGGTCTAGTACAGGGACGTTCTGCCTTGTAAGGACAAGGAGGACAGGTTTTTTCTCCCTGATGGCTATTTTCCAGGCCTCAACCGTTTCGTTTGCGTCTGCAGGCCTTATTACAGTAAGGTCCGGCATAATTCTGAAACTCATAAGGTGTTCAACAGGCTGGTGGGTAGGACCGTCCTCCCCAACACCTATGCTATCGTGGGTGTACACAAATATAGAATGAACCCCCATCAGTGCGGCAAGCCTGACAGAAGCCCTCATATAATCAGAGAACACAAAGAAGGTTGCCCCAAATGGTATAAGACCCCCGTGGAGGGCCATTCCGTTAACAGCTGCCCCCATGGCATGTTCCCTGATTCCGTAGTGGATATTCCTACCGGAGGGACTGTCACAGTAGAAGTCCCCTTTACCTTTCAGAACCACCTTGTTGGAAGATGCAAGGTCAGCTGAACCTCCTATGATATTGGGAATTCTGTCTGCAAGGGCATTCAGTGTGTCCCCTGATGCAGATCTTGTTGCTACTTTTTTGGAGGTATCTGTGTAAACAGGAAGTTCTTCATCCCATCCTTCTGGAAGCTGACCGTTTATGAACCTTTCAAATTCCTCTGCAAGCTCCGGATACTCCCTTCTATACCCTTCGAACATCTCATTCCATTCCTGCTCAAGCTGTCGGCCTCTGTCAACAGCCTGTCTGAAGTGTTCCAGAGCCTCTTCAGGAATGTAGAACATTTTATCCTCAGGAAATCCAAGTGCCCTTTTTGTTGCCTTTGCTTCCTCATCGGACAAAGGTGCTCCGTGGACAGCAGGGTTGTCCTGCTTTGGTGAGTGCCATCCGATATGGGTTTTTATTCTAATCAGTGATGGTTTTTCTTTTTCATCCTGTGCAGCCTTTATAGCACCGTAAATCGCATCAAGGTCCTCCCCGTCAGGAATGGTAATAACATGCCAGCCGTGGGCTTTGAATCTCAGTTCTATATCCTCTGTCCATGTGATATCCGTTGGACCATCTATAGTGATATGGTTGTCATCGTACAAGTAAATCAGTTTTCCCAGTTTAAGCCTGCCTGCAAGGGCAGCGGCTTCAGAGGATATTCCCTCCATAAGGTCCCCATCGGACACTATTGCATATGTGTAGTGGTCAACGATATTAAATCCGTCCCTGTTGAAGTAGTTTGCAAGGAAGCATTCTGCAATTGCCATTCCAACGCCCATTCCAAATCCCTGTCCCAGTGGCCCTGTTGTTGCCTCAACACCCGGTGTGTGTCCGTATTCAGGATGTCCGGGGGTTTTGCTTCCCCACTGTCTGAACCTCTTCAGCTCCTCAAGTGGAAGGTCATACCCGTAAAGATGAAGCAGTGAGTACAGCATAGCCGATGCATGTCCTGCAGAGAGTATAAACCTGTCCCTGTTGAACCATCCGGGGTTTTCAGGGTTGTGTCTGAGAAATTTATCCCACAGGACATATGCCATAGGTGAAGCCCCTAGTGGCATACCAGGATGTCCTGATTTTGCGGTCTGTATCTGGTCCAGAGAAAGCACCCTGATTGTATTGATACACAGCCAGTCAATATTTTCCATTTATCTATCCACCTCTCAAAATTTTTTAATTTTCCCAGAAAATTATTATAAAACTTTTGGTGTGGTATATTCCTGATTTTATTTCCATTTTCCAGGAGGAATATCCTTTCTAACAGAATGTTTCAGGATATCGAGGAATCGCTCCCGGGGAATCTCCTCTGCCCCGAATCTTGCCATATGGGGTGTTGATTGCTGGCAGTCAATAACATCAAAACCCATATCCGTCAGTCTGTGAACCAGTTTCACAAAAGCAACCTTTGAGGCATCCGGAACCAGATGGAACATACTCTCACCAAAAAAAGCTCCACCTATGGCAACACCGTAAAGACCTCCAACCAGTTTTCCGTCAAGGTACGTCTCCACACTGTGGGCATATCCCAGGTTATAAAGGTTTGTGTAGGCTTCTATCATTTCCTCAGTAATCCAGGTACCGGTCTGCCCCTTCCTCTTTACAGAGGCACACATTCTTATCACCCCCTCAAAATCCGTATCAAATCTCACCTCAAATCCCCTGTTTTTTATCACCTTTTTCAGACTTCTTGATACCTTCAGTTTTTCAGGAAAAAGGACCATTCTCGGGTCCGGAGACCACCACATAATTGGCTCCCCTTCAGAGTACCAGGGAAAAATCCCAAGGGAGTAGGCAAAAATCAACCTTTCAGGAGACAAATCCCCTCCAAATGCCAGTGGAAAATCGGCAGGGGCAGTGTACGGGTCAGGGAACCATATATTTTCTTTTTCAAGCCATACCATTTTCAGCTCCTCTGGTGTTATTATTAATTAACAAAGTTAATGGAGAGCGTAATGATTTATTTATTCGCCCTGTTGTTAATAATAATCTCTGCCTGCAGTCCAAAGTACAGGGTAGAAAAAATATACCATCCACCACAGGACAAAATCTGCGTACAGAAATGCCAGGCTGAGTACACAGTATGCCAGGACAAATGTGAAGACAACTACCTGAGATGCCTGAGAGATTCTATAGACCGCTCACAGAAGATATATTCTGCACTGCAGAAGGAGTACAGTTCACGCCTTAAGAGCTATTACAGGGAATATAACCTGTACATAAGGGAGATGGAAGAGATTAATGCCAGACTCAAAAGACTGAACGAAGAGCTGAAGCTGTTTTCAAAAATATGCTCCAAATACAGGGATAAGGATGCCTGCAAAAAGAAAGACAGTCTGAACAAACAAATCAGGAGACTAAAGGCAAATCAGCCGTCACCCCCACCTAAACCTGCAATTGTGGAACTCGACGAAATTTTGAAAAAAGAAAGGGCCATGTGCAGCTGTGATTGTGGCTGTAAGGAAATCTACGATTCCTGTTACCAGAGCTGTGGAGGCAGGGTGGAGATAAAGAGAATCTGTGTGGAAAACTGCGACTAAACGGCAAAGTATGTTGCCTCCGGATGGTACACGATAATCGCATCTGTTGACTGCTCCGGAACTATCAGGTGGTTTTCAGTCAGGGTAATGCCCAGTTCTTCAGGTTTTAGAAGCTGGAATATCTTCTGGTTCAGTGAAAGGTCAGGACATGCAGGGTAACCCGGTGAGTACCTTGCCCCCTGATACTTCCTTACCTGCCAGTTTATATCTTCAAGGCTTTCCCCTTCCTCTTTTGCTATCCCAAGCTCTATTCTGACCTTTTTGTGGACTATCTCTGCAAGGGCTTCCGCCAGTTCTACACCAAGGCCGTGTACCAGATGGTACTCCTTGTATTTTCCTGCCTTGAACAGCTCATTTTCATACTCCGACAGTTTACTGCCGGCAGATACCACAGAGAATGCAACAACATCATGTCTATCACTGTGGAAGTAGTCTGCAAGACACCTGTAAGGGGGCTTTTTTGAACGGGGAAAGTTCATCACCAGTTCTGCCGTTCCTATTATGTCTTTCAGCGGCTGTCTGTTTGCCTCTTCATCCCTGTTCCAGCCTTCTGTCTCAGGGAATATTATCAGGCTGCATTCCCTGTTCTCTTCGTTTTCCTCAGGAAAATCAGACCTGCAGGGCCAGTAGCCGTATATTATCTTTGGCTGGAATATATCCTCATTAATCAGCAGTTCTTTTAATCTTTCAA
>JAADEU010000104.1 GCA_013153235.1 Aquificota bacterium | reverse complement strand
TCAGACTTCTTCTCCAGCTTCAGTAATTTTTCCAGTGAGTTAACATAACAATTAAATATCTTTTCAGCCTTTTTTTCAAAATCCACAGCCGGTTTTTCCCTTTCCAGAATTTCCTCAAAGATTCTTTCAAGCTGTTTTTCATCTTCTGCTATATGTAAAACACCTTCACTTTCAAGCTCCTGAACCATGTCCCTTATCTTGTGGTGGTTTTTACCGATAACCACCTCCTTTCCCTCCACAGCTGCCTCAAGGACATTGTGTCCACCAACATTAGCTATGGTTCCACCTATAAAAACCCCGTCTGCATATCTGTACAGTCCACCCAGTTCACCGACGGTGTTGACAACATAAACATCCGTTTCTGCCCTGACGCTTTCTGTCCTCAATGTTGGAGTAAATCCGTATCTCCTGACAATCTGTACAACCTCATCTGTCCGTTCCACATGCCTCGGTGCTATAACCAGTTTCAGGTCAGGGTATTTTTCTTTCAGTTTTTTAAACACCTTTAGTAGTATCTCTTCTTCAGGTGGATGCGTGCTACCTGCAATGATTACTTTTCCTTCAGCATAAAACTCCACCTTCTTTTTGCTTTTTGAGGATACGTACTTCAGGTCCCCGCACAGCTTTATTCTGCTTTCGTCCCCAAGGAACTGTTTTATATACCTGTAGTCTGTTTCTGACCGTGCCAGAATCAGACTGAAGCTATTAAAGATTTTTCTGTAAAAAAAGCCGAGCCTTTTGTAAAGATTGAAAGATGAAGGGGAAAGACGGGCATTTACAGAAAACACAGGGATATGCCTCGATGAAACGGTTATCAGGTTGAACCACAGTTCCCCCTCTACAACGATAAGGGCCGATGGCCTGTACATGGCAATAAACTTTCTTATCAGAAATGACAGGTCAAAAGGCAGTACCCTCACCGTGGCATAGGGATAATTTTTAACGGTATGCTCCTTTCCCCTGGGGGAAGATACCGTTATGAGAATTTTTTTTCTGTTTTTAAAATACTCAATCAGCGGCCGTGCCAGATTAAGCTCACCTACGCTTGCACAGTGGAACCACAGGTAGTCCTCTTTTTTATCACTGTATAAAACAAATCTTTCTTTCAGGTCTGGGGAATATCCCTTTTTTCTGGTAAAAAAAATAAAAAAGGGCAGCCCTGTAAAAAGCAGTATTCCGTATATCAGGTTATAAAAAAATCTCATTTTTCCTCTGTTACTGTCCGTATTATTTTACGGTAGCTGAAATTAACAGAAAAAACTGCAGTAAACAGTGCCACCGCCACCATCATATACATTATAGCAAGCTGGTAGGATACAGCCTGCAGTGGTTCTGCTCCGGCCAGAAGCATTCCGGTGGTTATCCCGGGTATATGTATAATCCCCACTGTCTGGAGCATATTCATCATTGGTATCAGGGCAGATTTTACGGCATTTTTCTTTATAAAATAAAAGGCATCAGACAGCCTTCCTCCAAGGGCGATAATGTTTTCTATAATATCCAGGGTATTACCTGCCTCCCCCTTCATTCTGTCCACAGTAAGGGTATACACATTCAGGGCATTACCAATCACCATACCACCAACAGGAATAATCTCGTTTGGTTTAAAGGTTATTATTCCTGCAACGAGCAGCGAAGCAATCACTATAAAAGAGGCCAGAAAAATACTCAGGAAAGCCACTGTATATCCCCTGTGGGACAGTTTTACCCTTTTCTGTCCTGTGTAGGAGGCAAACAGAACCATAAAAAACAGAATCATCACCATATAAAGTGGGCTTTCCAGTTTGAATATAAAAACAAGCAGGTATCCAAGTAAAAAAAGCTGAACAAAAGCCCTTATTGAATTTATAAAAAGGGTTTTCTCTATTCCGAGGTTCTGCCTGTAAGAGTAAAATAATGCAATGAGAATGAGTACATAGGAAAGTAAAAATTTATATTCCACCGTTCCTCCTGAAAAAGATTTCTGGGAAATATATTATTATAACTACTGGGGAACAGGATGATAAGGCTGATAGCTTTGATATTTGCTGTATGGCTTACAGGGTGTGCAGGGATAAAAACCTCTGTGGATACCACGGAAAGGGAGTTTAACGAAACCGTCCGTTACGAGGGGCCAAAGGCCAGAATTTCGGTTCCTGTTATTTTCTGTAAGGCAAAGGGCTGTGACCAGAAACTAGCAGGTGCCGTCAGGGACCTCCTTATTGACCAGCTGGTAAAATCAAACAGATTCATTATCCTTGCAAGGGGTGATGACCTTCAGGAGGTAAAGGAGGAGCTTTTACTTTCCCAGTCTGGTATCGTTGACCTGAAAAAGGCGGTTCCTGCCGGTCTACTTGATGGTGTTGACATCCTTATAGTTGGCAGTATAACCGCTGTTGAGCCTGACAAAACCAGATTTTTTGTCCCTGTGTTTATACCATGGAGGGAAGGTGGAAGACAGCACCTTACAGGGGGACTGCTGGAGTTTAAAAAAAGCTACATCCAGATGATAGTCAGACTGATTGATGTGAGAACAGGAAGGGTTCTAAAAAGCATAACCGCAGAGGGTGAGTTTACCAGATGGGATGTGGCCTTTGGAGAGGGTGCCTTCAAAGAAGGAGGTGTTCTTGGCGGGGTTGCACTACACAAAAAGGTGCCTATAGAAAAGGCCTCCCTTGACCTTGTAAAGAAAATAGCCGACAGAATTATAAAAAGTATCCCTGAAAAATACTACAGATACCGTTGATAAAAAATTTCCTGCCCTCATATTAAATATAAAAGGAGAGGTGGGAATGATGGTGGCAGTAAGAATTCTTGGATTATTTCTGGCCTTTTTAACAGCTGCTTACGCCCAGCCTTTTTTCAGAAACTCGGAAAAAATTATAATCCTCGGTGAAAACGTTTATTTTGGCAAATTTTTCTATTTTGAAAAGGCACCTGTCAAAATGATAAACCTTCCTGGGGGATTCATACTGAAAGTAAATGGGAAAAAATGTCCCCTTGAGTTTGTGCTGGCGGAAAGGAAGTACCTTCAGGGTTTTTACGATATAAAACTCGAACCGATAGAAAAGGATAAAAAATGCATCACGTACGTTGGAAA
Source organism: Aquificota bacterium (assembly GCA_013153235.1). Taxonomy (GTDB): domain Bacteria; phylum Aquificota; class Aquificia; order Aquificales; family Hydrogenothermaceae; genus Persephonella_A. The sequence continues at coordinate 1,666 of JAADEU010000104.1, read as the reverse complement.
TATCCCTGAGAGAAAGCTGATAAAAGACCTTACAATTGGACAGATAGTCCTGACATACTGTGAGCTTGATAATTACGTGAACTGTGATAAAGGGGAAATTGTATGGGAACTTTATTACTTTCCATCAACAGACAAAAACTCTAAATAATTTCCCTTATTATATTCGCCGCTTTGTCCAGGGCCCCCTTCTGACCAAGCTTCTGTCTGACCTGTTCCAGTTCTTTTATCGTCTTGCTGTACAGGGATTTATCCCCCAGGTATTTCAGACTGTAACTGGCTATGCTACCTGGATTACATTCCTCCTGAAGGAGTTCCTTAATTACCTCCCGGCCGGCTATAAGATTGGGCAGTCCAAGGAAGTTTATGGAAACAAGGATTTTACCTATGAAAAAGGTTATTGGAGACACCTTATAAACAAGTAAAAATGGATTTCCTATTATGGCAGCTTCCAGCGTTGCGGTCCCTGATGCTATGACGGAAAATACGGAATGTTTCATCGTCTCGTAAGACGGATTATTAAAATCTCCCTTTACCGTAACGCTGACAGGGATGGATGGATAACGGGAAACTATCTGTTTAACAAGTGTTTCAACATTTGGGGTTGCAGGGATAACAAAATGAAGGTCATTATGCTCTTTCAGGATAATGGATGCAGCCTGCAGCATAATCGGCAGAAGTGTTTTTACCTCACTTTCCCGGCTCCCTGCAAGAAGTCCAAATATCCTTTTTTCGGAAGAGATACCGAGTTTTTCCTTAAACTCATCTGCTGTGGTTTCGGTTTTTATAATGTCCAGAAGGGGATGACCTACATACTCAAATCTGAATCTGTCAAGATACCTCTCATAAGCCTGTTTTTCAAAGGGCCAGATGGAAATCAGAACATCGGTGTTTTCTACGATTTTAGGGATTCTACCCTTACCCCACGCCCACACCTGTGGTGCGATAAAGTAGACCGTTTTTATCCCTCTTTTCTTTGCTTCCTTTAAAAGCTTAAGATTAAAACCGGGAAAGTCCACAACAACCAAAAGGTCAACTCCCTTATCAAGCTCCTCGACAGCCATTTTGAATGTTTTTCTTATGTGGAAATATTTGGGCAGGGCTTCCATAATTCCGACAACGGAGATATTTTCCAGCTTTTCCACGGTTTTGCATCCGGCATCCCTCATTTTGGGACCTGTTATCCCTGTCCACTCAAACTCAGGAAGCCTTTTTATAAGCTCTGAAGCGTAGTTATCCCCTGATATCTCACCTACGCTGATGAATATCTTTTTTCCCATTGGTTTTATTTTAGCCTAAAGGGGGTGGGATTTCACAGGAAAGGGGAGTTTTATGTAATGGTCGGAGCGAGCGGACTCGAACCGCCGACCTCTGGCCCCCCATGCCAGTGCTCTACCGCCTGAGCTACGCTCCGACCTTACTGACCGTTTAATCTTCTGTGGAGTTTTTTACCAACCTTAAAAGATATACCGTACCTTTCAGGTATCAACTTTTCTTCTCTGGTTTTGGGGTTCCTACCGATTTTTGGGGCTCTTCTTTTTACGATAAATGTTCCAAATCCGGAAATCTGTATCTTATAATTATCCTCACCGTTTATGATTTCCTCAGAGATAAGCTCAAAAACCCTGCTAACTACCTTTGATACATCCCTTTTTGAAGCCTTTACATC
>JAADEU010000069.1 GCA_013153235.1 Aquificota bacterium | reverse complement strand
CAGAGGGGATAAAATACTTGTAATAAATGCAGGGAAGTTTGGACAGAGGTGGAAAGAGCTTGGAGAAACATACGGACTGGATGTTATTGACTACCAGATAGAATGGGGAAAAACATACCAGAAGGAAAAGGTAAAAGAAATAGTTGAAAAAAACCCTGACATAAAAGGGATTTTCGTCCAGCAGTCAGAGACATCCACAACAACATACCACGATGTTGAGTTCTTAGGGAAAATCTCCAACTCCCTTGATGACTGTATCCTTGTTGTTGATGGAATCACATCTGTCGGTGTTTATCAGGTTTATCCTGAAAAATCCGGAATTGATGTTCTTGTTACAGGTTCCCAGAAGGCCCTCATGCTCCCTCCAGGGCTTGGACTGCTCTATTTTTCACAGAAAGCAGAAAAGAGACTGAAGACAAGTAACCTCCCTAAATATTACTTTGATGTGGCAAAGGAGGTAAAAAAGCAGAGGGAAGGGCAGACAGCCTACACCCCTGCAATCAGTCTAATCATAGCCCTGAGGGAAAGTCTTACACTTATTCTGGAAGAGGGTCTTCCACAGCTTGAAAAGAGACACAACATAATGGCTGAAGCAACAAGGAAGGCTGTTAAGGCACTGGGGCTGAAGCTCCTGTCAGAAAGTCCCTCAAACTCAGCAACAGGCATTTACTCACCTGAAGGTATAGATGGGAATAAACTGAGGAAAAGGCTTCTTGAACTTGGGTTCAGGGTTGCCGGAGGACAGGACCACCTTAAGGGTAAAATCCTCAGGATAGCCCACATGGGTTATTTTGATTTTAACGATGTTATACAGGTTATAGCCGGACTTGAGATGGCACTGATTAAGGAAGGTTATACCGTTGAACCGGCTACAGGCGTTAAAAAAGCACAGGAAATAATACTGAAAAATATATAAAAGGAGTGGAAATTGGCGGTAAGGATTATATACGTCAGGCATGCGGAAAGTCTGTGGAATCCAATAGGCAAATACCAGGGAAGACTTGACCCTGAACTGTCTGAAAGGGGTCATAAACAGGCGGAGTTACTTGCAAAAACACTGAAAAAGTACAATCCTTCAGCCCTTTACTCCAGTCCACTAAAAAGAACGTATATGACGGCAGAGTACATATCAAAAGAGCTTAACCTGCCTATACAGATTGATGAGGATATTATAGAGATAGACCACGGTGAGTGGTCCGGAATGCTCGTTGAGGAGGTTAAGGAAAAATACCCTGATATGTTCAGGCAGTGGCTTTATGAGCCTGAAACAATAAAGTTTCCACACGGTGAGACCCTCGTTGATGTTTACAACAGGGTAAAGAGGTTTCAGGAAAGGATGCTTGAAAAACACGACGGCGAAACGGTTATAGCCGTATCCCACACGGTTCCTATAAGAGCTTCCTTTGTTGCAGGACTTGACCTGCCCCTTGGAAAGTTCTGGAGTTTTGGATGTGACAACGCATCTTACTCAATTCTGGATTACGAAAAGGTAAGACCCATTCTGTATAAACTGAACAACACATACTTCTTAGGGGACCTGTTTATCCCCGCCTTAGACGCACTTTGATGGAGAAAGGATGAATATAGACCTTCCAGCCGGTGTAAGGACTTTCAGCAGGGCCGAGAGTTTTGAGATAAACCACATACTTGGCACTATAAACGATACTTTCAGAAGATGGGCTTACGAGGAGATAAAACTCCCGTATTTTGAGTACCTGAGTGTACACAGTAAGGGCCTTGATGAGGAGATAACAGGAAAGAGTTTTAAGCTTGTTGATAGAAGCAGCGGCGAAATACTATCCCTGAGGGCTGATTTTACAGCCCAGATAGCCCGTTACTTTTCATCACTGAAGATAAAAAACCTTCCTAAACGGTACTACTACACAGGGGTTATATTCAGATACGTTCCTCCAAAGGCCGACAACCTCTGGGAGAGGCTCCAGACAGGAATTGAGCTTATAGGCTCCGACAGACTTGAAGCGGATGCTGAGGTTATCGCCGTGGCATGCCAGTCCCTTGAAAGGCTGGGCCTTAACAATTACCAGATTGATATAAATAACACCAGACTGTTCACAGTACTGAAAAATATACTCGGTCTTGATGAGGAAGAATACAGACATTTTATGCACCGGGTAAAAAACAGGGAGATTTTTTCACTGAAAAAGTTTGTACAGGAAAGGGGTATAGAAGGCTCCCTCTCTGAGCTTATCATCAACATTCCCAAGTACCAGGGGGGAATTGGGCTGATTAGAGAACTGAAGGAGAGATACGGCGGTATAGACAGGCTGGGGACAGTTTTTGATGAACTTGCAGAAATCCACAGGATACTGACAGAGTACGGACTGGCAGACAGAATCTCCTTTGACCTTGGTGAGCCAAAAGAGTTTTCATACTACACAGGGATAATGTTTGAGATTTTTATAAAGGGATTCTCAAAACCTGTCGGTCAGGGTGGTAGGTACGACAACCTGATTGCCAGATACAACGGAAATGTACCTGCAACAGGGTTTGCCTTTGATGTTCTGAACCTGTGGGACTGTATGAAGGAGATGGGGATACTGGGGGTAAAAAATTACAAGGACTTTTTTATTATTGACCTTACGGAAGATAAGAAAAATGCCTACAGACTTGCAAAAATTCTCAGGGAGAAAGGCTACAGCGTAGGAAGGGACATTATAGATAGAAAACCGGAAGAATCTATCAAGTTCGCATTTGGCAACAGGTACAGAAAGGTAATCCTGATAGGACTGGACAGTGGGGGAAAAGACATATATATTTATTCAACTGAAAATGAATTTGAGAAGATGAACATAGACAGTTTTATCGAAAAAATAATGGCATCTTAACGGTGCTAAATACACATAAAGGAGTTTTTTTATGAAAGCTACAAGCAACAAAGTGGTAACGTTCCACTACACACTCAAAGACAAAGAGACCGGTCAGGTTCTTGACAGCAGTCAGGAATACGGACAGCCTCTTACGGTTCTCTTCGGGGCAGAAAATATCATCCCCGGTCTTGAGAGCAGAATGGAAGGTATGGAAGCAGGGGAAAAGAAAACCATTGAAGTCCCTGCATCTGAGGCTTACGGAGAAAAGAATCCTGAGCTGATACAGAAGGTTCCAAGGGAGTATTTCCAGGGTATAGAGCTTGAGAAGGGAATGCCCCTGCAGGCACAGACTCCAGACGGTCAGATTATTAACATGATTGTGGTTGATTTTGATGATGAGAGCGTAACTGTTGATATGAACCACCCATTAGCCGGCAAGGACCTTGTTTTTGAGGTTGAGGTGGTTAACGTAAGGGACGCATCCCTTGAGGAGATAAAGCACGGACACGCCCACGGTGAAGGGGGAGTCCATCATTAACACGGCGGGGCTTTTTAGCCCCCCTTTAATCTATTTTTCCACTCCACAGCCATAGAGGGATAATCAGAAGCTATACCGTTAACACCCCTCTTGTACATAATTTCTGCCGTTTCGAAATCATTTATCACCCAGCTTACAACCTTTAGACCCATTCTGTGGGCAAATCTGACTGCTTTTTCTGTGACAAGGTTTTTAACAGGCAGCACAACATCAGCCCCTATCTGTTTTGCCTCCAGTATTTTCCCGGGGGGACGCATATAAATCAGTCCTGTTGTTATTTCCGGAATGAGTCTTTTTGCCTCTGAAAGTGCCTCTTCATAAAAAGAAATAATACCCACCCAGCTTATAGCGTCACTTTCTTTAACAGTCTGGATTATCCGGGGTGTGGTTTCAGGCTCTTTTATTTCAATAAACATACCTGCCTTTTCATTTACAAGCCCCAGTGCTTCCTCCAGTAGTGGTATCCTTTCACCATCTATCCTGACATTCTCCTTGATAAAGCTGTAATCCAGTTGTGAAATGGGAACAGCTCTACCTGTAAGCCTTTTCAGGTCTTTATCGTGGAACAGAACCAGTTTACCGTCCTTTGTTTTCCTTACATCCACTTCCACGATATCAGCACCCACAGAAATACCATGGGATATGGCAGAGAGTGTGTTCTCAGGTTTTTCCCCACCGGCACCCCTGTGCCCTATAACGGCAAATGGCTTAACCGATAAAATCTCCTTTATCATCACCATCCTCCAGCCTGGTAAACTGTAATCTCAGGGCATTGAGTACAACTGTAACAGAGCTTACAGACATGGCAATCCCTGCAAATACAGGATTTAAAACCATTCCCGTAATGGGATACAGTATTCCACCTGCCACAGGAATTCCTATAACGTTATAAAAATAAGCCCAGAACAGGTTCTGCTTTATTATCTTCAATGTTTTTTCTGAAAGTGTAATGGCTTTTATTAACAGTTTCAGGTTTTTCTTCAGGAGTATAATGTCCCCTGTTTCCTTTGCCACATCTGTTGCCTGCATCACGGCTATACCAACGTCAGAAACAGCCATGGCAGGGGCATCGTTGACACCATCCCCAACAAAGGCAACCCTGTAACCTTCCTTTTGCAGGGACTGCACCAGCCGGTACTTTTCTTCCGGAAGTTTCTGTCCAAAACACATATCTGCCCCTAAATCCCGGCACAGTCTTTCAACATACTCTTTTTTATCACCACTGAGGATAGCGGTCTTTATACCTTTTTTCTTCAGGTAGGAAAAAACCCCTTTAACCTCAGGTTTCACCCTGTCCTCCAGATAAAAAACGGCAACAACCTTTCTGTCAACAGAAACTGCAAATGCCGTTGTTTGCCCTTCTGACCCTATTTTTATGCCATTTTCCTGTAAAAACTGGAAACTTCCTGCCACCACCTCTCTGCCTTCAACCACAGCCTTAAATCCCCTTCCAGGGAAAATCTCAAATCTTTCCAGCTTTTTATTACTCTCAGGTATTGTTTTCAGGACGGCAGAGGAAACAGGATGATTGCTCTTTTTCAGTGCAGGATACAGAAATTCCAGTCCTTTTTCATCATACACAAGCTTTTTTATAACCTCAGGTTTTCCTTCTGTGACGGTTCCTGTCTTGTCAAACACCATAAGGTTTATACCGTTTATCTTCTCAACAATGGAAGGCTCTTTTATCAGAATTCCCTCCTTTGCCCCCCTTCCCACAGAAGAAACAACAGCAATGGGGGTTGCTATTCCCAGGGCACAGGGACAGGCTATAATCAGGACGGATATGGCGGACACAAATGCCACATCAGGTCTATCCAGAAGGTACCAGATATCAAAAACAACGATTGATATTACCATTATTGCCGGAACAAAAACCGCAACAATCCTGTCTGCCAGCCTGCCTATAGGGGGTTTCTTCTCCTGTGCCTGTGAAACAAGGGCTATTATCTGTGAAACAAGGGTGTCCCTGCCTGTTTTTGTTGCCCTGATTATCAGATACCCGTTTTCCAGAACAGTTCCCCCTATAACCGTATCACCTTCTCTTTTTAAGACAGGAATTGGTTCACCGGTTATGACCTGCTGGTTCACCTCACCCTCACCTTCCACCACAACGCCGTCAACAGGAATCTTTTCCCCGGCTCTAACAACAACAAGGTCTCCCCTGACCAGACTGTCTGCACTGACCTGAACTTCCCTGCCATCAACTATTACCGTTGCTTTCTGGGGCTTTAACTGGATGAGTTTTTTCATAAAATCTGAAGCCTTATTCCTTGCCCTCAGTTCAAGGTACCTTCCCAGTAAAACAAACGTTATGATTGCAGCAGCCCCATCAAAATAAAACTGTCTCAGTTTTTCAGGGAAAATATCAGGAAAAAATAAAACCAGTGTTGAATAAAAATACGCCGCCGATGTTCCCAGAACAACAAGGAGATTCATATCCGCAATTCTGTTTTTCAGTCCACCAAATGCAGACCTGTAAAAATCCAAACCGGCATAAAACTGAACAACAGAGGCAAGAGCAAAGATAAGATAACTGTTTATTTTTTCAGGAAAGGGCTGCATAAAATGGAGGAAAAAGATAACCACCGTAAGGGTAAAGGCAGTCAGGAACCTTTTTTTAAGGTCTCTTTCCTCCTCTAACTTTTTTTTTCAAAGCTTTCAAGGTCCTCAGATGCGTCGTATCCAAGCTGTTTAATTTTCTGTATTATCTCGTTTTTTGAAATTACAGAAGGGTCGTACTCAAAAACACCCTTTGATGTTGTCAGATTTACAGAAGCTGAAACAACACCTTCCGTAGCCTTCAGGGTTGCTTCTATACCTGCAACACATCCGGCACAGTGCATACCTGATATGTTAAGTTCCAGTTTTTCTATTTTTCCCTCTGGGGCGGTGTCTTCCTTTTCGGAGGATTTCTTCTTTCCGGAGAAAAACCAGCCTATCCCACCTATCAACGCAAGGGAAACGGACAGCACCGCAACCTTATCCAACCAGCTGACCTCCAGAGTTTATATTTCATAATTTATACCTGTTCATAAGAAAATGAAAGCTTTTTTTGATAAAATTACGAAAAGAAAATTATAATGAAAACGGAGGACAAAATACACCTTAAAGGTTTCAGAAGCTGGGCAGAAGTTGATAAAGATAGACTGGTTCATAATGTAAAATCAATCCACAGCCGTGTGAATAAAGATATCTTTGCCGTTGTCAAAGCCGACGCTTACGGTCACGGGGCTGCTGAAGTTTCAAAGATTCTCCAGAGTCTTAAGCCTGTCAGATACCTGTGTGTTGCCACCGCCGAAGAGGGCAGGGAATTAAGGGAGGCAGGTATAAACTCGGATGTACTGGTTCTTGGGGGAATCCTCCCTGAAGAGGTTGATATATTCAGCTCGTATTATCTGGTTCCTGTGGTATCTGATTTTGACCAGTTAAGACTGGCAATAAACAACCGGATAAAAAAGGTTCATCTGAAGTTTGATACAGGGATGCACAGGCTTGGATTTTATCCCGGCCAGCTTGATGAAATTATAAAAATAGCCTCTGGCAGAATTCATATTGAAGGGATAATGTCCCACTTCCCTTCTGCGGATACAGACCCTGAATACACACAAAAACAGATAACGGCCTTCGGGGAAATAGTGAAGCAGGCTGAAAAGTACGGGATAAAACCCAGATACATACATCTGCAAAACAGTGCAGGGCTGGAGTACAGATGTGATTTTTGCAACAGCGTCAGAATTGGCATATCCATCTACGGGGAAAAGCCATCCAAAAGTTTTTCAATCCCTGTAAAAACGGTAATGTCTGTGAAAGCAAAGGTGATTACCGTTAAACAGCTGAAAAAAGGTGAGAGGGTTTCCTACGGAGGGACATTCAGGGCACCTGCAGATATGAAAATAGCAGTTGTTGCCTTTGGATATGCCGATGGTCTTCCAAGGGCTCTGTCAAACAGGGGTTACTTCCTGTTTAAAGACAGGAAAATCAGAATCATTGGAAATGTAACAATGGACATGACCATCGTTGATGTTACCGGTCTGGAGGATATAAAGCCGGACGATACAGTGACTGTCATTGGCAGGGACAGGGAAAAAGAAATATATTTTGAGGAGGTTGCCTCCTTGTGCAACACCATACCTTATGAAATAATGTGTAGGATATCAAAGAGGGTTAAAAGGGTTATCGTCTGATGGAGAACCAGAACTTTTCTATACTTGTGGTTGATGATGAGAGGAACATAACAGACCTGCTGAAGGATATACTGGAGGATGAAGGTTTTAATGTTGATGTGGCATTTGATATCGCATCGGCTAAGGAAAAACTAAAGGAAAAGGACTTTGATATTGTCTTCCTTGATGTGTGGCTGCCGGACGGTGAAGGGACAGACCTGATTCAGTTTATCAAGGAAAACAACCCCCTGACAAAAATAATTATGATATCAGGGCACGCAAACATCCCCATTGCCGTGAAAGCTCTGAAAGAAGGGGCCTACGATTTTCTGGAAAAGCCCATATCCACAGACTCAATACTGGCCGTTATCCAGAAAGCCATTAATGAAATAAAAAAGGACCTTGAGTATATATTCCTGAAACAGCAACAGACAAAGGATATAGAAATAATAGGAAACAGCCCCCCTATCATAAAGCTGAAAAAACAGATAGAAAAGGTTGCAAGGACAAACGCGTGGGTGATGATATTCGGTGAAAACGGTACAGGAAAAGAGCTGGTGGCAAAATCTATACACTTCCTGAGTGACAGGGCAAACAAACCATTTGTTGACATAAATTGTGCAGCACTCCCTGATGACCTTATTGAGGCCGAGCTCTTCGGGTATGAAAAGGGTGCATTCACAGGGGCAATATCAAGGAAGCCAGGTAAGCTTGAGATTGCAGACGGAGGAACCCTGTTTCTGGACGAAGTGACGGATATGAGCCTTGCTGCACAGGCAAAACTGCTTAGGGTTCTGGAGGAAAAAGAGTTTACAAGACTGGGAAGTAATCAAAAAATCAAGGTTGATATAAGGGTTATATCGGCAACAAACAAAGACCTTGAGAAGGAGATTGAGGAAGGCAGATTCAGACAGGACCTTGCATTCAGACTTGCCGTTGTTCCCATTTACGTTCCCCCTTTAAGGGAAAGGGGTGAGGATATAATCCTCCTTGCCGAGCATTTTCTGAAAAAGTCATGTATAGAAAATAAGATGGAGCCTGTAAAACTGTCTGAGGATGTGAAGAAGGTCCTCCTGAAGTACGACTGGCCAGGAAATGTAAGGGAGCTTAAGAACCTTATGGAACGGCTGTGTATATTTGCCACAGGGGAGGAGATAACCGTTGAAGACCTTCCACCGTATCTGTTTAAAGGAAAATCACCTGCAGGCAAAAGGAAAATAGAGATTAAGCCTCTGAAAAAGGTAAGGGAAGAGGCTGAAAAAGAGGTGATACAGCTTGCCCTTGAAAAATACGGCAGAAATCTGAAGGAGGTTGCCAGAGCCCTTGAGATAGACCTTTCGTCCCTTTACAGGAAACTAAAACAGTACAATCTGGAGGAGTGACATGCCATACGTAAATGTTAAAGTTGCAGGGGAACTGACAAAAGAGCAGAAACAGAAAATCGTTGAAGGTATAACAAAACTACTGGAAGAGGTTGCAGGAAAGCCACCATCTGCTACCTACGTGGTGATTGAAGAGGTCAGCAGGGATAACTGGGGCAAAGGGGGAAAACTCCTGTCAGATAAATAGGGGGCAGAGAAACCCCCTTTTGTTTATTAAAACAGTATACCTGCCTGGATATAGGGCTGTTTTACCTTGATGTCTGCACTTGTGTCATCTATATCGTCTATCTTTAGTTTTTCGTATCTGTAACCCAGTCCAACAAAAACATCAAGAACCAGTGTCCTGATAGGTTTCAGTCTGACCTCACCTGAAACATCGTAGTAATGATTTCCCTGATAGGCTATACCGTTGGCCTCAACCAGAAAAGAGATAAAACTCAGCGGTTTTAATTCAAGAGAACCATGGAGCATAGGAATAGGCAGTGTCAGGGATACAGAATCCTCCTCACCTGTGGATACCCTCTGAACCCAGGCATAAAAATCGATAACCCTTACATTCAGTCCAAATTCTGCATCAATGACCTGAAGGGCATTTATAAACGGAAGGTTATAAAACAGAACAAAATCGTAATGGTCAAGGTCAAGTTTTGTTCTTACCCTTTCGTCTACATTTACAGTTATATTTCCAAATGTAAATGTTCTGCTAACTGTACCATCACCTGAAAATCTCATTCTCAGGTACTGCAGTTTTATGTTTGGGAGAATCGGAATAGGATGTTCAAGTTTTGCCCTTATGAAATAGGAGTTTTCCGTTCCGATGTTCAGGTCAGAATCAACATCCGCTGAATCACCTTTGTAATTAATCCAGCCGTCGATGTCCTGTTTGATGTATCCGGCAGATAACTCTCCATCCACAGCCGGTACCGCCATGGCTGAAGAAAATAAAAAACCACCGGCCAACAATAGCCCTGCTGTTTTCTTCATAACGACCCTCCTGAAGATTTATATTATTATCTTTCTCGGATACCGGCTATAAATTCTTCAACCATTTCTCTGGCCTGCCAGTCTGTATACTGGATTGGAGGGTGTTTCATTGTATAGGCAGATATTGAATAGAGAGGTCCACCTATACCCCTATCCTGTGCAAGTTTTGCACATCTGATTGCATCTATCGCAACACCTGCACTGTTTGGGGAGTCTTCAACATCAAGCCTCAGTTCTATATGCATAGGAACATCCCCAAACAGCCTTCCTTCAAGCCTGATAAAGGCTATCTTCCTGTCTTTTAGCCATGGAACGTAGTCTGAAGGACCTATGTGTATATTCCTCGGGTCCATACCATAGGGTATCAGTGAGGATACCGCCTCTGTTTTTGATTTTTTCTTTGTGGCAAGTCTGCTTCTTTCAAGCATGTTCAGGAAGTCTGTATTTCCACCTACGTTCAGCTGGTAGGTCCTGTCTATCTTTACACCCCTGTCCAGAAGGAGCTGTGTTAAGACCCTGTGGGTGATGGTTGCACCTACCTGTGATTTTATGTCATCCCCCACGGCAGGGATACCTTCTGCCTCGAACCTCTTTGCCCATTCATCATCCGAGACGATAAATGTTGGCATACAGTTTATAAAGGCGACACCAGCCTTTAAACAGGCCTCTGCATAATATCTGGCCGCCTGTTCTGCACCAACAGGGACGTAGTTTATGAGAACATCTGCACCTGATTCAATCAGAACCTTTGCAACTGTATCAACACTATCCTCCCTGGCATCAGAAAGAACAAAGGCATTTTCCGGCGGGTAATTTTTCATATGCTCAGGGAATCCATCAAGGACCTTCCCTTTTCTGACCTTTACCCCTGTTTTTGGTACATCCCTCTGGAAAACAGCTGTACAGTTGGGAGGGTTAAATATAGCCTCCGAAACATCGTACCCCACTTTCCTTTCATCTATATCCCAGGCGGCCACAATCTCCAGGTCCCATGGTTTGTAGCCACCAATATCCTCATGCATGAGACCACTTGCTTCAATACTCTTTTTTTCCTTGTAATAATAAATCCCCTGTATCAGTGCACTGGCACAGTTTCCTACGCCAGCTATTGCGACTTTTATCTTCCTCTCAGACACCTCTTTCCTCCTACAGAATAATCTCTTTTGCTTTTAATATTTCTGGAATATCAAGGATTTCCTCAAGAATTACATCGTTAATTCTCTCATCAAGCTGAAGGGCTCCAAGGGCTATCTTACCCTTTTCAAGTCTTCCCAGTCTGAAGCCGGCTATATTAATGTTATGTCTTGCCAGAATTTCCCCAAGTTTTGCAATAACACCGGGAACATCTTTGTTTTCAAACATCAAAATCACACCTTCAGGGTCTATGTCTATCCAGTATCCGTCCACAAGCATTATCTTTGGTATCTGTCCGTAAAATGCCGTTCCACCGACGACATGCTCCTTTCCATTTTCAACAGCTGTAACCTTTATAAAATCTTTGAAAACAAGCCCCTCTTCTCTGGATGACTCAACTATGTTTATTCCCCTTTCTTTAGCCAGGAATGGGGCATTTATTATATTCACAGGTCTGTCCAGTATAGGTTCAAGGAATCCCTTCAGGAGATATGCCGTAATGGGTTTTATATGCTCTGCAATAGAGCCCCTGACCTCAACATTAATCTCCTTAAAATTACCCCCTGCATACTGGGTGAGGAAACTTCCCAGTTTTTCTGCAAGCAGGAGGAAGGCCTTTACGTTCTCAAAACCCTCCGTAATGGTAAACGGTGCATTAACCGCAGCCTCAACGAACTGCCCTTTAAGGGCTGCAATAACCTGCTGGGCTATCTTAACGGCAACCTTGTCCTGGGATTCGTATGTGTTTGCCCCTATGTGGGGTGAAAGGCTTATATTTGGAAACTCAAATATCCTTCTGATTCTATCGTCTGGGGGTTCTTTCCCAAAAACATCCAGTCCTATTCCTGCAAACTTACCCTTTTTCATATATTCGTACATGGCATCTTCATCAACAATACCACCTCTGGCACAGTTGATAAAATAAACCCCGTCCTTCATCATCTCAAACTCTTTTGCACCTATCATACCCCTGGTTTCCTCTGTAAGGGGGCAGTGGAGGGTTACTATATCAGACCTTTTAATCAGTTCCTCAAGTGTATCAACAAGCTCCACACCAAGCCTGTCTCCCTTTTCCCTGGGTATGTAAGGGTCATATGCAATCACTGTAGCCCCTGCAGCCTTACATCTGATTGCAACCTGTGAACCTACATTTCCGAGCCCAACAATTCCAACGACTTTTCCGTCCAGCTCCTCACCCATGAATTTTTTTCTGTTCCACTCACCTCTGAGCATTGATTCATGGGCAAGGTGGAGCTTCCTCAGTACAGCGTACAGATGGGCTATAGTAAGCTCTGCAGCACCTACAGTATTTGCACCGGGGGTGTTAACAACCAGAATTCCCCTTCTTGAACAGGCCTCAAGGTCGACATTATCAACACCAACACCTGCCCTTCCAACCACCTTGAGATTTTCTGCCCTCTCAAGGAGTTCTTCCGTTACAGGCGTTCTGCTTCTGGTGATAATGGCATGGTAATCCTTTATGATTTCAAGCAGTTCTTCCCATCTGATTTCCGGCTGGTAATCAAGGTCTATATCAGGGTCACTGTTCAGTATGTCCAGTCCTTTACTTGAGATATGGTCTGTAACCAGAACTTTGAACATATCAGGTGTTTTCCTCCTTTTAGGTTCTTTGAAAGTAAATATTATTATACTTTATAAGTGTTAATAATGTTTGAAAAATTCGGTCTGGCTCACTTTTTCATGCCAATTATTATGCTGACCACAACAAGAACCATAAAGAAAACCATTATAAAAACAAGTTTTTCCATTTCCCCGGCCCTGGAATATAATAGATTTAGTGAAATAATTATACTACCTGTGGAAGTTAATAACTACTAACCACAGAGCTATCTGTGCTAAAATTTAATCACCTAAACCGGAGGTACCTTAAAGATGGAAAATAACTGGTGGGAGCTTGCAGGAATTATATTTTTTACATTTATGGTTATAACCGTTGCAATTATATGGGGGCTTGCAATTAAGGCAAGCTACAACGAGGAAAAGGAAAAACAGAAAAACCAGCAGGAGAATAAATGAAAAGGAACTGGCCGTTTATCATAATCACAGGAGTCGGTATATTTTCCACACTGGTTTTCCTGTATATATTTGTTTACGGTCTGGCCACAAATACCGTTAAATCAGCTGTTCTCCTTGAGAAGGCCTACCCCCACATAAAACCCCAGGAATACATGAACTTCCTCCAGAGGAAGGCAAAGAACAACAACCTGAAAATAATAGATGTAAGGTCAGAGGACAGATTTTTTCTGGTACAGATTGTGGATGAAAGGAGATTAAACGAGCTTCTTGCAATAGCACCGCAAATAGCTCCCCTTTCCATAGTAAATCTGGTTATTTATGACCTTGGGGATGGAACAGGTATAGTGGGAAATAATCCATACGTGTGGGACATTGTCATAGACAATCCAAAAATTGACGAGATTGCAGAGGAATACTCGAATCAGCTTTCTGATATACTGGACAGCATATACTGGGATTACAAAAAGGAACAGGAGATGGTCAGGTAATGCCTTACATAATCAGAGTCAGAAGGGAATTCCAGGCTGCCCACTATCTGACCGATTACCACGGAAAACCTGAACCCCTCCACGGGCATACCTGGGAGGTGGAGCTGTTTATCAGGGCAGACACCCTTGATAAAGGTGGAATGGGTTTTGATTTTATTGAGATACAGAAATTCCTTGATGAGATACTACCTGATTACAAATGCATGAACGATATATACGATTTTTCACCCAGTGCCGAAAACGTGGCAAAGCATATCTATACCCTTGTAAAACAGAGATACCCTACCCTCCAGAAGGTGGTTGTGTGGGAAACGAAACACGGAGGGGCCGAATACTTCGAGGAATAAGTATTGACAGTATTCAGAAAGGCAATAATTTAATAGTTGTAAAAACTATAAAAAATGGAGGGTAGGATGGCCGAAGACCCAAAATACCACGACGAGACAGAAAGGGTTCATGAGTACAGGGAACCAAAGGTCGTAAAAGAAAGTATCTTCACAGGCTCAAAAGCTCTTGAAAAAGCCCCAAAAATCTACGGAATCCCGACAGGAATCGAAGGTCTTGACGACCTGTTTTTTATTGTGGAATCGGAAAATGGCAAAATCGTCAAAAAAACCCTGGGTGGTATCCCTGCATACTCTGTGTTTAACATAACAGGTGTGTCAGATACAGGAAAATCCCTTATGGTTGAGCAGTTTACAGTTGAGCAGGCAAGGAAGGGACATAAGGTTGCATTTATAACCGTTGAGTCCCCTGCAAACTTTGTGATTGCCTCCATAAAGCTCAGGGCTGCTGCAATGGGTTATAACTTTGAGGAGTTTGAGGATAACATAATCCTGATAGATGCAGCATCCCACTCAACACTGAGGGAAAACATCCCCGACCTCCTTGCAACCCTCGCATACGCAATAAAAACCTACCATATAAAATTCACCGTTATTGATTCTGTGACAGGACTGTTTGAAAACAGGGAGATGCTTGCAAGGGGAATTGTAAGAAGACTGTTTAACTTTATGAAAAAATGGTACCAGACAGCACTGTTTGTATCCCAGAAAAGAAGTGGGCACGAGGAGCTGACAGCAGAAGCTGCAGGTGGATACGCAGTGGGACATATCGTTGATGGAACGATGGTGCTGGCAAAAGAACTGATAGACTCTTCATTCAAGGCAAAACTGTACAAAAGGGAAGTGGGTGATATTGTAAGACTATTCAGAATAGATGGTTGTAGAATGTCAGGACACGACACAAAAACCCACTACCTTGAGATTACAGATACAGGACTGGTAAGAATTTTAGGACCTATAGGAAAATAAAAATAAGGAGGGAAAGAAATGGTAGTACTACTGACATCAAAACCTGTAGACGAGCACGACCTGGAACAGCTGGTTGGAAGGGTATTTTTCAAGGCAATAGACCTGCTTGGAGGTCTCCATAAACTTGCAGAATATAGAACACTGACATGGCTCCCATCCCTGGCAAGGGCTGCATTTGCAATAGTCCTGAGGGAGGAGTACCTGAAAACAGAAGAGGAAATTGCAGAGATTGTTGGACTCACAAGGAATACCGTCAGGAATATCCTGAGGGCTGACCCAAATGCCGCAATGTTTAAAATTGAACATATGGACGAGCTGACCAAAGAAGAAAAGAAGGAACTGAGGGTTCACACCGCAGGTGGTGTGGCAAAACTCGCCTACAAACTGGTCAAGGAAGGTCAGGAAGCCCAGACACTCCTTGAGTTCTGCAGAGAGATGTCTGCAAAAGCGGTTCAGGTATGTGAGGCTCCATGGGCTTACACAGTACTGAAGCACTCAAAAGGACTCAAGTACCCTGTTGAAAATCCACAGCCACTGAAAGAAAAACTTGCAGGAATCACCATAAAAGGCATACCTGCAGAAGAGGTTGCCGACAACCTTGTCTATCCAATCAAAAACCCAGCACAGCTGCTCCATGAGATAAAAGAGTACCTCCAGATGAAGGAAGGTTAAAAAAAAGGCGGGCTTTACGCCCGCTTTTTTTATTTCTGGACAAAAAAGCTTACAGGAGAGGAGTATGGAAAGGTCCGTCATACCGATTGTTTATAAGGATATGTGCCCTAACTGTGGAGGGGATATAACATCTGAAAGACTGTTTAAAGGACTGGTATGCCAGCAGTGTCTCCCTGAGGAAGTGGACAGGGATGACCTGTGTAGCCTGCTTGGTTACGGGAAGTTTACAGATGTGTGTAATCTATGGGAAAAGGTCAATGATTTTAAAAATTTCTTCAGGGAAATAATAAAAAATGACCTGTGGTCTATACAGGAGACCTGGGCCACAAGATTTTTCCTCAATATATCCTACGCACTCCTTGCCCCTACAGGTATAGGAAAAACAACTTTTGGACTTGTTCTTTCAAAATACCTGAAAGACAGGGAAGGTAAAAAAGCCTATCTGATATTCCCCACCCAGATGCTTGTAAATCAGGCCCATGAAAGGCTTGTATCGTTTGGTGTACCTGAGGAGGATATACTTGCGTACAGCTCAAAATTTGCAAAATCAAAAAAGAAACAGGAAGAGCTAAAGGAAAGAATAAAAAATAACGACTTTAAAATACTTCTCACAACAACAATGTTCCTGTACAAAAATATAGATATCATTCCAAAAGGGGAATACGGACTTGTTTTTGTAGACGATGTTGACAGTATATTAAAAACGGCTAAAAACATAGACAAGGTCCTTATGCTCCTTGGATTTTCCCAGGAAGATATTGATTACACACTGAGGTTCATCACCTTCAAACAGAACCTTTTTAAAAAAGGCCAGCCTTCAGAGGAAGACCTTGAACTGTATCAGCACTGGCAGGCAAAGGTACAGAAAATCGCCGAAAAAAGGAAAGGAGTTCTTATAGTTTCGTCGGCAACATCAAACCCCCGTTCAAAGAGGGTTGCCCTGTTCAGGGAGCTCCTGGGTTTTGAGGTAGGAAGACCTTCACTGACCCTGAGAAACATAGAGGATGTATACGAAAAACCGGAAGATGTGTGGGAAAAAAGTGTTGATGTCATTAAGAAGCTTGGAAAAGGTGGACTTGCATTTTTGTCATCCTCAGAAACCAGGGAAACCCTTGAAAAATACGTGGAATTTCTCAATAGCAACGGTATTGCCGCCGTATCCTACGAAGAACTGATGGACAGGATTGATGAGTACAGGGAGGGAAAAATCCAGGTTGCAGTTGGTTTTGCCAGTTACAGGAACCCCCTTGCCAGGGGGGTAGACCTCCCTGATGTTATCAGATATGCAGTATTTGTAGGCGTTCCAAAACTCCAGTTTAATATCAGGTTTGAGGAGGAGTTTATACACCTCTATTACTTTATGCTCTCACTGATACCATTTCTGGCAAGGAAGAAGCTTATAGACCCTCTGCAGATTAAAAAGCTATACGAGGATATAAACTTCCTCAAAGTTTACGCATTTATCCCCACTGAAAAGTTAGAGGAAGAAAAACTCTCCAGGATGAGACAGATTCAACAGTCTGTCAAACAGCTGATAGAAAAACCTGAAATCTTTGCTGCAATTCAGCAATCTCCAGAAATAACCCTCAGAAGGGAAGGGGACAGCTTTATACTGACAACTGCAGATGTTACAGGGTACATACAGGCATCTGGAAGAACATCAAGGCTGTATGCAGGGGGGCTGACAAAGGGGCTTGCTTACCTTTTGGTTGATGATGAAAAGGCATTTTACTCCCTGCAGAAAAAGGTCAGGTGGTTCAGTGAAGATATTGTGTTCAGACCTGTTGAGGAGGTTGACCTTGATAAGATTCTCCAGGAGATAGACAGGGACAGGGAGCTTGTCAGAAAGGTCCTCTCAGGGGAGTACATAGCCAGAGAGAGACAGTCATTCCTGACAACTGTTGTTATTGTTGAATCCCCCAATAAGGCAAGGACCATAGCAAACTTCTTTGGAAAACCACTGAGGAGAAAACTGAAGAATCTGGATGCATATGAGATAGCCATAGGTGAAAGATTCCTGACCATCGTGGCAAGTAAAGGGCATGTTTATGACCTGAACAAAGAGGAGTACTACTTCGGGGTAAAGAAAAATGGAGAGCTGGTACCTATATTTGAGCCAATAGATGAGTCAAAAAATGAAATCATACAGGGGATAAGGGAGCTGGACCTTGAGGTAAATGAGATTTTCATCGCAACAGACCCTGATACAGAAGGGGAAAAAATCAGTTACGACCTGTTCCTAAACTCAAGACCCTACAACATGAACATTAAACGGGCAGAGTTCCACGAGGTAACAAAAAGGGCATTTCTGGAAGCTATAAAAAACCACAGGGATTTTGATGTCAATCTGGTCAAAGCACAGCTTGTCAGAAGAATAGCCGACAGATGGATAGGATTTACAATATCCCAGTACATACAGAAAAAGCTCCACAGGCACTGGCTGTCTGCAGGAAGGGTTCAGACTCCAGTTCTTGAGTGGGTTATAAACAGAACAGACGAGGCAAAACAGAAGATAGCCATTGTGAGAATTGATGTAAATGGATTTCCTGTCGAGTTCCAG
This sequence comes from Aquificota bacterium, assembly GCA_013153235.1. Classification (GTDB taxonomy): domain Bacteria; phylum Aquificota; class Aquificia; order Aquificales; family Hydrogenothermaceae; genus Persephonella_A. Next base: position 1,968 of record JAADEU010000069.1, on the reverse strand, counting down.
TTCGAGGACAGGAAGGAGGCAAAGTGGTTCTATGACCACCTTGAGTTTATTCTGATTAAACAGAAAGACAGAAAAGAGGAAAGCCTTTTTGTAAAGCCATTTACAACGGACATTATGCTGTCTGAGGCTGCAAGGGAACTGGGATTTTCTCCACAGGAGACCATGGAGCTTGCCCAGGACCTTTTTGAGGCAGGACTCATCACATACCACAGAACAGACAGTTTCAGGGTTTCTGAGGCAGGGGTGTTCGTTGCAAGGGAATACATACTGGAGAACTTCGGTGAGGAGTACTTCAGACCAAGAACATTCTCCTCGGCAGGCGGAGCCCACGAATGTATCAGACCAACAAGACCTATGGATGTGGATGACCTCAGGTCAATGGTTTACACAATGAACCTCCAGGGTATAACAAATAAACATATGAGACTGTACGACCTGATATTCAAAAGGTTTATAGCATCCCAGATGAGGGAAACAGTCGTCGAAAAAACCATATACGAAATCAGGGGTTTTGACAAAACAGTTGAGGAGGAGATACTCACAAGAATTCTTGAGCACGGATACGACCTTATACTGCCTGTAAAGGTGTACCACATACCTGAAGGGAAATACGAGGTTCAGGGTAAAAAATCCTACCACCTGAAACCAAAGGTACCGTACTACACATTTGCCACACTGATACAGGATATGAAGGAAAAGGGAATAGGAAGACCTTCCACTTATGCAGTTACCGTCCAGAAACTCCTCGACAGACATTACATCGTTGAAAGGAGGGAATATCTGTTTCCTACAAAACTTGGAAGGACCGTTATGTCCCTGATTAAGAAAAGGGAGGATATATACAGATTTGTAAATGAGCAGTTTACCAAAGAGCTTGAGGAAATAATGGACAGGGTAGAAAGGGGAGAGGCTGACTATCAGGAGGAACTTGAAAAACTGTTTGAAGAACTGAAAAACAAAAAACTATTTTTCAGGGTGGAAATCGGTAGATACGCCTACGAAGAGTAATCACAGACTTTTTATAAAATGGAGGGCTGTCCTTCCACTGAAGCTGCCCTCCTCCCTTGCAAACGAAATAGCTAACCGGTGTAATTCTTCTCTATCCATCTTTATTCCATAAGCCTCTGCATACCTTTCAACAATTTTCAGAAAAGTATCCTTACTGAAGGGGGAAAATCCAACCTTAAGTCCAAATCTGTTAACAAGGGAGAGCTTCTCATCAATCACATCCCTTCCCCTTGTAAAATCCCCATCCCTGTCGGAATGCTTTACCGACACCAGGTTTTTCTGATTCGAGGTAACATAAAAAAGTAGATTTTCCGGAAGAGTATAAACGGTTCCATCAAGCAGTGTTTTAAACATCCTGAATCTGCTGTCATTCTCGTTAAATGACAGGTCATCAATAAAGAGTATAAATCTGAAAGAACTGTTTTTCTCAACGATAGAATAAATCTCAAATATTCCCTCAAGCTCCAGCTCGATTATCTGTATCAATCTCAGACCATCACTGTAAAACAGAGGAATCAATGATTTTACAATGGAGGACTTTCCTGTACCCCTTTCTCCCCACAGAAGTACGTGGTTGGCAGGCTGTCCCTCCATAAACTTTCTGGTGTTCCTGTAAACCAGCTCTTTCTGTCTTTCTATCCCTGTAAGGAGCTTTCCGTCAAATCCTGCCTTTTCCACAGGAATTAAGCCTTTGCCTGTATAAACCGCAGCAGGAAATCTGTTGAAATCAGGGGGAGAGGATTCCCCCTTCTCAAGTAATTCAACAGCCTTCTGGAGAAAACGGTTCAGCAGGAGGTAGTCAGGTTTATCCATTTAACAGCTGTGAAAGTATTTTGTTTACAACCTTTGGATTTGCCTTGCCCTTTGTTGCCTTCATAACCTGTCCTACAAAAAAGCCCATCAGCTTGGTATTTCCTGACCTGTATTTTTCAACCTCAGCAGGATGGTTCTGGAGAATTT
>JAADEU010000029.1 GCA_013153235.1 Aquificota bacterium | reverse complement strand
TTTCACCGACTATAAAGACAGGGGTTTTGATTCTGTGTATTTTTGAAAGTAGGCTGATAAAGATATTTTCCCTTTCTCCCTCTGGGATACCGGGGTCTTTAAGGACAGCATCCACATCGGATATTATCACCACGTCAGGGTTTTCCCTGAGTGTTTTTTCAAGGGCAGTTTTCAGCTGGAAGACGGTAAATGCCCTTACTATCTTTACCTGTTTCAGAAGCTCTTCAGAGCTGAGGTTTTCAAAACGGGCTGCATTAGATATTAGATAAGGATTAAATCTGCTTCCACAGTCTATCAGCCCTACCCTGCTGTTTCTTTTTGTGAACTGGTAAATCAGGTAGTGGTAGTGGTATTTGCCGTTTTTTATCTCTATCTTCTGGTGGTTCAGTCCTTTTAAGACAGGCAGTTCTTTAACCATTTTTAAAACCTCCTTTTGAGACCCTTATAGGACCTTATTATTCCCCTTACAATTCCCTGAACCTGTACCCTGTCAGCCTCAAAGTACATAGGTTCAAGCTCAGGGTTTGCAGGTACCAGCTTTACCGTGTCACCTTCAAGGTAGAACTTTTTCAGTGTGGCTTCTTCACCGTCTATAACAACAACAGCCATCTCACCGTTTAGTGCTTCCTGACGGTTTTCAACGATTATGATGTCCCCATCCATTATGTGCTCATCTATCATAGAGTTTCCCTTTACCTTCAGGGCGTAGCAGTTTTCACATTTTATAAGGTCTGTAATATCCACATACTCAAAAATGTCAGGCTGTACCTGTATTGGTCTTCCTGCTGCAATTTCGCCGTAGAATGGAAATCTCAGGGGGTCTTCCTCAAACAGCCTTTCCCTTACGACCTTTACCTTTCCCCTGCCTGTTTTTTCCAGATATCCTTCTTTTATCAGCTTTTCTATATGCTCGTGGATTGTGGATACCGCCGATAGACCAAAATGCTTTGCGATTTCCCTGAGGGTGGGGTTGTATCCCTTTTCTACGGTAAATGTTGCTATGAACTCAAGAATCTCCCTCTGTCTTTTTGTGAGCATGCCTCCTACCTCCTGGTTTTTAATATAACCGAAAAAAAACCGAAAATCAACCGGTTTTGAAAAACAGAACTATATTATTTAGTGGAGGGCGCTATGGATATAACTCTGAAGCTACCGAGCCAGATAGGTGTTATACAGCCGGCTGTGGATTTTGTTTACAGCTGGGGTCTGTACCACGGTCTGTCTGAAAGGGAAGCCTCTGAGCTTGCTACGGCTTTTGATGAGCTTATAACCGATATTGTTCTGTTTGCTTTCAGTGAGGTGGAAGGGGAGTTTTCTGTTATCCTCAGGGATTCCCTGTCCCAGCTGGAGATTATCGTCCACGAGCTTGGGGAGCCCTTTGACCCGGAAAGACACAGGTATTCTGTGGAAAAGGCTGTATCTGAGGGTAATTTTGACGGGGCTGGTTTTGAGGTTATCAGGCATCTGGTTGACCATTTCATCTTCATATACAAGGGTAGGGCAGGAAAGGAGTTCAGAATAATAAAGGAGATTAAGCACCCCCACATAACCCAGCTGTTTACAGAGGAACAGCTCCAGTTAGAACCTGAAAAGGCTGTAAGCTACCAGATATCCCCTGTTACAGAGGATGATGCAGAGGATATTGCAAGGCTGATATACAGGTCCTATGGATACACATACCCTAAAGAGGATATGTACTATCCTGACAGAATAGTAAAGGCCCTGAGGGAGGGTAAAAAATTCGGCGTTATAGTTAGGACAGACAGGGGAGAGGCTGTAGGTTACTTTGCCGTTATCATGTCAACAGACTCAAACATAGGGGAGGTTGGTGAGGTTGTTGTTTCCCCGAAACACAGGGGAAAGGGAATAATGAAAATGATGATGAAAGCCCTTATTGATATGGCAAAGACCAGGGGGCTTGACGGGCTTTTTGGGGAGGCTGTTACCGTCCACACAATAAGCCAGAAGGTTAATGCAAAATACGGCTTTAAATCAACAGCCCTGATACTGGGATTTTTCCCCTACGCTGAGTACAGGGGTTTTGAGAACAAACAGCAGAGGATATCCGTTGTTATAGATTTCCTTCCCCTTAAAAAAAGGGACAGGGTTGAGGCATACCTCCCTGCAAGGTACAGCAGAATACTCAGGCAGATATACAGAAATCTGGGAATAGATGTAAAAAACTTACCTGTGAGAAACCCATCCCCTGAAGGGGATAAATCCACCGTATCCCTACAGATAAATTACCGTTTTGAGACTGCTGTTATGGTTGTGAAAAAATACGGTGGTGATTTTGCCTCAAGGATAAATAAAAACCTTCATGCCCTTGAGAAAAAGGGGATAAAAGGAGTTTACATAGACCTACCCCTTGATGAGCCTTTTACGAAAAAAGCCGCTGATATTCTGAGGGAGGAGGGTTTTGTTTTCAGTGGGCTGATGCCCCTTTTCCACAGGGGAAAGGATTATCTGAGGATGCAAAAGATTTACGAAGAACTTGATTTTCGCTTTATAAATGTCTTTTCCGAGACCGCTGAAAGGATAAAAAGATTTATCCAGAAGGAGATAAATAGCTGATGGAGTTTTTTAGAAGGGAAGGAGAGCTTTTTATAAGACTAAAAGGGGATTTTAACTATCCTGCAGTGAAGAGGATAGAGCAGCTTCTCCGTTCAGAGGAGATTGATAGCTTTACCATAGACCTGTCTGGAGCAAAGGTAGTTGACAGCGAGGCTGTTAAATTCCTGTTTTTTCTGGATAGGGATAATATTGCAGTCAGGGTGGTAAATCCCCCCTACATTTTTGATAAAATTCTTGATATCCTGAAACTGAAAGACAGGTTCAAAAATCTGAGTGTGGTAAAGGAGGGGCAGAGATGAAAAAGGTTGTGGCAATTGTAGCTGTATTTGCCGTTGTTTTTTCGTTTTCCTATGGGAAGGAAAAAAAGATAAATCTAAAAACAATCAAGGACAAAGAGATGATTAAATGTCTCGCCGATTACATAAAAAACAACAGAACCCACGTTACAATGGTTATCAATGAGAAAGGGGAAAGGGAACTTCATATCCCCGAAAGCTATGTAAGGGAGTGTAAAAAGAAACTCTCCCATTAACTGTGTTCCTCAACCCACTTGTAGGCCAGGTATGCCATAACAGAGGCTCCAACAGGCAGGGCATCCTCGTCTATATCAAACAGGGGACTGTGCAGAGGGGCTTTTATACCCTTTTCTTCGTTCCTTATACCCAGCCTTATGAATGTTCCCGGTACCTTCATCAGGTATTCTGCAAAATCCTCACCACCCATTGTAGGCTCAGGCAGTTCAACGACATTTTCCTTGCCCAGCAGGTCCCTCATCATTCCCAGGGCAAATCTGGTTGTTTTTTCGTCGTTTATCACAGGTGGTGTTCCCTGTCTGTAGTCAAATTCGTATGCTGCACCGTAGGAAAGGGTTACACCCCATATCGCGTGTTCCATCCATTTTGGTATCTGGTCCCTCAGTTCAAGGCTGAGTGTTCTCACCGTTCCACCCATCTCCACCTCGTCGGGGATGATGTTGTCTGCATATCCCCCCTGTATCCTCCCTATTGTCAGGACGGCAGGGTGGAGCGGGTCAACCTTTCTGCTTACTATGTGGTGGAGGGTGTTTATAACCTGTGCGGCAACGAGAACAGAGTCAACACCCTGATGGGGTCTTGATGCATGGGCACCCTTTCCTTTTATCTTTATGGTGAACACATCTGACGATGCCATAAAATGTCCTATTCTTGTTCCCACCTTTCCTGCAGGCAGCTCAGGAAAAACATGGAGTCCAAAAATCGCAGAAACGTCTGGATTCTGGAGGACACCTTCCTCCACAAGCTTTTTTGCTCCGCCACAGTCGTGTCTCTCTTCACAGGGCTGAAAAATCAGCTTCACATTTCCCTGGAGATGCTCTTTCAGGCCTGTAAGGATTTTTGCAGCTCCCAGCAGTATCGCCGTATGGGCGTCATGACCGCATGAATGCATCACATTGGGAATTCTAGAGGCGTAGGGTTTACCTGTTTTTTCCTGCATTGGCAGGGCATCCATATCAGCCCTCAGGGCTGCGGTAACATCGTGCTTCCCCTTTATTATCCCGACGACTGCCGTTGTTCCTCCGAAGTTCTCAATTACCTCATCTACACCAAACTCTTTCAACTTTGAGGCAACGAATCTGGATGTGTTTTTTTCTTCTCCGGAAAGTTCCGGATGCATGTGTATGTGTCTTCTCCAGCTTATGATTTCTTCTTTTATTTCCTGTGCAGCCTTTCTGATTTCCTCTTTTGCATTTATGTGAACGGCCATTTTACACCCCTTTTTTTCAAATTTTATCAGCTGTTTTTACCTTCAAAAAATAATATATGTCATAAGGGCATATATTTATAATTATGAAAGGATTTTTAAAAAGGGAATTTCTGTTTTTTATTTTCCTGTTTCTTTTTGTCTTTCTGGCTTTTATTGAAAAGCCTTCTATGGAAAGAATTGTCACCAGCATAGATTTTCCCACAATCAGAGCCCTTGCAGGTCTGATGCTTATAACTGTGGCAATGAAACAGTCCGGTTTCTTTGACAGGATGGTCCACAGGTTTATCTCTAGGGCAGGTACCGAAAGGAGGCTTGCCTTTGCCGTTGTTTTTTCGGCGGTATTTCTTTCCATGTTTCTGACAAATGATATCACCCTTTTTGTGCTCCTTCCTGTTTTCCATGCCCTGAAAAAATATATACAGAACGACCTTACGGATATTCTTATTTTTACGGCAATAGGTGTTAATGCAGGTTCTGCCCTGACCCC
>JAADEU010000043.1 GCA_013153235.1 Aquificota bacterium | reverse complement strand
ACTGACAGAACTAAAACATTAAGAGGAGAGAGATGGAGTATTTATGGATTATACCTTTTTCACCTCTGATTGCATTTATCATCATAGGGCTTTTTGGATATAAGTTCTTAAGGGAGCCCCTTTCAGGTATTGTTGCTGTTGTTGCAGTGGCAATATCTGCGGTGGCATCTGTTATCGGATTTATTCAGGTTGCCACATCAGGGGGATACTACAATCTGAAACTGTTTACATGGATGCCTATTGGGGATTACGAAATTTCCGTAAGTATTCTGTGGGACCCTCTCTCGGCTCTTATGACATGTGTTGTTACTGTGATATCAACCTTCATTTTCATATTTGCAACAGGTTATATGAGGAATGAACCTTCCTATCCAAGGTTCTTTGCCTATCTCTCTCTGTTCGTGTTTATGATGTTAATGCTTACACTTTCTGATAACCTTGTTCAGCTGTTCTTCGGATGGGAAGGTGTTGGTCTTGCCTCTTACCTGTTGATTGGTTTCTATCACCACAAAAGTTCAGCTGCAGATGCTGCTTTTGAGTCGTTTATAACCAACAGGGTTGGTGACTGGCTGTTCCTTACAGGTGCGATTCTCGCCTTTGTGACATTTGGAACTATGGACTATCTGGATATTTTCAATAAACTCCCAGAGGCAAGTTACTGGGTTGTAACGGCAATAGCACTCCTGCTGTTTGGTGGTGCTGTAGGTAAATCGGCGCAGCTGGGGCTCCATATATGGTTACCTAACGCCATGGAAGGTCCAACACCGGTTTCTGCTCTGATTCACGCTGCAACCATGGTTGCAGCCGGTGTTTACATGGTCGCAAGGCTGATGCCGATATTTGCCGCCTCCGATATAGCCCTTGATGTTGTTCTGTTTGTAGGTACAGCCTCTGCATTCATTGCGGCTACTATGGGACTCGTTCAGAACGACATCAAGAGGATTATCGCTTACTCAACAATGTCCCAGCTGGGTTATATGTTTGCCGCCGAAGGACTGGGACTGTTTGGAGAAGGGATGTTCCACCTTGCATCCCACGCTGTATTCAAGGCTCTCCTGTTCCTGGCTGCAGGTTCTGTTCTGATTGGAATACACCATATCCTCAACGTACAGAAGATGGGCCAGCTCAGGAAATACATGCCTATTACCGCAATAACCTTCCTGATTGGTGCACTGGCACTGGCAGGTATTCCACCATTTGCAGGGTTCTTCTCAAAAGACCCTATTATTGAAGGTGCATACGAGATATCAAAGGCTGTCTGGTTCTTCCTGTGGGTTGGTGCAGGACTGACAGCATTCTATATATTCAGACTTTACTTCCTTGCATTTGAAAATGGAGACAGACTTGACCCACATGTCAAAGAACATGTACACGAATCTCCACCTACAATGACCATACCACTGATTGTTCTTGCATCCGGTGCCGTTGTTCTTGGATTTTTCAAAGAGTTCTTTGGAAACTTCCTTAAACCATCACTGGACCCTGCACATATGCCTTTCCTAAACGAAGAGACAAAGCTGCTGGTAGAGGAAGGACTCAGCAGGGCACATCACGTACATATGGCTGAAGATGCATGGCATTTCCTGATACACTCTCTGACATCGCCACTTGGAATACTGGCACTTGTAACGGCCTTACTGGGAATATTTACAGCGTGGATTATCTACCAGCTGAAGAAAATCAGTGCAAGGGAAATCGCAAAGACATTCAAACCTCTGTACCTGCTATTCTACAACAGATGGTACTTTGATTTCGTTTACTACGCAGTATTCGTGTTTGGGTACTATAAATTCTCAAGAATCCTGTGGTTTATTGGAGATAAGGTTATTATCGACGGAATCGTTGACGGTTCCGCCAAAACATCCCTGGTTGCCGGGGACGGTCTGAGACTGTTCCAGTCTGGTAAGATTGGTGCTTATGTTACACAGATGGCAGTTGGAATACTGATATTCCTTGGAATATTCTTACTTTTTGTGTAGGGGGCTGAAAGAATGACAGTAGAATTTGTGAATGCCACATTTCCGATAATTACGATATCGATAATTATCCCTCTGCTTGCTGCCGGACTACTGTTTTTCCTGCCTGAAAGGCACGCAAAACCAGTAAGCATAATCACATCTATCATTGTGTTTGTTCTTTCTACATACATGCTGTTTGCATATGACTACTCCACCTACTCAATCCAGTTTTATGAAAAATACTCCTGGATTCCGTTTTTAGGGGTAAGTTACGAGGTTGGTGTTGATGCGCTCAGTCTGACAATGGTATGGCTAACGGCGGTTTCTTTTGTCGCCGCATTCGTATGGAGTACAAACATACAGAAAAGGATAAAAGAGTACTTTATAGCATTTCTTGTTCTTGAAGCTGCGTGTATAGGTGTCTTCGTATCATGGGACCTTGTATGGTTCTACATCTTCTGGGAAGCAATGCTTATTCCGATGTTCCTGATTATCGGTGTATGGGGATATGCTGAAAGAATCTACGCAGCAACAAAGTTCTTTATATATACTTTCTTCGGTTCCCTTTTCCTCCTTATCGGTGTTATTGGAATGTACATTTACCAGTACTACGAGAAGGGAATCCTTTCAACAAGCTACTTTGACCTTGTTAATCTTGGTCTTCCATTTAAACTGGAGATTATATTCTTCCTGTTGCTGGCACTTGGATTTGCCATTAAGGTTCCAATGTGGCCTTTCCATACATGGCTTCCAGCAGCACACGTTCAGGCTCCAACAGCCGGTTCTGTAATACTGGCTGCTGTTCTGCTGAAGATGGGAACTTACGGTTTTGTCAGATTTTCACTTCCATGGTTCCCTGAAGCTTCTAAGTACTTTGTACCTGTGATGTTTGCCCTCGGGGTTATAGCCATTATTTATACGGCAATGATGGCCATAGCCCAGACACATATAAAGAGACTTATCGCTTATTCGTCTGTATCCCACATGGGATTTGTTACCATAGGTACATTTGCCCTGAATATGGAAGGGATGAACGGGGCAATTATAACAATGATTTCCCACGGATTTACCTCGGCTGCACTGTTCCTTGCCGCAGGATTTATATACGAAAGGGTACACTCTTATGAGATAAAAGACCTTGGAGGTCTTGCCAGATTTATGCCTGTTTTTGCGACACTGTTTATGATTTCGGCGATGGCCTCTGCAGGACTGCCAGGACTGTCAGGATTCGTAGGTGAGTTTCTGGCACTTCTTGGTACATTCAAGGCAAGTGTTATAACGGCAGTACTTGCAGGTCTCAGTCTTATCGTTGGTGCCGGATACACCCTCTGGCTTTACCACAAGGCAATGTTCAAAGAAAGTGAGCTATCTGCTGAAAAGATAGAAAAATGGGAAAAGCTGAAGGATATGAATGCTGCAGAGTTCCTATCATTCCTTCCGCTTGTAATAATGATGTTTGTGATAGGTATTTATCCAACCTGGTGGATTCAGCTTATAGAAAAAACATCAGCAGCTATTCTTTCTAAGTTTATAGGAGGCTAAGGGATGTCTGTATTACAGGAAATTGTAGCAGGACTGGGAGTACCTAACTTTGGTGTACTGATTCCTGAAATAATTATTCTCCTAACAGCATTTACTGTTTTTGCAATAGAGCTGTTCAGTAAGGCAAGATTCCTGATAACAGTTGTTACTGTTGTGGGTCTTTTCCTCTCGGCTGTATCAACCCAGCTTATATCGCAGGGTGACCTGACTTTTTATGGGCTTTACCTTGTTGATACATTTTCCCTTACCTTCAAGTTTTTCCTGATTCTGACGGCGTTTTTTGTGGTGATTGTCCTCAGACCGTATCTTGAATCAAAGGATACATATTACGGTGAGTATTATTACCTGATGCTATTCTCCCTCCTTGGTATGATGATGATGGTCTCTGCACCTAACCTGATTACCTTCTACATGGGAATAGAGCTTGCGTCAATCTCGATATACATACTTGCAGGTATGTTCAGAAAGGACTACCTGTCAAAGGAAGGTGCCTTTAAATACCTGATACTTGGTGGTACAGGAACAGCCGTGATAAGTTACGGTATTGCCCTTCTCTACGGTAGAACAGGTTCATTTGATTTTGCAACCATTGCAGATACAATAACATCGGATAATCTTGATGTTGGTGCCGTTGCAGGAATAGTCATACTCCTGATTGGTCTTGCACTGAAGGCATCATCTGTTCCATTCCATTTCTGGACTCCCGATGCATACCAGGGTGCTGCAACCCCTATCACGGCGTTTATGGCTGTTGCCGCAAAGATTGCAACCTTTGCGGTTATACTGAGGATAATGGTTGAGGCTTTCCCCTTCGCATACGAGGTCTGGAATCTGGGATGGGCTCTCCTTGCGGCAGCATCAATGATTTTTGGTAATTTCGTGGCCCTGAGACAGGACAATGTTAAGAGGATGCTTGCCTACTCATCAATAGCCCACTCCGGTTACATACTGGCTGCCCTTGCAGCACCAACAGATGCGGCGTTTACAGCTCTGATTTTCTACTCCCTTGTTTATATATTCATGGGACTTGGAGGATTTATTTTCCTCTCTGCAATGGAAAGACAGTACGACTGGAATAATCACATAAATGATTTTAGGGGCCTTGCAAAAAGAAGTCCGATGATGGCCCTGTTTATGCTGATATTCATGTTCTCTATGCTTGGAATTCCTCCAACAGTTGGATTCTTCGGAAAACTGGGAGTTTTTGTGGCTCTGATTGGTTCAGACATCTGGTGGCTTGCCGTTGTACTTGTTGTGATGAGTATTGTATCTGCAGGATACTATCTCAGGGTTGTTATCTACATGTACATGCATGAACCGGTCAGCAAGGCAAGATTCAACTTCTCTATGGGAGAGGCATTTACCCTTGCGTTTATGGCAACATTTATCCTGATACTCGGTATATATCCAACAATTTTCTGGGACCTTTCAAGTCTGCTCTCTGCTGTGCTGATGCAGGGCGTTGGTAGATAATGAAGGGTGAGTTGTTTATACTGTCCTCTCCTGCTGGAGGGGGCAAAACAACAATTGCCAGTCTTCTAATTAAGGAAATACCAAAACTCAAAAGGGTTATCACCTGCACAACAAGAAAGCCCCGCCCTGGAGAAAAGGACGGGGTGGACTATTACTTTCTGTCTGTTGACGAGTTTGAGAGAAGAATCAGGGAAAACAGATTTCTGGAATATGCCGTGGTCCACGGCAACTACTACGGAACCCCAAAGGATGAAGTGGAAGAGGAGCTGTCAAAGGGATATGACCTTTTGCTTGTGATTGACGTTCAGGGTATGAGACAGATTAAAAAAGCCAGACCCGAGACGGTAACCATATTTCTTCTTCCCCCTTCTTTAGATGAGCTTGTCAGGAGGATGGAACACAGGGGTGACCCACCTGAGGAGATAGAAAAGAGACTTCAGACTGCAAAAAAAGAAATTCCCGCCTGGAGGGAATACGACTATACAGTGATAAATGATATCCTGGAAAGGGCAAAGGAGGATGTGAAGTACATTATCCTCTCAAATCGATTGAAAACGGAGCGTTTTAATCCTGAGAAAATAAAAGATAACAGTTTAAGGGAGCTTATGGGGATATGAATAAAATTTTAAAAATAATCTTCTGGATTTATCTGGCGGCTATTTTATTCTTCTCCTTTTCCCCGTTTGTTACCCAGACCCCTGTTTCAGATAAAATTCTACATTTCATTGAGTTTTTTATATTTTCAATTCTTGTTAAAGAAGCATATAGAACGTCCTACTGGGGTTCATTTTTCTACTCTGTATTTCTGTCTGTTTTTATAGAGGCTGTTCAGTATTTTCTCCCTTACAGAACTGCAGAATACGCCGATTTTTCTGCAGACCTGCTGGGTATTACATCAGGGTTATTTATGTACTTTGTCATTAAACTCACCTATCTGGAATTGACCTCCAAAGAGTGATATATTATATATCTGCCAAAAACTTATAATTTACGGAGGAAAGACTTGAGTAAAAGACCTCTCATAGAACAGGCTCTCAAAAGGGTTAACAACAGATACGAACTTGTACATGCAGCAGCAAAACTGGCAAAGGAACTTTATGAAACAGGTGCTGAGAGTTACGTAACAGAGGAAGGAATACCTCTGAAAAAGACAGTTATCGCCATTGATGAAATAGCCAAGGGAAGGGCCATAATCCTCAGAAAAACAGAAAAGTAGCAGGTAAACCCATGTGCGGGTAGAACATACTTCCTCCAATTATAAAATCTTCCGGTTCCTATTTTCTTTTGCCCTGCTTGTTACTTTCAGCATATTTGCAGGAACAGCCGGACTCACAAGTACCGCACAGATAATAGCTGCTTTTATACTGTTTATATACACAGCCATAAGTTTCCTGACCATATTTATAGGCAGGGTAACTGTTTTTGACACACTCCTTGATATAACATTTATCACAGCATTTATATTTACAGACTTTGACCGGCTTAAATATTTTTCGCTGCTTTATCTTTTTCCACTTTTTTTTACAGGATTTACATTTAACGCCAGATACGCCTTTATGGTGGCACTTACAGCAGTTATGGAGTATTTTCTCCTATTTTTCTTTTACAGGGAGTATACCCAGACAGGTTATCTGAATCTCTTTTTAAATACAGTGGCCTTTCTGCTAATAACCACAGCCGGTGTCAAGCTAAAACAGCAAATTGAGAAACAGCAAAAATATATAAGGAAACTGGAGGACGAAAAGAGGGAGTCGGAGGTTTACAAAAAACTTTACAGAATCAGTGCAGAACTGGCCCATGAGATAAGAAACCCCCTTGCATCAATAAAGGCAGCAGCCGACCTCCTTGCAGAAGGAAATCCAAATCCACGGCTGGTAAAAATGATTAAGGAAGAGTCTGCAAGACTCAACAAACTGCTATCGGACTTTCTTCTCCTTTCAAGACCAAAGGAAAGTGAAAAGGTAAATCTGAATGTGGGAGATATTACACACAGACTCAAGGAACTGTACCAGAAGGACAGGGAGATTTCGGTAAATATAGACGGCAGTCCTGTTTTATACATTAGTGAGAAAGGTTTTGAGTCTGCACTATCCAACGTTATAAAAAATGCCGTTGAATGGAGCAGGGAAAAGGTGCAGATTAATGTTTATAGCTCAAATAACAAACTGTTTATAGAGGTGGAGGATGACGGTCCTGGAATCCCTGAGGAGAACAGGGACAGGATATTTGACCCTTTTTTTACTACAAACTCTTCAGGTACAGGCCTTGGACTGGCAATAGCCAAGCGGGTTGTTATGGAAAACGGAGGTAATATATTTGTTGAGGAAAGTCCCCTGGGAGGGGCAAAATTTATACTGACATTCCCCCTGGAGAATAAGGATGAGAGCACTGGTGGTAGACGACGAGATTAATATTCAGGAGATTCTTTCTATACTCCTTGAGGATTTTGGATTTCAAGTTGACAGGGCATCCAATAGGGAGGAGGCTGAGGAGCTTATAGAAAAAAATTACTACGACCTTGCCCTTATAGACCTGAGACTTCCAGACGGTTCAGGAATAGATATTCTCAAAAAAATAAAGGAAAAAAATCCAAAAACAGAGGCTGTTATTATAACAGCATTTGCCTCCTCTGAAACTGCCGTTGAAGCAATAAAGTTAGGTGCATACGACTACATATCTAAACCATTTGAGCTAAACGAACTGAGACTGCTGATTAGGAACGTAAAAAACAAACTGGAGCTGGAAAAAAAGCTGGCCGAGAAAAAGGATGAAAAGTTTGAGGGACTGATTGGAAAATCCCCGGCCATCCAGCTTGTAAAGGAAACCATAGAAAAAATAGCACCATATGACATAAATGTCCTTATAGTGGGGGAAAGCGGAACAGGAAAGGATGTGGTTGCCCGTACCATACACCGCCTGAGCAGAAGGGCCAGCAAACCCTTTGTTGCGATAAATTGTGCATCACTTCCGGCAGAACTACTTGAGTCGGAGCTTTTCGGATACAAAAAAGGGGCATTTACCGGTGCTACATCAGATAAAAAAGGTCTGATTGAGGAAGCCAACGGCGGAACCCTTTTCCTGGATGAGATAGGGGAGATGCCCATCCCTCTACAGGCAAAACTCCTGAGATTCATAGAAACAAAAAAAATCCGGCCCCTTGGAAGTGTCAAAGAGATAGATGTTGATGTGAGAATAATATCGGCAACCAACAGGGACCTTGAGGAGGAGATAGAAAAGGGCAATTTCAGGGAGGACCTTTACTACCGACTATCAACAATCACGATAAAAATGCCTTCCCTGAAAGAAAGGAGGGAGGATATTCCCCTCCTCGTAGAGAGTATTCTGAAGGACCTGAGGGAAAAGTACAATAAAGATATACAGAGTGTATCCCCTGAATTCCTTGAATACCTTATGCAGTACGATTTTAAGGGAAACATAAGGGAGCTGCGGAATATACTTGAGAAGGCGGTTATTCTGTCCGATGGAAAGGAGATAGGTCTTCCACGGTACGACTCAAAAGGTATCAATTCCATATATATAGACGACCCTGACCAGCCTTTCACGATAAGAACATTCCCTGAGGAGGGGATAGACCTGAAAGCGGTTCTCTCCAACATAGAAAAAAGTCTGATAGAGAGGGCCATGGAACTGTCTGATGGCAATAAAACCAGAGCCGCAGAGATTCTTGGACTGACTTTCAGGGAGTTCAGATACAGATTTGATAAACACTTTGGAAAAAACTGATATTTATCAGTAGAAGCTGGGTGTATTATAATTAAAGTTTACAAATTTTTTGGAGGTAAAATATGCCTGAAGAACTGATTGAAAGTAGAAAAGAGCTGGTTGAAAAACTGAAAAAGGAAGGTATAAATCCCTATCCACACAAATTTGAGATTACCACAACACTGGATAAAATAAGGGAAAAATTCGAAAAACCTGTTCCCGATAAAACATTTTCAATAAAAGGCAAGATAAAAAGGGTATCCAGAAGGGAGGATAAATACATTATCAGACTCTCTGACCTTTCGGAACCTGTGGAAATACAGGTTGTAATACCCCAATCAGCCGGTAAGTTTGCCCCGAATCAGGAGGTGGCCTTTGAAGGGAAACTGGAAAGGATAGAGGGAAAGCTTACCCTTGTTGCAACAGGTATTACCGAGACAGGGGAAGATGTTCATAAGGTAAAATCACAGTTTGACCTTGACCCTGGCAGGGAAGAGGTTTCTGTGGCAGGCAGACTTATAGCCCTGAGGGACCAGGGTAAGGCTGCTTTTGGCCATATACAGGATGCCGATGGTAAACTCCAGATTTATTTCAGAAAAGACACCCTCGGTGATGAGGAGTACGCCAGGGCGATGGAAATACTGGATGTCGGTGATATTGTCGGTGTGAAGGGTGAGCTGTTCAGGACGATGACCGGTGAGCTTACCGTTGAGGTAAAGGAGTTTCAGCTCCTTGCAAAATCCCTTAGAGCCCTGCCTGAAAAATGGCACGGACTGAAGGATGTTGAGTCCAGATACAGACACAGGTACGTTGACCTTATAGCAAACCCAAAGGCCAGAGAGATATTCAAAATCCGTTCAAAGGCAATAAAAAGTCTCAGGGAGTTTCTGGAATCAGAGGGTTTTATGGAGGTTGAAACACCAATCCTCCAGACTGTTGCCTCAGGTGCCATGGCAAAACCATTTATCACCCACCATAATGCCCTGGACCTTGATATGTACCTGAGGATAGCCCCTGAGCTGTACCTGAAGATGCTTGTTGTAGGTGGATTTAACAGGGTTTACGAGATAGGCAGAAACTTCAGGAACGAAGGGATAGACACAACCCACAACCCTGAATTTACAATGGTTGAGTTTTATGCCGCTTATATGGATTACAACGACCTTATGGAGCTGACAGAAAGGCTTTTCAGAAAGATTCTGATGGATACAGTTGGAACACTGCAGATTGTGTGGGAAGGTCAGGAACTGGATTTTTCAAAGCCTTTTAGAAGACTTGCATTTTTTGATGCACTGAAGGAAAAAACAGGCAAGGATAAGGATTTCTTTTTAGATGAGGAAAAAGCCAGGGCATTTGCAAAAGAGGTGGGCATTCCAAAAGCCGACAGCCTTACCCATCTGAAACTCCTTGACAAACTGTTTGAACACTTTATAGAAGACGAACTGATTCAGCCTACATTTGTTATAGATTTTCCAAAGATACTCTCCCCACTTGCAAAAACCCACAGAAACGACCCTGACCTTGTTGAAAGATTTGAACTGATAGTAAACAGACAGGAGATAGCAAACGCATACACAGAGCTGAACGACCCTGAGGACCAGAGGGAAAGATTCCTCCAGCAGATAAAAGAAAAAGCCGCCGGAGATGAAGAGGCAATGGACATAGATGAGAACTTCCTGATGGCCCTTGAGTATGGACTGCCGCCAACAGGAGGTGAAGGAATCGGAATAGACAGGCTGGTTATGATGCTTACAGACAGTTCCTCAATCAGGGAGGTTATACTCTTTCCAACATTAAGACCTGAACAGGAATAAATACCGGGGTGAAAAATTGAAAAATAGATTTAGAGGAACTCTGCTGGGTGCTGCGATAGGGGATTCCATGGGAATGTGTGTTGAGGAAATTCCCATGGACGAGGTGATTCTCCACTACGGGGACAAAATAACAGACCTGTGTGAACCCCATCCTGCCTCACCGGCATCATTTTTAAGAAAAGGGGAAACATCCAGTGAGTTTGAGATTGTTATGATGGTAGCCCAGTCCATTGCCGACAAAAAAAGGCTGGACATCAGGGATATTATAGAAAGGTACATCCAGTGGTACGAGAAGGAAGAACTCCACAGCTATGTGGACCCTGCATTTTTAGTCGCCATAGAGGCCCTTAAAGAAGGAAGGGAGATAGGAAGGGGTGGTACATCCGTTGAGGGTATTCTGCCTGCCATTCCTGTTGGAATGTACCACTACACAAATCCACTCCTTGCCGTTGAGGGAACAAAGGCGGTCGTTATGCTTACCCACAGGAATGAGATTGCACTGGACGGTGCATCTGTGCTTGCGGTGGCAGTTGGAGAAGCACTGCAGGGGAGGTACTATCTGGAAGAGGAATACGGGTACTTTCTGGAGTTTTTAAAGACATTTGTAACAAAGGGAGAAACAAAATTCTACATAGACAGGATAAAGGCCCTCCTCGACAGGGATGCATCCTATGAGGAGGCAATAGACGAGCTGGGTAACGGCTCCTATGTGATGGAGGCACTGTCTCAGGCACTGTTTATCTTCCTTAAAACGCCTTCAAACCCTGAAAATGTTATCATACATGCAGTTAACTCTTACGGAAATTACGGCGGGGATACAGATTCCATCGGTCTTATAGCCGGTGCCCTTGCCGGAGCCTACAACGGGGAGGAAAATATCCCTGCAATCTGGAGGACAAAACTTGTAAAATATAAAGATATAATCAATCTGGCTGACAGATTATACAAAGTAGCATTACACTAAGAGGTGAGGAAATGGGCAAGAAAAAAGGAAGGCTTCAGGAGCAGTTTTTAAACACCATCAGGAAGGCCAAGGTAAGGGTTAATGTCTATCTGGTAAATGGAGTCAAACTGGAAGGGAAAATCAGATACTTCGACCCATTCACAATACTGCTTAAAGAGGGTCCAAGACAGGTTCTGGTATACAAACACGCGATAACAACAGTAATACCCAAACAGGAAATCGAATTTGAATACGACCAGCCGGAGGAGTAACCCCTTTAAATATTTTTAGGATTTTTATATGAAAAAAATCGGTTTCTGGGAGGCGTACTCCATCGGTATAGGGGGAATGATAGGCGGAGGCATCTTCGCCGTCCTCGGCCTGACAATCCTCCTTGCCAAAGGAGCCGCCCCGATAGCATTCATATTTGCAGGGATAATAGCCCTTTTAACATCATACTCCTACGCAAAATTATCTGTCAGATACCCATCAGAAGGTGGAACAGTAGAATTTCTGGTAAGGGCATTTGGGAACAACATAATAACCGGATATCTGAATACACTGCTCCTTGCAAGTTACGTTATAATGCTTGCCCTTTACTCTTATGCATTTGGGAGCTACGCATCTGTCCTGTTCCTGGGACATGAGGTTGTTCTGGCAAAAAAACTGTTTATAGCCCTTGTAATAGGATTTTTTACCGTTCTTAACTTTCTGGGTGCCTACGTAAGTGGAAAGGCGGAAGATGTTATGGTATTCATGAAAGTCGGTATTCTCCTTCTTTTCTCCGGACTGGGCCTATTTACAGGGGATTTTTCGAGGCTTTCCCCGGAACACTGGGAAAGCTTACTGAAGATAATGACCGGAGGTCTTATTATATTTCTGGCCTATGAGGGTTTTGAGCTAATTGCCAACACAGCACAGGATGTTGAAGACCCTGAAAGAACACTTCCCAAGGCTTTTTATGCAGCAGTAATAACGGTTATATTCATCTATGTACTGGTATCCATCGTAGCCGTTGCGAACCTGACATACGAGGAGGTTCAGAAATACAGCGATTATGCCCTCGCTGTTGCTGCAAAACCATTCCTTGGGCAGGCAGGTTTCGTTCTTATAGGAATAGCAGCACTCCTGTCAACAGCATCGGCAATAAATGCAACCCTTTACGGAAGTGCAAGGGTTAGCTACCTGGTTGCCAAATTTGGAGCCCTGCCTAAGAACCTGACAAAGCACATATGGAAATACGGAACAGAGGGCCTTCTTATTCTGGCCATTCTTACGGTGATATTTGCAATCTCATTTAATCTGGAAAATATATCAATAGCAGGGAGTCTGGGATTCCTGATTATATTTGCCGGTGTTAACCTTGCCAACTTCAAACTTGCTTACTACACAGACTCAAACAGGTGGATATCCCTGTTTGCATTTCTGATGTGCGTCGTATCTATATTTGTACTTGTGTACCACAATCTTAAAACTAATCCCCAGTCCCTTGCATCATCATTTGTTGTACTGGTTTTAACACTGCTGTTTGAGGTCACCTACAGATTCTTCACAAAGGTAAAAATACAGGAGTATGTGGACTGGAAGCTCAAAGAGAGGGAAGGTCTGCTTAAAGAGGCAGAAAAGTACATCAGTGCAATATCTGAAAAAGTCAGGAAAGAAATCCCCGAAGCGGAGATATACCTGTCAGGTGTATTTGCAGAAAAAGGTAAGGAAAAATCAGGACATGTAAATATCTATGTGGTATCAGAGGACAGGGAAAAGGCATCAGAGGTCCTTCGGAAGGCACAGAAAGAGCTTAACCTCCCTGAGTATCATCCATTTCACATAAAGGTTTTGCATAAACTTGAGAAGGAAAAACTCCCTGAGAAAAAGAAGAAACTCTAAACGGGAAAAGTACCATCCTCAACAGGTTCCAGCCCACTGACACTACCCAGATAGATGTAAACCCAGCACTTTATTGTTTTATCCCCCATCTTAACATCCACCTTTTCCCTCCTGTAAAGAACCCCTTCCTCCTCTATCCCATCAATAAGCCTCAGGAGTTTTCTGTCCACCATGTAAACCTCACCGTACACATTTCCATAGCCCCTCACAACAGCAGGATACCAGTCAACAAGGTACATTCTGTACCCCTCTATCCTCCCTTCTCCAATAAATCTGGCACCATCCATATATCTGTGCAGCTTTCCGCCCCTTTTCAGGGTCCCATAAACAAACAGATACTCCATTGGATTTGAAATTTTATTATTAATGATGAGATTATTTAATAATAGTATACTTATAGCGGTGAATGTGAAATGGATAGAATCGATGAGATTATACTGGAAAGGATAAAAAGGGACACGGTTTCAGGAGAAGAACTTTCAGAAATACTGGGAATTTCCCGTAGTGCCGTCTGGAAAAGAATCAGGAAACTGGAGGAGTACGGTTATACAATTGACAGAAACAGGAAGGGCTACAGACTCAAAGAAGGTTCAGACCTTCTCCTGCCATATGAGGTCAGACCTTATATCAAAACAAATTGGCTCGGGAAAAATTACATATTCTTTGAGGAAATCCAATCAACAAACAGCTTTGCCAGGGAAAACGATTATCCAGACGGAACGGTTGTCGTTGCAGAGAGCCAGACAGCAGGAAGGGGAAGGAAAGGGCGTAAATGGATTTCTGTTCCCCACAGGGGAATCTACGCTTCCATAATCCTGAAAAGGAATATAAACCCGTATGTTCTTCCTGTTTTCTCCCTTCTGTTTCCCCTTGCTGTAAGGAATGTTTTACAGGAAGTATCCGGTCTTGAAGTGAAAATCAAATGGCCCAATGACCTCTATGTAAACGGTAAAAAAATAGCGGGATTTTTGATTGAAACGGACCTTGAAGGAAATACTGTCCAGAAAATCGTCGCAGGATTCGGTATGAATATAAACCAGACAGAAGATGAACTTTCCTGGATTCTGGATACAGCCACATCACTGCATATAGAAACCGGAAATATATTTGACAGAAAATCCACCCTGGGGAAAATACTTGTAGAGTTAGAGAAGAGAATTGACAGCTTTTCCCCTGAGGATACAATAAGAGAAATAAATGAGGGTCTTCTGTGGAAAGGAGAAGAGGTATGCATACCGGACGAGAATGTCCATGGAAAATTACTGGGTGTTGATAACTACGGTGGAGTAAAAATTCTCATGGAAAACGGGGTGAAATCATTTTATTCAGGGGACCTGTCACTCCGAAAAGTACAAAAAAAGGGGTAAAAGATGAAAGTATCAGAGTACCACAAACAGGGGCTGAAAAATTACGTGGAAGAAAAACCTGAAGGATTCACATCCTTGGGTACGGCAAAAGAAGGTGCCCACAGGGTAGAGATATTTATCACCGCAGAAAACGGGAAAATTGTGGATGCCCGGTTCAGCTCATCAAAAAGGTGTAAAAAACTGATGGCAATTGCAGATGTCGTAACAGAAAAGCTCAAGGGTCAAAAGGTTGATTCTATCAAAATAGACCCTGAGGAAATACTCCAGTTTTTCAAAGAAGAAAAAGAGCAGGACAAGATGAGGAACCGCCTTTCCATCGTGCTTAAGGCTCTGGGGAAACAGTAAACGGTATGAAAAAACTGCTGATTTTTCTCTTTGTTTTTGTACTCCTTGGGTGTACCGGTGAAAACAGAGAGTACCTGAAGATAGGGACAAATGTCTGGATAGGATACGAACCACTTTATCTTGCAAGGGAGCTGGGCTATCTGGATGGATATCCTGTCCACCTTGTTGAGTACTCATCCTCGTCCCAGGTGATAAGGGCATACAGGAACAGGATAATCAACGGGGCAGCCCTCACACTGGATGAAACCCTACTTCTGAAAGATTACGGATTTGACCCGGTTGTTGTACTGGTTATGGACATATCCGAGGGTGCAGACGCAATCGTTGCGAGGGAAGGAATAAAGTCCCTGAAAGACCTGAGAGGGAAAAAAGTCGGGGTTGAAAACTCAGCCCTGGGTGCCTACGTCCTTTCAAGGGCACTGGAAAAAGGGGGACTTTCCCCAGATGAAATCACAATAATTCCCCTTGAGGTTGATGAGCATTACCACTGGTTTAAGACAGGAAAAATTGATGCAGTTGTCACATTTGAACCTGTAAAGAGTAAACTGTTGAAGTTAGGTGGAAAGGTAATATTTGATAGCTCCCAGATACCTGGAGAGATAGTTGACGTACTTGTTATAGAGCGGAGCTACATAGAAAAACATCCAGAGGTTGTGGGGAGGGTTGTAAACAGCTGGTTTAAGGCACTTAATTATATGAAAAGCTTCAAAAAACAGTCTTTTATGGTTATATCCCAGAGGGAACATATACCGGTAGGGAACCTGTTAAAGGCATACAGAGGAATACAGATTCCAGACAGACATGTAAACCTGCTACTTTTGAACCACTCACAGCCCAGGTTGAAGGCCGTTGCGAAAAAACTCCTTAAAATTATGAGGGAAAAGAAAATAATTTCCAGGGAAAATATCAGTATTGACGATCTGTTCGAAAGGAGATGTATAATAAGGATACTGGATGTTTCTGGGTAAATTACTGCTGGTTTTTCCAATAAGGTATCTGTTTCCTATTTTTGTTGGTATACTCTTTTTGATTACCAGCACTCTGTTTGCCTACTCCGAAATCAGCACAAGCAATGAATGGATAGAGTCAGAAAAGCTAAGTTATGTCTGTTCAATTGTTGCAGGAATTCAAAATACTGCAGAGTTTTTTACAGAAAAAAAAGATTTTGAATTCATAGAAAGAAAATTGATAAATATATCTGCTGACCCTTTCATAAACCTTATATTCATAGCAGACCCGGATGGAAAAATACTTGTGTCATCAAAGAGGAAATTTATAGGGAAGGGGTATCATAAGGTCTTGAAGGAAGAGCTTCCTAATTTATATCAATTAGTAAACAGAGTAATTGGCAATTATACAGGAAAGACAGGAATATATTGCGATATTGTAGATGAGGGTAGGCATATAATTGGCATTTCACCAATTCTATTCAGTACAAACAAAAATACTCTCAGACCTGATAGAATCGGATTTGTGTTCCTGGATTACGACCTGCAAAAAATCAAAGAGATGTATCGCCTAGAGATCATACTCAAACTTGCATCTGAGTTTGGAATTCTGTTTGTACTGCTTACCATCATCTACATCACATTTAACAAGATGATAGCAGAAAGGATAGAGACAATTGTAAAAGCGGTCCAGCAAATTGTGAAAGGGGATTTTGACGTCAGGGTAAATCTCCAGGGCAGAGATGAATTTGCTCTGGTGGCAGATGCAATAAACCAGCTTATAGAAAAACTCAACAGATACATAACTATTGATTACCTCACTGGTATCCTCAATAGATTTGGTCTCGAAAGACAGATAGAAAAGGCACTGAAACAAAACAACGAAAAATGGAATGTATTTATATTCATAGATATAGATAATTTCAAGGATATAAATGACACATTTGGACATGACTTTGGGGATGAACTGCTTAAGGCCTTCTCCAGTAAACTTAAAAAAAGAACCGGGGATAAAATCGTTGGGAGACTTGGCGGGGATGAGTTTATAGTCTTTTTCCAAACAGATAAAAAGCCAAACATAAACAGGTTTATGGCAGATTTTATGAAATCAGTATCTGGATCTATTCAGGTTAGAAACCAGATTATAGAGGTAGATATAACAGCCGGTGTTACAGTAAAAAAAGACAGGAACGCAACATTCTACGAGCTCCTGAAAGAAAGTGATATAGCCCTGTATTACGGTAAGAAAAAAGGAAAGAAGATTTTTGTTCTGTTTAACGATGAAATCAGACTGAAAGAGGAAAGGAGAATAAAACTTACAGAGATACTGAAAAAATCCGTTGAAAACAGGGATTTTTATCTGGTTTACCAGCCTATTGTTGAACTCAAAACAGGAAGAATCGTTTCTGCAGAGGCACTTCTCAGGATGAAGAACAAAAACCTGGGAGAGGTTTCCCCGGCTGAGTTTATTCCTATTCTAGAGGACACAGGTCTTATAAAAGAGATTGGATACTGGGTAATTGAGCAGGTATGCCAGGACCTTAAATACTGGAAAGAAAATGGAGTGGACGACCTTTCGATATCCGTAAATGTGGATATCCAGCAGCTTCTTGACAGAAGATTCGTAGGTAAAGTAAACGAAATACTGACAAGATTTAATATCAGTCCTGAAAAACTCAAGATAGAAATCACAGAAAGTGAGGCAATGAAGTTCCCTGAAAGGGTAATAAGTGTACTTTTTAGTCTGAAAAAATCAGGTATCGAGATATCAATAGACGACTTTGGAACAGGATACTCATCCCTCAGTTATCTGAAAATAATGCCTGTATCCTACATCAAGATAGACAGGTCTTTTATAAAGAACATTCCCCGAAAAAGGGAAGATAATCTTCTTGTTATGAGTATAATAAGTTTATCCAAATCCCTTGGATATAAAGCGATAGCAGAAGGCGTTGAAGAAGAATTACAGGCTTTATATCTAAAAGAGATAGGTTGTGATTATATTCAGGGATTTATATTCAGTCCCCCTGTAAACAGGGATAAGCTCCTCCAGATGAAAAAGGAGGACAGAAGACTTCAGGCATAAATGGAAACCTTTGTTCCCTGAACCACATTCTGTGGTTGTTGCTGCTGGTTGTTAGATGACTGAACCTGCTGATTCTGATTAGACTGCAGATTCTGCTGTATCATCATATCAACCATCTGCTTCTGCATATCAAGTATGCTTTTGTAAACTGACATTCCAGTATTTTCCACTTTCATTTTAAACACCTCCATTAATTAACTTAGTCCATATTAATAATTTTTTCAAGTTAATAATAATTCCTGCTTGCTGAAATATCCTGTCGTTTATATATTTATCCTGAAAAAATACAACGGGAAGGATTGTTTATGTACGCAGCTTTATTCTGTATGAACCAGGGTCTAAGACCCTATCAGGAAGACTGTATTCTCATAAATGGGGAGGTGTTCCAGAAAAACATAATGAACTGTCCTGAAGAAAGACAGATAGAGGATACACAGGCTGTTTTTGCCGTCTGCGATGGCGTTGGAGGACTGTCTGCAGGGGACGAGGCAAGCAGATTCGTGTGCCAGAGGCTAAAAGACAGACTTTCCTTTTCTGTGAAAGGCGTGGTTGATGGACTGCACTCCATACAGAAGGAGTTTGAAAAGGATGGTCCTGTGTGGAGCGGAACCACCGTGGCAGGTGTTTTACTGAAGGGGAGAAACGCACTTGTGTTTAATGCAGGGGACAGCAGGGTTTACAAATACACTCCAGATGGACTTATATACCTTTCCCACGACCACAGCTACGTTCAGGAACTTGTTGACAGGGGATTAATTCTTCCTGAGGAGGCATTTTACCATCCTTCAAAAAATATTCTGGAGTTTGGAATAGGGGATGCATTCTCAGACCTTTGGGCCGAAGGAAAAAGACCTTTTGTAAAAAAAGATTTTCTTAATGAGGATGAGGCCTACCTGATATCCACAGATGGACTGCACGACTACATGCCTGATAGTGAAATACATTACTACCTGTACCCTGACCCATTTGAAAACTTTGGTAGGCTTATATCACAGCTGGAAAAGGTCAAAAGTGATAACTACGCCATTGTTCTGGTCAGAGCCTGAGGTCCACCCTGTTCCTTATCTCACCATCAAGGAAAGCCCTGATATTCTCCACTATCTCACTGACAAGTCTTTTTCTTGCCTCAATACTGGTCCATGCAATATGGGGGGTTATCAGGAGTCTGTCCTTATTTTTTACAGACATAAGCGGGTTATCAGGGTTTATCGGCTCTCTTTCCAGTACATCCAGACCTGCTCCCCCTATAATACCCTCATCCAGTGCAGTAGCAAGGTCCTTTTCGTTAACTATACCACCTCTGCCCAGGTTCAGCAGAATGGCATGGGGTTTCATCAGTTTTAGCTCATTTATTGTAATAAGATTTTTTGTTTTTTCATTTAATGGTGCGTGGATAGAAACAATATCTGAAGTTTTCAATAGCTCCTCAAGGGTAAACCGTGGGTATTTTTCTTCCCTTTCTATTCCTGATGTTGAGTAGTATACGACCTCAGCCCCAAAGCTCTGTGCAACCTCTGCAACCCTTCTACCTATGGTTCCAAGTCCGATTATACCCCACCTTTTACCATTTACCTCCCAGAACGGTCTACCCAGATGGGTAAATATATCACTCTCTGCGTATCTACCGGATTTTACATATTCATCGTAGTACCTGAGGTGCATCAGAAGATAAAACAGCATACCGAAGGTGGTCTGTACCACACTTTCTGTTGAGTATCCTGCCACATTTGTTACTGCTATTCCTTTTTCCCTGGCATACAGAACATCAACATTGTTGTACCCTGTTGCAGCAACACAAATCAGTTTGAGGTTCCTGGCTGCATTCATTGCATCTTTATCTATAACAACCTTGTTTGTCACGATAATATCCGCATCCTCTATTCTTTCGTACAGCTCGGCAGGGGATGTGGTGGGGTAAATCTCAACGCTGCCAAACTGCTCAAAAATTGAAAGGTCTATGTCATCTCCCAGTGTTTTTGCATCTAAAATGGCTATCTTCATAC
>JAADEU010000091.1 GCA_013153235.1 Aquificota bacterium | reverse complement strand
TAATGGCAATAGCCCATAAAGAACTACCCCTGTGGGGTGTACAGTTCCACCCAGAATCAATACTCACAGAGCACGGCAAGAAACTACTTAAAAACTTTATGGAGCTGGCCCGGCAGTTCAATCAGAAATCAAAGGGGAAATTAAACACTATATCAAACTCCTGATTGCCTGTTTCGAAAAATTTGTACTGGAAGGAGGACCTTTCCTTCAGTCTGATACCAAATCCGTACCAGCCTGTTCTTTTTCCCTCCTCAACCTGTCCTATGGGGGTTGATAGTGCGATGAATATTCTTCTGGTAAGGTTCCTTTTTGCGTAAAGGGAAGCTGAAATTCCTGCTGTAGGTGAATACTGGGGAAGGATATTTATCTCAAATCCTGTATTGAACAGACCCCTTTCTTCAGAAGGCTTAAACGGAAGCAATGTGTACAGTAGTTTTCCAACCGTCTTGAATACAGGCATATTTTCAAGGGCAGAGGGTGTATCCCTCAGCAGGAGTATGGACAGTATCTCGTCCTTTGACTTTGGGGGGCTGGAAGAAAAGTTAATCCGTGGATTATATGCAGAACCTGAAAGGTCAATAAATATAAATGTATCGGCTATGGAAGTAGAGATTCTTGCTGAGATGTAAGGCTCGTTCTGGATGATTTTTATATTGGCAAAGTCTATATTGTATTTGTTTTTCATAAAGTAAATCTCCCCGTAAATTATACTGATATCCCCATTTGCAACAGGCTTTGCTGCAGTCCCCTTTACATCAAGATTAAACTCCGCATATGCCTTTCCCCACTTTCCGTACAGATAAATTGGAATGTAGCTCTCCACAGAAAGGTCAAGGGTAACATTCTCAAGATTTTTATCCTCTGTTGCTGCACCGGATTCCTTTCTTTTTTTCAAAAGTTTATTCAGGTCATCCTCAAGCCTTACTTTCCCTGATACAGAAAGTCTACCCCTGACCTGTGTTTCCAGCTGACCTTCCTTGAGAAATGTTTTTGTCTTGATGTTCGAACTGAGATTTCCCTGGAAGATATTCTGGTATTTCACAGGGAGAAATCTGGTATCAGCAGACAGTGTGAAAAACTTTTTCACCAGTGAACCTGTCCCGTCCACTGTAACGGAGCTTTCCCCCAGAACCACATCCGGAGATTTACCCCTGATGTATGCCCTGATACTTCCCTTTTTAATCCTCATCAGAAGTTTGCTTATATTGAGTATCCCGATTGTGTATGCGGTTTTCAGATTCAGATTATCTGAAGTTATACTGCAGTTCAGTGCAGAGGCATAATCATTTATCTTTCCATCGTAATGCAGACTGTAGAAAATATCACCGGAGGCATTGGCATATCTCAGAAGGACAGAAAGGAGGTTTTTATCTATCTTTCCTTCGGATATAAGTTTTAACCTGTTTTTCAGAAGGTCATACTCAAATCCTTTTATCTCCCCCTGTATAATTCCTGTGAATCTTGCATTACTCCCTGTTATCTTTCCATTTTTAAGAACCACTTCCACCGGGGATGAATCAAAGAAATACAGGTAGTTTTTTGATGCGGTAAACTTTTCCATCTCCAGTTTTCCAGTTGCATCCACAGGCCTTTTGTATGGAATCTTAATCCGGCCGTAAATTCTGTAAAACTGAAGCTTGAGATTCTCCGGCAGGAAAAACTGAAGTTTGTCTGTGGAAAGGGATATGTCGGTTTCTTCTCTGCCAACGTGCAGGGTGTAATTGATATCCGTTTCAACAGCTTTTTTACCCCTGTAAAAACCCCTTTCCTGTATAAAACCGGAAATTTTCTTCAGATGCCCTGAAAACTCTGTGTTTAGTCTGTCCTGAAACTCTCCCTTCTTAAAGTCCAGCAGAATCCTCCCTTTAATTGACCTGTCTTCCATCCCAAATCTGGACCATCCACCTGCTGAAAATTTATCAAAACCAGACAGTCCCTCTATACTGAGTTCTGTATTGACGGTTCCGTTATTCAGGTCTACCCTTCCGTTTATCTCCCCGAGTGTGTAATCCTTCAGCCTGAAGTTTTCCCTCCAGAATTTTATATGCATCTGTTTTTTTTCCTTAGACAGACTCCCACTGACCTGGGTATAGACAAAATCTGAAGCAGGGTTGATTACAACCCTGGCCTCTGGAATCTCAACATCAACCTTCCATTGTTTTTTTTCCACATTTATTCCTATACTTCCTGTGGCTTTTGAAGGGGTCAGTGTGGAAAAAATCGCCGGAATCATCTCTTTGAGGAACGGTCCTGAAAAGGAAACATCAGCCTGCCTGAGTTTAAGGTCGAGTTTCATACTAAATGGTTGAAAACCAAGGGAGAAAAGACCCTTTATGGACTTATTCCTGTCAGAAAAATCAACACTCAGCTTCTTAATATCACTGTAATACTCAAGGGCAAAGCTGTAATCCCTTACCTTAAGATTCCTGTAATAAAAACTGTGGGCTGTTCCTGAAAAATTCAGGGAAAAATCAGGGAGATATCCGGATATATGCCCGTTCCCATCAATCTCTCCCCCAAACTGGAGTTTTTTCCCAAATACAAGACCTGAAATATCCAGATTATCCACGGTTATATCAGCTTCTATAAAGTTTTTCCTGAAACTGCCGTTTACAAATCCAAAACTGTTTTTTCCACTGAGGTTCAATGTGTAAATACCGGCAGCCTGTGAGTTATCTATTTCTGAATGAACTCTCCCCTCATCAAATACAACTCCAAACAGGTCTATACCTCTGAACGAAAAATCAGCTGTGGTTGTTCTGCTGCTGAAATCAATCTGGATTTCTCCCCAGGCCAGGGCATCAAGGCGTTCAAGTTTTTTGTTGTATAGACCGGTTTCCTTCAATAAATCCTTTACATAAAAACGGTCTGTATTTATTATTAATAACCTGTTTTCCAGTGTGTACTGTGTGCTGAGTTTTCCTGTTTTTACACTTCCCCTTACAGAAAATCTCTCACCCCTCCTGACTGAAAAGTCCAACATAACATTTTTTAGATTGATTCTACCGAAAC
This sequence comes from Aquificota bacterium, assembly GCA_013153235.1. Lineage (GTDB taxonomy): Bacteria > Aquificota > Aquificia > Aquificales > Hydrogenothermaceae > Persephonella_A. The sequence continues at coordinate 1,811 of JAADEU010000091.1, read as the reverse complement.
TGATTTCTGGGATGGTAATCCTTCCTTCAGATGTGAAATCCTTTTTATCCAGTTTGTAACTGTATCCGGCTCTAACAACAGGACTGTCGAGGATTACCTTACCTGTTCTGACTATCTCCGCCGTTGTGTTCAGATTCCCCTTTATACTCTCTGAACCTGCAAAATGCAGCCTTCCCCCTGTTCTCAGGGCCTCCAGATTTTTGTATCTGAGACTGTCTGCCTTCCAGTATGCCTTTCCTGTAAACAGTTTTCCTGTCTTTTTTATAAAGAAATCAAGGTCAAAATCCTTCAAAAAAAGACCGCTGTAAACAAAGCTGTTACCGTAAAATCTGCCTGTGAACTCAAAATCTCCACGGTAGTCTATTTTTCCCTTTATCTCAACAGGGTTATTATTTAAGAATGTTGAAACCCTTTCTATAATGAGACTATCAGGTAGTATTGAACCACTGAGTTCCTGTATTTTGATATTTATACCATCAAAATTAATCTGAAAGGGTCTTTTCACCCGGAAACTGTCGTAATCAGTAACAAATGAAAAATCCTCCACCTGGATTTTATTTCCATCGGGCCTTGTGATTGTGAGGTCAAATCTGTTTATATCAGATTTTACAAAATAAATCCCATAGTACAGGATTAAAAAGGGATTGTTTCTCCTGGGGGATGACCTTTTTTTATCTGGGGCATTAATCTGTCCCTTTCCTTCTTCTATTGATAGATATAGAATTGGAGAACTTTTATCAAATATGGTTGTAATATCAACTTTTGCATTTAAATTTTTAAACTGAAAGTGGAGATTTTTTGTGGAGAAATCAATGGAGCCACAGGTTAGCTGTAAACCGCTTACAGAGCAGTTATCCTCCAGTTTAACCCCAAATGCAGAAAGAATTACCTTTCTGTTTTCCCACAGAAATAAAGTGGTAAGAATGATAAGGGACAGGGAAAGAATTAATATAGAAATCCCGATTAGCAGGTTTATAAATAGTTTTTTCATATTTATTAACTTTAATACTGTTTAGTAGTAAAATTATAACAGCTTTTCAAGGAATGGAGGGATAAAAGATGGCTTCTCTGGATGTTCTTCAATTAATAGAAAAGGCAAAAATGGCATACAACAGTGAAAACTACGAGATGGCACAGGTTTACCTGGATGAGGCCCTTCTGCAGGACCCTGATGTGCCTGAGGTTTATTTCTGGAGGGGGATGGTAGCAACAACGGACCTGAACGACGAGGTTATAGAAACTGCTATTGGCGATTTTACACAGGCCATAGAACTGAAGCCCGATTACTGGGAGGCATACTTTGAAAGGGGAAAGGTGTATCTGTATTTTGACAGGCTTGATGAGGCTGAAGAGGATTTTAAGAAGGTTGCCCAGATAAATCCAAAGTTTAAGGATGTGTATTCATACCTGGCCCAGATAGAGATACAGAGGGGAAATGACCAGAAGGCGATGGAATACCTGAATAAGGTTACCGCCGGTGGAGATTACAGGTACTACTACAACCTGGGAAAGATATTCCTCAATGCCAGAAGCTACGATGCAGCCATTGAAAATCTGTCAAAAGCCCTTGAACAGAACAAATACCTGGTTGATGGCTACTACCTCAGGGCAAAGGCTTACGAGGCAGTTGGCAGATATAAAGAAGCCCTTGAAGACCTGAAGGCCGCTGCAACACTGACACCTGAAGAGAAAAAATTCTTCACAGATATGGCAAAGGTTTACTTTAAAAAGGCGATGAAAGCGGCAGATGAAGGGGATATAAGAAGGTCTGCAGACCTGTTTATAGAGGGGCTGAAGATAAATTACAACCT
>JAADEU010000096.1 GCA_013153235.1 Aquificota bacterium | reverse complement strand
TCTCCCCATCTATTACAGGGTAGCCTTCCCCAATAAGTTTTACAGATTTTTTTACCAGTATGTTCCCCTCTCTGTACAGGCCTTTTTTAATCAGAATGGTATCTCCATCTTCTGCCAGCTGGAGGGCTTTTTTGATTGAGTTTATCTCACACTGGGGACATACGGTTATTGTCTTACTGCTGACGGCAAGACTGAGTGACAGAAAAAAAAGTACAGCAAGACTTTTTTTCATTTTACATGTTCATATCGTGATGGTGATGGTGCATCTTTCTGTGCTTGTTTTCAAGCCATTCTTTTTTAACAAGCTGGAGAACCTGTTCCCAGTTTAAGATTTCTCCACCGTACTTCTGTTTTACCTTTTCAAGTTCATCTCTGGTTTTAAATGCTGATAGGTTAAGGCCCATAGGGCTTGGAAGGTCTTTTGAATGCAGATATATGGCTGTCTCTGCAGGTATGAATTTTTTGGTTAAAAAGTCAGGGACCCACAGTGAGTGGATTTTTAATCTGTCTTTGTTTTCTATGTAATAGGCAGCAAGGCATTCGATACTGTCAAATTTGTAGGCCTTTCCTGTTTTTAAAAGGAGTTCTGAACCGTATCTGGGGTCTGTTATCTTCATACGGCAGTACTCACATTCGTCCTGACCGTAATTTATCGGTACAGGCTGAACAGCCTTTTCACAGGAGACCATGCTGATTATAAAAAAAGCTGGAGCCATCAATACCAGGAATGCCTTGATTGCCTTTTTTATGTTCATTTCTGTTTTCTTCTCCTGAAGAATTCTATTGCTGCTGATATTACACCAAGTGTACCTGATAATGCAAGCAGGTAAGTTCCTGTTGCAGGATATGCACATGCTCTGAAGTTCAGAAGGTTTTTACACCCAAACATAGGTGGCTGATACGCCATACCGGGTATCTTTATCGGGGCGTGTGGGTCAAGATTGTGTCCATAGGTGTATTCCCACCACCAGAAATCAACTAAAGAAGCAATTCCGATAATTATAATGAGTACAACCCAGGTGTACAGCAGCTTCGTGTTCCCTGTGGCTGCCACCACCAGTCCAAACAGAATCATAAATCCAAAGATAATCGGGAGTATCTTCAGTTCCGGGATTGAATCAGGGTCGATTTTTTTCATACCGACATAGTGGTTGAGGAGGTTAATGTTCATAAGGTCGTGTTTTTTCTGACCTGTTATTTTGTTAACCCAGATAATCATTCCCAGTCCATCTGGGTACTGGGGAGCGTAAAGTTTAATCTTCCAGAGGGGCTGGAAGTAAATCCCTATCATTATTAGAGAAGCGAGGGCCATAAGCCCCCGAGTCAGCCAGCTCATCTATTTAACCTCCTTATTTTACTACGTGCATTTCGTCACCTGTTCCGTACTTGATTGGAACGTTAGAACCTTTAGGAGATACCCTGATGTATCCCTGCATTTCCTGGTGAAGAGCTGAACAGAAGTCTGTGCAGTAGAATGGGTATACTCCAGGTTCTTTAGGTTCCCATTTGAGAGTTAATGTTTCGCCAGGCATAATTAGCAGGTTAGCTGTTCTTGCTCCAAGTATTGCAAATCCGTGTGGAATATCCCAGTCCTGCTCTATGTTTGTTACGTGGAAGTATACAGTGTCTCCTACTTTAACACCTTCAATATTGTCAGGTGTAAAGTGTGACCTGATTGCTGTCATATAGATGTGAACTTCATTTCCTTTTCTGACAACTTTAGTCTCTTCTTCAGCCTTTGTTGCGTATGGATGTTTGTTTTCTTCCAGCTCGAATATCTTGAGAGATTTCTCCATAAGTATTTCTGCAGGTATTCCCTGTGCGTAGTGTGGCTCACCAAGTTCTGTCATATCAAGGAGGAACTGTGGTTTGCTTCCGGAGATGTCATACAGCTGTGCAGCGTGTGGCAGTTCTGGTCCTGTTGGGAGGAACAGGTCTTTTGTAATTTTGTTCATTGGCAGGAGGTATTTACCCCATGGTTTTGCAGAGTCACCACCTGGAATCATCAGGTGACCGACAGAGTAGTAAGTTGGGACTCTGTCCAGAACCTTACATGCTTTGTAATCGTAGATAACAACATCAGATGAGATGAAACATGATGTATAAGCCCTTCCTTTTCCGTCAAATTCTGTGTGCAATGGTCCCAGACATGGGTTTGGAAGCTCACAATGGGTGATTGCGTCATATTTCAGAATTGGAATTCCATCAACTTCTCCTGCAAACTGTTTATTTTTAATAGCATTTATCATCTTCTCGAAGGAGTGGATTGGGATAACTGTTGCAAGCTTACCGCCACCGATGATGTATTTACCGTCCGGTGTCACATCAACACCGTGAGGTGATTTTGGTGTTGGCAGGTAGTAGATTACACCTGGACATTCTTTAGGAATGATCCATTTAACCTTTGTTTTCCACTCAGTTCTTGCAATTCTGGTATCTTCTGGTCTGTAGTTGTGGGCATATTTTGTTTTAACTTCCTTGTATTTACCGTCTCTGATACACTCTTCAGCCCTCTTCCAGTTAACAGCGGCGATGTAGTCCTTATCTTTCATAGAAGCATTAATCTCAAGGAGTGTATGGGCCTGTTCCGTGTTGTAAGATGTAAAGAAACACCATCCGAAGGATGGACCTTTACCACAGTGTGCAAGGTCGTAGTCATAACCTGGAACCAGAATCTGAAAGGCAATGTCCATTTTTCCAGGTTTGTCTGCCCTTACGAATGTCAGTGTACCTTTGAAGTATTTTTTATACTCCGCTATAGGTACATCTTTTTGAGGAACTGGTACAGAAAATCTTGTGGCAGCTGTAATGTACTCTGTGTTTGGTGTTACGAATGTTGATGCGTGGTTACCACCAGAGAAAGGTATCTCAAGGATTTCCACTGTTTCGAAAGTTCTCAGATCGATTCTTGCTACCCTTGGTGTGTTGTTTTCGTTGATAAAAAGCCATCTACCATCCGGTACTCCGTTAGTCTGGGAGAGTTCTGGGTGGTGAGAGTCTCCCCATGGAATCCATCCATGGCTTGTCATCAGCATTGCTTTTGTTTCTTCAGAGTAACCGTATCCGTTCATTGGATAGGCTGAGAAAACAGGTATGGTCTTCAGGTGTCTTCCAGATGGAAGTCCATAAACGTTTACCTGACCATCAAATCCACCTGAGAGGAAAGCATAAAACTCATCATACTTTCCGTGTGGAACATAAACTTTTTCTGCCGGACTCTGTGCCTGTGATGGCATAAAGACAAGCCCGGCAGCTACCGCTGTAAACAGCGCTAGCTTTGCCCTGGCTTTCATTATTCTTCCCTCCTTTTTTACTTGGTATCCAGTTTTAAAATAAGGTCCACGATTTTTTCTGCTTTTTCTTTGTTAACACCGTGCTGTGCAGGCATGTATGCCATTTTGATTTTTATCTTGTATTTTCTGGCTTTTGCCTGCCATTTCATCATTGAACCGCCAAGGATACTTTTTACGAGGGTTTCTTTTGCGTTTGGTTTTCCCTTGTATTCCCTGGCGATAATTCTGAATGGAGGTCCTGCCACAACCTTGTCAACAGCGTGGCAACCTGAACATCCGTACTCTTTTGCAAGTTTTTCTACCTGCTGGGCCACATCCCCTGCTGAAGCTCCGGAAAAGACGATTCCTGCAGCTGCAAGGCCAGTAAGAAGTTTTCTCATAGTAATACCCCCATATCCATTAATCCATTACTAAATTAGTATCTGGTTAATACTACTGCATTGACAGATATCAAGGATTGATTCAAATTAATAAAGTAGATTACCCCTAAGAACAGCTTTTTTAGATTTTCCAGGGAGGTTTTTGTTATTAAAGTTTTGAAATGGAGGGGTAATCAGGATGATTGAAAAGATTTTCAGGTCAGCCACACCTGAAGATATCAACCAGCTTGAGAAGATCTCCTTTCATGAAGAAGTGAAGAAGGGGTCGATACTTTTTTTTGAGGGAGGCGAACCTGAATATCTGTACTATCTGAAAAGTGGAGTTGTGAAAATCTACAAGACTACCCTCAACCAGGGTAAGGACATAACCCTCAATTACATTCTACCACGGTCATTTGTAGGTGAATTTGCAATTATTAAGGGGGTTGAATATCCATTTTCAGCGGAAATGGAAACGAATGGAGAAGTTGTTAAGTTCAGGGCAAAGGACTTTATGTCTCTTCTAAGAAAAAGAATTAACTTGAGTAATGAATTCATAGAATATATGGCGGACAAAATTCAGAAGAATTACGAGTATTGCGAAAATCTCATGGAAAAAAACGTGAGGAAAAAAATAGCCAAATTTCTTAAAGAGCATGAAGACCTTTTCTTTAAACTTAATAAGAATAAGATCGCATCAATACTGAATATCACACCGGAAACATTTTCCAGAACACTGAAAGAAATGAAAAAAGAGGGTCTCATAATTGAAAGAACAGTTGTAAAAATCAACAGGGAAAAGATAGAAGAGATTCTGATTGAGTAAAAGGGGCCAGATGGCCCCGTGGTTTATTTAACAAATATTGCGATGACCCTTCTGTTTTTTGCCCTTCCCTCAGGTGTGTCATTTGATGCAACAGGTCTTGTTTCACCGTAACCCCTGGCAATTACCCTGTCAGGTGAAATTCCATATTTCTCAATCAGAATCTGTCTTACAGATTCAGCCCTCTTCTGGGAGAGTTTCAGATTGTATTCTGCAGGACCAACGCTATCAGTATGACCCTCAATAATAACTTTTACGTCTGGATGTTCCTTAAGGTATTCTGCGAGTTTCTCAATTTCAGGATAATATTCAGCTTTAACTTCAGCTTTGTTGGTGTCAAAATGAATCTCCA
>JAADEU010000077.1 GCA_013153235.1 Aquificota bacterium | reverse complement strand
CAGGATTTTACTTTAAGAATTTTTTCATCTCATCAGTATTCTCAAAGGTTTTCAATCTTTCAATGAGTTCACTCACATGCTCATAAAGAATTTCATCATCCAGGAGTTTTTTGATTTCTTCCCTGATTTTACCCTCTCCAAGCTCAGAGAAAACACCTTCTGGCAGGGAGGCTTCCTCCCTGGAAAGGTTAAACTGTACGTGGAGAATCCTTTCCTTAATCCCCTCTGTTTCCAGTATGGAATGAATTTCCCTGGGGTTAAGCTCCCTGACATTTCCCCTGAGAATCAGAACAGGGTCTTTCCTGTAATCCTTCTGGAGACTTTCCTTTATCTGGAGTACAACCTCTCTAAACTCTTCATCTCCAGAAAAACCAAAGAACAGAAAGGGCCTTCTGTTTTTAATATGGACAAACTCTGTCTTCAGGCCATCACTGTCCACCTTAATATCGAAAAAACCTTTTCCCTTTTCCTCTTCTTTCTCATTGTAAGCTGTAAACTCCGTTGACCCTGGATAGACAACTGTGGCACCGTTGATAACAGCAGGGGGCTGGGCAATATGATAATGGCCTATACCTATGTAGTCAAAACCCTCTGGTATATCAATATGCACATTCAGACCAGAATCAGGGAAAAAGGGCTGAAACTCCTGATGGAGCATCAAAATCTTAAATCCATCTCCTGTTTCCTCAAGATACCGCTCCATAACCTCCCTGAAATTTAACTGCCGGAGGCCAGCCTTTGATATGTACTTCAGACCGGCTATAAAGATACCATCGTGCTCAACGACACCTGTGTCCACAAGTCTCAGACCGACAGACTCCAGTATTGAAAGGGGAGAAACATCCCTGACCTGACTCCCCCTGTCGTGGTTTCCTGAGATAACAAAAACAGGGATTTTTGCCTCCGATAGTTTTTTTACAAGCTCCATTCCCTGGAGAATAATATTATTGGATGGACGGGATGAGTGGAAAAAATCTCCTGTATGGATAACAAAATCCGCCTTTACATCAATTGCATAATCAACAGCCTCTTTAAAGGCATAAAAAAAATCCTCGGCCCTCTCCTGAAGGCCGTACTGGTGGTATCCAAGATGTGTATCGGAGATATGGATAAATCTCATTTACTCGCTCTGTCTTTTTCCAAAAAGCTTCTCAAACACAGCATCTGAAGGACAGAATCCTGTAAATGCAGACAGGTAAAGCATGAAGATTATGAAGTATACAATGTATTTACCCCAGTCAAATCCTGTATTTATCAGTATCATAGAAATCAGAAGCAGTGTTCCCATCATAAATCTCTGGGCCCTTATCGCTGTCTTTGACATTATGTTCGCCTCCTGTAATAGTAGTATTGCTCATATAATAATATAATTTTAACAGCATTTGAAAAATTCAAGGAGACGATATGTATACAGAAGAAAGGCTGAAAAATCTATACCGCCATCAGAGGGTGGCTCTTTTTCTTGACATCCAGAACCTGTACTACTCTGCCAGGGATTCATTTAACAGAAAAGTCAATTTTGAGAGGGTTCTCGATAAAGTACTGAACGACAGGGTACTGGTCAGGGCAATTGCATACCTTGTAAGGTTACACGGGGTTGACCAGAAAGGATTTATCAATACCCTTAAACACATAGGGTACCAGGTCAGGGTTAAGGAACCTAAAGTATTCAAAAGACTGGACGAGAACGGAAATCTGTGGACCACTGTAAAGGCCGACTGGGATATGGGAATAGCCATGGATGCCATATCACTTGCAGAAAAAATAGATGTTGCCATTCTGGCAAGCGGTGATGGGGATTTTGTTGACCTTGTGAGATACCTGCACACAAAAGGGGTGAAGGTTGAGATAGCCGCCTTTAAACAGACTGCAGCGAAAGAGCTTGTTGAGATTGCAGATGAATTTATAGACCTGACCTCCTTTGGTGAGGACATATTCCTATAATGGCTTGCAATGGGGCTTTTTTAACAAAAATTATTTATAAAAAAACAGCTGGAGGAACAAAATAGATGGAAGAGAAAAAAGACAAAGAGGAAGTTGAGGTCAAAGTTGAGTCTGGAGAGGAGGAAAAAAAACAGGAGCTTTCCCCTGAAGAGTGTATTGAGGAAAATAAAAAACTGAAAAAGGAAATTGAGGAGCTGAAACAGAAACTTGCAAAAACCGAAGAAGCGGCAAAAAGACTGAGTATGCTCTACCAGTCTTTACAGAAAGAGTTTGAAGACTATAAGGTCAGAATGAGGAGGGAGAAAGAAGAGGCGAAAGAGGAAGGTGCCCTGAGGCTGGCAAAGGGATTCATGGAAATTATTGATAACTTTGAAAAAGCCCTGGAAAGTGCAAAATCAACCACAGATATCAATGCCCTGATGAAGGGTATACAGATGATTCATTACCAGCTATTTAAATTCCTTCAGGACCAGGGTATCGAAAAAATAGATACCTCTACAGGGTTTAATCCGATGGAACACGAAGCAGTGGAAACCGTGGTATCTAAAGAACATCAGCCCAATGAGATAATAAGGGTCATTCAGACCGGTTATAAATTCAAAGGGAAGACCATCAGACCTGCAAAAGTTATAGTTGCTATCCCACCGGAGGAAAGGGAAGAAATTACCTGATGGACCTGTATAGACTGCTGGGGGTGGACAGAAACGCCACCCCCCAGGAAATAAAAAAGGCATTCAGGGAAAAGGCAAAGAAATACCACCCTGATATAAATCCTGAGTATTCAGAGTACTTCAAACAGATAACCCATGCTTACGATATTCTCATTGACCCTGAAAAGAGACGGAGATACGACATATCACTGGGGAAACTGGAAAAAAAAGACTTTAGCAGGATAATAGGTGACATCCTGTCTGAGTTCCTTGGATTCCATACAAAACCTGTAAATGGGGAGGATATCAAAGTAAAGGTCAGACTGTCTGTGGAGGAGGCCTACCACGGCAGCATAAAACAGATTCGATATAAAAGAAAAGTAACATGTACCACATGCGGAGGGAATGGAATAACAGCCGAGTCATCCCTGGTTGAATGTGACAGATGCAGGGGAACCGGTAGAGTTAAGAAAGCCTTTATTGAAATTCCATGTATTACATGTTTTGGCAGGGGATTCAAAATTATAAATCCATGCCCTATCTGTAGGGGTAATGGCCGGACACACAGATTAGAAACAAAGAAGATTCAGATTCCCGGAGGCGTAACTGACAGACAGGAAGTGGTCCTTGAAGGTGGAGGGAACGACGGAATCAACGGTGGTAATCCTGGAAACCTGATAATTAAAGTCCACATTAAAGACGGAAAATACAGGTTAAAGAAGCTGGACCTTTTCACCGAGCTGAAGGTCAAAAAGGAAACTCTAAAAGAAGCAGGGGGTATATCTGTAAGGGACATTGACGGGAACATAATTACAATCCCTGTTGAAGAAACTGACCGTCCGGTGAGATTCAGGATAAAAAACAGGGGATACAGAACCTCAGATGGCAAAAGGGGGGACCTGATAGTAAAGCTTATTCCAGTATAGAGGGGGTTATAAATCTCTTTGCGTATCTGTATCCTATCTCTATTGCATCTTTTATCTTCCATGTGGAAAAAAGACCTACCTGCAGTAGTTCCGGGGGCTGGAGAAAAATATCACAGTACTTCCTTCTGGCTTCTACATTAGACCTTATGGCAAGATAGAAACTTCTAATCAGTATATTAAAAGGATTGTTCAGATTTTTCTCCTCACCCATAGGATTAACCTCAGAGCCTATGATAAAATCCACCTCCTCCAGTAGAGGCTCAACAGGCAGATTGTCCATTACACCTCCATCAATAAACAGATGCCCATCTATCTCAACAGGCTTGAACAAAAACGGCAGTGCACAGGAGGCAGAAACAACAGTAAAAATATCCCCTTCAGAGAAATATACAGGTCTGCCTGCATTCAGGTCTGTGGCACACACGTATACCTTTCTGTCCAGCTCTGACAGGTCTTTTTTGCCAATGTATTTCGAAAAAAAGTCCTCCATCTTTTCCAGTGAAAAAAGGGCCGTCAGATTAAACGCAGGCTTAACAAGGGACAGGATGTTGGTCTCCAGAACTATTTTTTCTATTTCATCAGGGGAATATCCTGCTCCGTAAAAAACCGATACTATAGACCCTGCGCTGGAACCGGAAAGGAATTCAGGCCTGATATCGGCTTCTTCAAGGGCCTTAAGAACCCCTATGTGGGCAGCTCCCCTTACAGCTCCCCCTGAAAGAACAAGTCCCACCGATTTTTCCATATCTACATCCTTGAAACCTGAGAAATCAGGTCGTATATAGGTCCTATCAGACCTATCATTATTATAAGCATAAATCCCCCTACAACACCTATGACGATAGGCTCTATCATCTTTGCGATATTCTGGGCCAGATAATCCACCTTGTTGTAGTAGTAAGTGGATATGTACTCAAGCTGTTCATCCAGACCCCCTGCCTGCTCACCAATAGATATCATTCGGATTATAAGGGGGGAAAAGACATTTTCTTCTTTGAGGGCTTCAGAAAAGGATTTACCCTGTTCTATCTGCTGTCTTGTATTTCTTATGGCATTTTTGAAAACTGTATTTTTTAATGCTGTTTCCATAATGTACAGGGCCTGGTAAAGGGGCAGACCTGAGATAATCATCAATCTTATGTATTCTGCGAAAAATGCGTAATTGAAATTCGTCAGTATTATCCCAAAAACAGGAAGTCTCAGGAGTATTTTGTCTGTGTGATATCTAAACCTTTCATTTTTCATCCTCAGGATTTTAATAAAAACTGCAGACAGGAACACAAAACCAATAAAATAAAGGAAGTAGTTTCTTGTAAAC
>JAADEU010000006.1 GCA_013153235.1 Aquificota bacterium | reverse complement strand
TTTAAAGGTTTTTCAGAAACAGCAGGCTTATTACAGGGAGTATCTCAAGTCTGCCGAAAATCATCTCAAATGAAAGTAGGAGTTTTTCAATATCACTGAAACGGGCAAAGTTTGATGCAGGACCCACATCCCCCAGACCGGGTCCCAGACTGGTTATACATGCAACAGAAGCGGAAAAAGAGGTTATCAGGTCGTGTCCCCCCAGTGTCAGGACAAATCCAAAAACAAGTAATGAAAAAAGGTACAGTGATAAAAACGCCCAGAATGTATTCACCGTTGACATATCAAGAGGTTTTCCCTTCAGAGAGGGTCTGTAAACCATCTTTGGATGGGCGATTCTCTTAATCTCGCCGGCTATTATATTGAATATAAATATCAGTCTGTAGATTTTCAGACCACCCCCTGTTGAACCTCCAACGGCACCTATAAGGGAGAGAATCATTATCATGGACAGCACAGCCGAATGCCAGTCTGAGTAGTCTGTGGTTGAAAATCCTGTGGTTGTTGCAGCTGAAACAATCTGGAAGAAGCCATATCTGAAACCCTCAAACAGAGATGAGTACTCACCGGACTCCAGCAGTATAAAACAGGTGAGGGATGTTGCAAAAACGATTATGCCGATGAATACAACAACCTCCTGGTCTTTGAAAAACCTGACGGGGGAACGGTATTTGTAGGCAAGGTAGTAAAGCTGGAGGTTTATAGCTCCCAGAATCATAAAAACGGCTATTATAAACTCAGCCAGAGGGTTATCAAATGCACCGGCACTTGCATTTTTAGGGGCAAAACCACCGGTGGCCACGGTAGAAAAGGTATAGGTAAAACTGTCGTACAGGGAAAGACCTGATATTTTTAGCAGTACAACCTGAAGGGCCGTTAGCAGAAGGTAAACGGAGATTACAACCTTTGCAACCTCTTTTACCCTGGGTTCCAGCCTTTCCTCCACTATCTTTGACGACTCAAATTTTACAATCGCCTTGCCTATAGGCAGTCTGGTTGAAAGGAGTGATACTGCAAGGACAACAAAACCCAGTCCCCCTATCCAGTTGGTCAGACTCCTAAGCAGGAGTAAACTCTCAGGGAGTTTTTCTATATCGGTGAGTATGGAAGCCCCTGTTGTTGTAAAGCCGGAAACACTTTCAAAGTAGGCGTCTATAGGGTCCGGAACGTATCCACTCAGTACATAACTGATTGATGTCAGTACAGGAAATATAAACCAGGTTGTTACGGCAATAAACAGGGCCTCCTTTTCCGATAGCCTTGAGGATTTTATAGGTATTGAGAGGGAGTACAAAAACAGACTTATAAATATCGGGATGATATAGCAGAGTATCTCCTCATCTTCCAGATAAACAGAGTATACCAGTGGTACGACAAAGGTAACCATTGAAAGGATAAACAGTATAAAACTCTGAACCTTGAATACCGCCGGAAAGTTAAAACCGTTCATTCTCCGTCTTCCTTTTCCAGAACAATAAGGATATCCCCTGCTTTCAGGGTGTAATTTCCTGAAACTATTTCCATATGGCCGTCCCTTACAACACCCAGTATAACCGTGTCCGGCCTGCTAATCTGGCTTATTTTCTTATCTGCCAGGGACCTGTCCACATTTATCTCGTATATCCTCATATTTTCCTTGAGGTCAAAGATATCAATGAATCCCCTGTGTTTAATTCTCCTGTAAACTTTTCTGGCTATAAGTTTCCGTGCAACAATAGGAATGTCTATACCCAGTGAGTAGGCTATTTCTTCATACTCAGGCTTTTCTATTATGGCAAGGACTTTTTTTGCACCGAGTTTTTTTGCCAGTATACAGGCGAGGATGTTGTCTTCCCTGTAGCTGGCACTTATTACAAGGTCTGCACCTCCTGTATCCTCACTTCTGAGGATTTCTTTGTCGGTGATTTTTCCATTTATTACCATCACATCAGGATACGATGATGCAACCTCTTCACACAGCTGTATATTTTCTTCTATAAGCTTAATCTTAAGGTTTTTCTCCCTGTAAATTCTGCCGAGAATTTCCAGCCCAACAGGTGATATACCCAGGAAGACCAGCTCCCTTACAGGGGAGTATTTTATACCTGCAAGTTCTGCAAATTTTTTCAGATTTTCTGTCTCGAGGAGAATATAAAGGACATCCCCCTCGAGTATAACCTTTTCCCCTGATGGAACAGTCAGTTTTCCATCTCTCTCTATCAGTACGATGGTAAAGGGCAGCTTATTCCGTATATCCTTCAGGTCTGATATCTTTGAGTTGGTAAACCTGTCAGGTCTTGCCGTTTTATAACTGAATACTATAAATTTACCCCCTTCAAGCTCATTGAAGTAGGATATAAACGGGTACTCCAGAATTATCTCTATATTTCGATAAATCTCCCTGAAGGTGTTGGCAATTTCTATTCCCAGAAAATCCTCTATCTCTTTTTTTGAGAGGATATCCTTGTCTGCCCTGACTATAATTCTTTCCTTACCAAAAACCGCCTTGAGCATCAGGGCAACAGATAGATTGGTCTCGTCTTTGTTTGTGGCAACTATGTACAGGTCGTAATCCCTGACCTGTTCTATACACTGCTGCTGGAATGCATCACAGTGGTATGCAGCTATATCAGCTGTTATCTGTAGGTCCTCTATTTTTTTACTGTCCCTGTCTATGACAGCTATGTCGTAACCTTCCTGTGAAAGCTTTTTTGCAAGATAACTACCTACTACACCGGCACCTATGATACAGATACGCATAAACTTAATTATAAATATTTAAAAGCTGTTGAAAAGGGGGTTTATTTGCTGACGTATAAAACAACTTCTGTCCCCTGTCTGGCCTCGACATACGGTTCCGGGACTATTTTAACCACTATACCTGAAGGAAAGTTCGTCTCGACTTCCTGGATGTCTACCCTGAAACCCAGTTCTTCCAGTTTTTTCACCGCATCATCCTTATCTGTTCCAATCAGATTGGGTATCTCTATCCACTCTTCTTCATAGGATATCGATGGTGAAAGCCGAAAATTTATCCTGCTCAGGATTTCAGGAGGTAAATCCTCAGGTTCTTCCGGGATAACTAATTTTAGTTCTCCCCTTTCAGGAGAAACCAGACCTTTGAGTTCCATCTGTATGTCAGAAATAACAAACTTCTTTCCTCCGGCTACTTTTGAACCCTTCTCAAAACTGTCTACAGCCTTAGAGATTCCGGTAAATATATAATCCAGCTTTACAGACTTCTTTTTTCTGGAAGGTTGTTTTTTGATTTTCTCCTCAAGCTGGGCTATTTTTTCCTTCAGGAAGCGATTCTCCTCAAGAACAGTATCTATAAGGCTCAGTTTTTCTTCTATATTTTCAAGATACGCCTTTATCGTTTCATTTTCCTGAATGAGATTTTCCACAAGTTCCATCTTTTTTTTAATATAATCCTGCTCCTGAACTATCCTTTCCATATCCCTGGATAGTTTAAGTATCTTCTCCTCAGGCATCAGCCTTCCTCCTCTGGATAATTAAAGGAAGGAGGTACAGGAACAATTCTCAATCTCAAAACAGAGCTTCCTGCCACCTCGTAGTTCAGTGAATTTTTATAGCTGGCATTCATTGGGGATATAAATATACTTTTTTCTCTGATGTTTCCTTTCTTTTTTTCCACAATATGCATGGAAATCTTTAGCTCAAAGTCAACCTCCGGTATCTGATACCATGTGGCTTCCAGACCCTTTCCTTTTAGTTCCGGCGTGTTTTCTATCATAATCTGGGTGGCAAGGGAATTCCTGTCCAGCTCCATCTGGACAGCAGAGATTCCCTTCCCCAGATTAAACAGTAATTTTTCAATTGGTGTAGCAAGAACCTCCTCTATATGCCTTTTGGCCATCTTTACTCTCCTGTCCTATTATCCACCACCGGTTCCACCGCCGGTTCCACCACCGGAGCTACCACCACTTTTTTCTACTCTGAGTTTGGGGATTGACCTTTCAGGTGGAGGAACAGGTTTGAGGGTAGTTCTCAAAAGACTTGTACCCTGAGCGTTGAAGGTATATTTCTGGGAATAACGGGCATTAAATGTGGTTGCAAGGGCAACGGTTGTGGTATTTTCTGCCTTTAATTCCGGTCTACCGAAGATAAATCCAAGGATACCTCCACCTTTATACTTGGCATTTACATTGGTTTCGCTCTTAATACTGAATTCTGTCTCAAATTTGGTCTCTACTTTTCTCTCAAGTGCCATTGTAATTGTCATCTTTACCTCGATTATCGTGTCGGTAAACTGGTAGAACGTAGGCTGTATTCCATAAACAATCAGTGGCATCTCCTCTTTGTTAAAATCAACCTCAACCTTTTTGACATTACCATCATCATCTACGTACTCGGTGATTGATACTGGGACGGTATCTTCAGGAAGTGTAGTATCGGCAAGGGCCTTTGCAACCTCTATTGAATGCATGTCCAGGGCGACCTGACTCTCAGCAATGGCAAGGGCAAGATTCTTAACCATCTCCGGGAAAGGAACATTTAAAAGTTCCTGTCCCACATCCAGGTTGGTCATCTCAATTTTCCTCCTTTATCCGTATTTTTTTAATCCTCAGATTACTGAGGTTAACCTCACCGGCTATTTTTAGTCCTTCAAGACCTTTTACAAGCTCTTCCTCCTCTTCCGGTACCTCAACAATAAAAAAACCAGGACCTTCAATTAGTATCAGCCAGTTATTTTCTATACATTTTTGCTGGATTCTGTGATGAAACCCCTTATCTTCCAGTTTTATGAAGAAAAACCTTTTCTTTCCCATAGACTTAATTTACCGATGAAAAATGAAAAATTCAACTACTTATATTGGCATATTTATTCGAATGAATAAAGCGCT
>JAADEU010000130.1 GCA_013153235.1 Aquificota bacterium | reverse complement strand
AAGGTTCAGCTTTTTATTTGAGAGTGTTGAGCAGGGGGAAAATATAGGTAGATACTCATTTATCGGCTCATCCCTTCCTGTTTACATAAAAACAAAGAAAAATTTTGTGGAACTGTACAACAACGGTCAGATTGAGTGCAGGAATACAGACGACCCTATCGACGAGATGAAAAAATATCTGGAAAAGTTCAGACCTGCCCATATTGACGGTCTTCCCCCTTTCTGGGGCGGATTTGTAGGGTATCTGGCTTACGATGTTATCCACTTTTATGAACCTGTACCGGACATAAAGCCTGATGTTCTCAAACTGCCGGATATATACTTCTTTCTCAGTGATGAGGTAATTGCATTTGATAATGTAAACAAAACAATAAAAATCATCGTTTCTGCAATCATTGAGGAAGGTGATGATATACAGGAAAAATACAGGGAAACGATAAACAGAATAGAGGACATAGAAAACAGACTGTGCAGGGAGATAAAACTCTCCAGAATCCCTGTTGTCAATATACAGGATGTGGATATAAAACAGTGGAGCTCTAATTTTTCAAAGGACGAATTCCTTAAAGCCGTTGAGAAGTGCAAGGAATACATAAGGGAAGGGGATATCATTCAGGTTGTCATATCCCAGAGGTTTTCAAAAAAGCTCAAAGCCGACCCCCTGAATGTTTACAGGGCTGTCAGGTCAATAAATCCATCACCGTACCTGTTTTACCTTGACCTGAGGGATATAAAGCTTATAGGCTCTTCCCCTGAAATTCTGGTTTCTGTGAAAAACGGAAAGATACTGACAAAACCCATAGCCGGAACAAGACCAAGGGGTAAAACAGAGGAGGAGGACAGACAGCTTGCCCAGGAACTGCTCCAGGATGAAAAGGAAAGGGCAGAGCATCTTATGCTGGTGGACCTTGCAAGAAACGATGTTGGGAAGGTGGCAAAATCAGGAAGCGTAAAGGTTGACAGATTTATGTACATAGAGCATTACTCCCACGTCATGCACATTGTTTCCGATGTTTCCGGCAGACTGAAGGATGAACTCCATTCACTTGATGTACTGAAGTCCGTTTTCCCTGTTGGAACTGTCAGCGGAGCTCCAAAGGTAAGGGCAATGCAAATCATAGAGGAGCTTGAGCCTGATAAAAGGGGTCCCTATGCAGGAGCAGTGGGATATATATCATTTGACGGCAATCTGGATACCGCCATTGCCATAAGAACAGCAGTTGTCAGGAAAGACGAGATATTTATACAGGCAGGTGCAGGTATAGTCGCCGATTCTGTACCGGAGAAGGAATATCAGGAAACGGTGAACAAGGCTAAGGCTATGATAAAGGCTGTTGAGCTGGCTGAAAAAGCCTAAGAAACAACCCTGTTCCTTCCTTCCCTTTTGGCTTTATACAGATTTTCATCTGCCCTTGATATTACAGAGTATATATCCCTGTCCTTTTCTGTGGCCTGGGCAACACCAATACTGACGGTATACCTGATTTTTTTACCATTAACATCAACCACGCTGTTTTCAACCTCTTTTTTTATCTTTTCACCTATCTCTACAGCCTTTTTAAGGTCAGCCCCAGGCAGAATTATCAGAAACTCCTCACCACCTATCCTGAAAAATAGCTCCCTTGTTGAAATCAGTCTTTTGACTATCTCTGCAAAATCCTCAAGAACCATATCCCCGGCACTGTGGCCATAGGTATCATTGATATTTTTAAAGTTATCAAGGTCCAGAACCATGACAGAAAGTGGAATTCCCCTGAGTTTTGCCTTCTCAAACTCCGAATTTCCAACCTTCATAAGTGCCCTTCTGTTCAAAATACCCAGTAGTGGGTCTGTATATGTTTCTTCAGACAGCTTCAGCATCTGCCTGTTCATGTCTGTGATGTACCTGTACAGCTCCTTACCCATCTTTACAATCTGGTACTTCAACCTATCCAGGTCGTCATTGAACTCCCTTTTTTCATCTCTGTATCTTTCCAGAACCGAAAAATCCTTTATAGACAACCTTTCTGTAATCTCTTCCACCTCTGATATTCTCTTTTCCATCAGACGGCTCATATAGCCTATAGCAAGAACAGTGGCAATAAGCAGGAACATGTAAACCACAAACAGGTTAAACACATTACTGTTAAAACCTTCAATCAGATACGAAACATCGTCCTGAAATACAATAAAACCTATGGTTCTGCCATTAAAATCTTTAAGTGGATAGAGTGTAAACAGATATTCCCTGTCCCCTTCAGAGTAAACAAAAAACTTATCATCCTCAAGAATCTTCTGCTCTATAACAGAATGTTTTATCCCATTGGTTGACCCTATAATAACAAAATCACCTTTACCGTTCCTGTACTCGTCTGTACTTTCTATAACTTCTGGTTTTAAACACTGTTTCAGGAATCTTTTGTCAAGTACGGCAAAACTGTTTTTCTTCAGATATTTCTTTATCAGGGGTATTGTATTATTTATGCTCTTTCCTACAGAAACAACGCCCACCAGCTCTCCTGTGTTATCCTTTACAGGGTATATTGCCCTGAAACCAACGAAATATCTGCATACAAACAGGGTTGACACCATTTCACCAGTTTCCAGAGACCTGTTTATATCCTTTCTGAAGGCTGTTATGGTATATACATCTTTTTCTCCAAACTCCCTGGCCCCGTAATCAATAAAATTCACAAATGAGATACCATTTTTGTCAATTATGTGAATCTCACTGAGATTAAACCTTTTTTTAAGCTCATTCCATTTTCTTTTAACAAGCTGAAATGCCTTTTCTCTGTCGTTTTCCCTGAGGTACTTTTTCAGTCTTTCATCCTCACCTACAGAAATGGCAACGGCAATGAGAAGCTGCTCCTGAAGATTTTTAAACAGGGCTAACGCATTTTTGTTTTCCCTGTACTTTGAGAAGAGGGCATTATCAACAAGTTCCTCGTAGGTATAAATCTGATAACCTGAGAGCAGAATAAAAGCCGCAGTGATTATAAAAACTACTACATAAGTAAACTTTCTTACGGCATTTGATTTCATATAAATTAAAATAACTATTTAATTCGAATAAAACCTTGAAGAATATCATAATTTTCTAGAAGATTATTAACAGGAATATACTCATTTTTCTGGTGTGCCTGGGCAGGGTCTCCAGGACCAAAGTTAACCGCATCAATACCGTGAAGGGACAGCCTTGCCACATCTGTCCAGGCCTGTTTTGCCTCAACAGGGAGGTTGTATTCCTCTATCAACTGAGACAGAACAGGATTATACAGACAGACATCCCCGGAAGGACACAGGTCTGTAAACTCAACCTTTGCCTCACCGTTTACAAGCTTTAAGACATCTTCCTTTGCCTGTTCAATGGTTTTTCCAGGGGCAAATCTGTAGTTTACATTTATCACAAACTTATCTGGGATAATATTCCTGCCACCGGAAAACTCCACCATTGTGGCATTCATAACTTCCAGATATTTCATCCCACCGAACTCATACTCGTGAATCCCGTAATCGGCCAGTCTTTTTAGAAAATCGGCAGCCTTGTGTATGGCGTTTTCCCCCTGCCATGGTCTTGCCGAGTGGGCTCTCTTCCCTTCAAAGATAATGGAAGCGTGGAGTGTTCCCAGACAACCTACCTGAATCCTGTTGTTGGTAGGCTCAAGGGCTATCGCCAGGTCAGCTTTGTGGATTATGTCGTACTCTATAAGCAGCGGTTCAAGACCGTTGTCCACATACGGTCCTTCCTCTTTTTCATAAAAAACATAAATCAGGTTGAATCTGGAAGGGTTCTGGCTGAAATGTTCCATCAGCCCCACCATCACAGCCAGACCACCTTTCATATCAGAGGCACCCAGTCCGTAGAGCTTTCCGTCTATAATCTGTCCGGTAAAATCATTCTCCCCAGGAACGGTATCCAGATGACCTACAAGGGCAATGGTTTTTTTTGAGGGCTGTATATTGTCATACACAATCAGGGAGTTATTGTGTCTTATTATTCTGTCTTCCGGATAAAATCTGGATGAAAAATCCTGAACAAAATCGGCAATATCTTTCTCATTGCCGATAACGGAAGGAATCTTTACCAGCTGGAGCAGGTACTCTACCAGTTTTTCCTTCATTCCTCTGTGTATCCCAGTCTTTCTGAAAGCTCTCTGGATTTTTTGATAAACTCGTCTTTTATCTCACCTGTGAGCATATCAGATGGGATTCTCCATGAAGGGGCAGAAAGGGTAACAGCAGCAGCCACCTTACCGGTATGGTCCCTTACAGGAACTGAAAGGCACCTGACCTCTTCTTCCCATTCCTCGTCATCTATCGCGTAACCCTGCTCTTTCACCATTTTTATATGCTCAAGGAGCTTTTCCCTGTCTGTGATTGTATTTTTCGTGTAAGGAACGAGCTTTTCCTCCCTGAAAAACTCCTCAAGCTCATCCTCATCCATGTCCGCCAGATGAATCTTACCTGAGGCAGATGCGTAAAGTGGTAGCAGTCTTCCAACCCTTGATTTAACAACAACAGGTCTGTTAACCTCGTAGGAGTCTATATAAACAACCTCAAAACCACTTCTTATCGCCAGATATACATTTTCCTGGAACTTCTCCCCAAGGTACTGCAGGTAAGGCTTTGCTATATTCCTGATATCAACATGGGAAAGGTAAGAATAACCAACCTCAAAGTTCTTAATACCCAGTGAATAGGTTTTTTTCTTCGGGTTGTAATTGATGTAACCCCTGTTAATCAAAACCTCAAGAATCTTTTCTATCTGGTAAGAAGAAGAATCTATGTGCTGGAGAATCTTTTCAAATGTAATGTTTGGATTTTTGGCAAGGAAAAAGAGGATATCAAATGCAAGGTCTACGTTGTGGACTATGTATTCTTTCTTTTTTCTTTTTCTATGCATGGGAGACTCGTTGTAATTTAATGGCGGAGCCGACGGGATTCGAACCCGCGACCTCCGGCGTGACAGGCCGGCGTTCTGGGCCAAGCTGAACTACGGC
>JAADEU010000089.1 GCA_013153235.1 Aquificota bacterium | reverse complement strand
TGCCAGCGAATTTCCCTCATGCTTTTGTCAGTAGCGGTTGCCATAGTGATAAACCTCCTATTTTTATAACAGTGTTATATAAATGATAACACATTGGGAAGGATAAAACAAAAAGGTATGAATGTTTTAATATTTTCCGGCAGATTAGATGGGGGTTTTGTGTTCAAGTGCCTTTGCCAGGGTAAAGTCGTCGGCATTCTCAAGTACGGCACCGAATGGTAGTCCGTAAGCTATCCTTGATATGGTTATGTCCATATTTTTCAGGAGGTTATATATGTAGGAGGCTGTGGCTTCCCCTTCAACTGTGGGGTTTGTGGCAAGGATTACCTCTTTTGTAGGGTTTTTTTTGACCCTCTCTACCAGGGATTCTATATTCAGGTCTTCTGCGGTTATCTCTTCAAGCGGAGATAGTCTTCCACCAAGTACATGATAAAGTCCCCTGAACTTGCCTGTTCTTTCGATGGCAAATGCATCGAAGCTTTCCTCTACTACGCAGATAGTGCTTCTGTCTCTTGTTTCGTCTGAGCAGACAGGGCACAGTTCCTCCTCAGTATACAGACCACATTCCCTGCATGGATGAATCTTTTCCAGCATTTCCATAAATGTCTTTATCAGCTGGATTGCCTCTCCACGGGGCATGTTGAGGATGTTTACGGCCAGTCTCTGGGCAGACTTCTCTCCGTATCCAGGGAGGGACGAAACCTCCTCCACTACCTTCCTTAAAGCTTCAGGAATGATATTTTCCATCAAAGTAGATTGTTAAGCCCCGGTATATTTCCTGGCAGACCTGCAGCCTGGGAGAGTTTCTGTGACATCACCTCTTTTGACCTTGCGTTGGCCTCGTTTATTGCAGCAACCAGCAGGTCCTGAAGTATTTCCTGATTATCCTCAGTCAGAAGGGTTTTATCTATGAAAACATCCTTTGCTTCACCAAGACCGTTGACTATCAGTTTTACCATTCCTCCTCCAACCTCAACGATAATCTCCTCATCCCTCAGTTCCTGTTTTGCCCTTTCCATATTTTCCTGCATCGTTTTGAACATCTTCATCATGTCCCCTAAATTACCCAGGTTAAACATTTACTCCTCCTCGTAGCTGATTATTTTTCCCTGAAATAGTTCAAGTACCTTATCCACCGATTCATCCCGTTTTTTAGGTTTTTTCTTTTCCTGCTTGATTTCTATCTCCTCGATGGTTACAGGCTTGGGAAAATGTTTACTTATTATATCTATTTTATCCTTCAGTATGTCTGCCAGATTTCTATCAACTGTAATCACAAACCTGTCATTTTCCTCTTTTATACCGGATTTTTTAAGTGCACCGGCTATTATACCCCCTGCTTCTCTGCCTATTTTCAGTATTGCCTTCTGTATGTCAAAAACCTCTGGTGTTTTTTCTTCTTTTGTCTGGGAGGTTTCCTGTGGCTGTTTTACCGTTATACCCTTTTCCAGTATTTCTTTGAGGGGAACGAGGTTTTTCATAAATCTCAGCTTTAAAACGGCAAGCTGGAATATATCCTTCTTGTCGTGGAAGTTTCTGGATTCTATAAGGGCTTTTTTGAATATATCACCTGTGTATATAAGAAGCTCTATATCCTCCTTTCCAAAAGGTTCTGCAGAACCCTCTTCAAGGGTCAGATTCAGCAGTGCATTATGTATCCTGTCCAGAATCTGGTTCCAGAACACAGTAAGGTCAAATCCTTCTCTGTCCAGCTTTTCAATAACTTTAACGGCTTCTTTGAGGTTCTTTTCCCTGATATAGAAGAGGAACTCCTTTATTATCTCCTCTGGGACGATTCCCAGCATCTCTTCTGTGGACTGCTTTCTAACCTCTCCACCGCCATATATAACAGCCTGGTCCAGCAGACTTGCGGCATCCCTGACACCACCTTCACTGGCCTCTGCTATAAGGGAAAGGGCTTCCTCCTCGTAGGGTATTTTTTCCGCCTCCAGTATCCTTTTCAGATACTGTGTTATCTGGGATTTTGAAGGGGGACGGAATATAAACGTCTGACATCTGGACCTTATTGTATCGGGGATTCTGTGTAGCTCTGTTGTGGCAAGGATAAACAGATTATGTGGGGGAGGTTCTTCAAGGGTTTTTAAAAGTGCGTTAAATGCTTCCCTTGTAAGCATATGTGCTTCATCTATTATGTAAACCTTGTATCTTCCCTTTATTGGTGCGTAGGTAACATTGTCCCTCAGGGCTCTGATATCATCTATTCCCCTGTTGGAAGCGGCATCTATCTCATACATATCTGGGAATGAGCCTTTTTCAATCTCAAGACAGTTTTCACACTTCCCACAGGGACTGTCGGTGATTCCTTTTTCACAGTTAAGGCATTTTGTTATGATTCTTGCTATTGTTGTTTTTCCAAGACCTCTGGAACCTGCAAAAATGTAAGCATGGGACAGTCTGTTCAGCTTTATGGCGTTGGAAAGGGTCTTTACAACAGCTTCCTGACCGACAACCTCTTTGAAAGTTTTAGGTCTGTACTTCCTTGCAAAGTTTTCGTATGTCATTAAAAATCCTCATATTCCAGTCATTTAACTAATTATTTTAGGCATTTTATTTATTAAATCTACCCTTCTATGATTTTTACAATAACCTTCCTTGTCCGTGGACCGTCAAACTCCGCAAAAAATATGCCCTGCCATGTTCCGAGCATAAGTCTGCCATTTTTGATTGGGATAAATGTATTTGTTCCAACAAGTACAGATTTTATGTGGGCTGCAGCATTTCCCTCTATGTGTCTGTACCCGTTTTCCCAGGGTATCAGTTTGTCCAGCGTCTGTTCTATGTCCCACTTCACATCCGGGTCTGCATTTTCATTTATGAATATGCCAGCTGTAGTATGAGGAACGTAGAGATAACATATTCCATCTGTGATACCGCTCTCATCAATAACTTCCTGAACTTCATCTGTAATGTCTTCAAAGTGTGTTCTTTTCTGGGTAACCACTTCAATATATTTGAACATACTGTCCCTCCATTTTTTCTGGTTTAGAAAATTATACATTTGCACGGAGGGAAATGGGTGATTTTTTGAAAAAAAGAGGGGGTATTTAGCCCCCCAGATAAAGATAGTGTCAGGCAGGTTAAGGGCAGGTTGAGGTTGGGACAAGTTTTCTGAGTGCTGCGTCTTTTAGATTTTCTGTATTTGCATCAAACCACATGATGTAATAGTAGATACTGTTTCCGTCGTAGAAGAGAGGGAAAATATTTATATCCTCTTCACCTGTGTTTATAACCACTGCAGTGATAGTTCTGCCATTGATGGTTACAGATTGGGTATTATAAGAGGTCGAACCTGACTGGCCTGTACTGTACTCGTAGAAATAAACAGTTCCATTTTCAAACCTTAGACATAACCCTTGCTCACCGCTTAACCTGTATTCTATCCAAGTTCCTTCAATAGTATTTTCAACTGTGGATGCTCCCTGCTCAACAATAGGTGTCTGAGATGGATTTACTATACAGGAGTGGATGTAAGAAGTATCTGATACAACGCCGTATTCTTCTATGCACAGAATCTTATCCTGGTATTTAAAGGTTGCAGGATTTTTAACGTCCGGTGATCCATTGATATCTCTTACATAAACCGTTCCGTTTTCCTCCCAGTATGTGAGTGTAAAGGCCGGTTCGGTGTAGTTATCAAATGTAAACTCTGAAAAGCGGATAAGTTTATTTGTTGTATCAGCTGACAGCTGCCTTATTTGAAATTCCCCTGCCAGCAGATAGATGTTTTTATTATTGGCCGCGGTAACAAAATTTTCAAAATCTGTAATGGATACTGCTCCGGTTTGTATGCCTGAATCTGCCGGATATGCGCTGTTATTGCCTATATCGATAATAAAATTACTTATAATACTGCAACTGATGTCTGCACCGAATTTTACTGTGTACTCCTCTTCTTTTTCAAATTTCCAGCTGTCGTTCAGATCCTCGAAAACTACAACCTGGCACTGCTGGCTTGTTTTGAACAGATTCCTGTCTGTATAGAGTTTACAGGCAGGGCCAAATTCACCATTTGATGGATTCACGGAGCAAACAATTCCGTCGTAATCTCCTTGCCAGTTTGCATCAGGGACTATTCTGACTTTTGTATCCGGCGTGAGGGAGCCGTTGATTACTTTACCGTACACCAGGTCCCTTAAATCTTCCGGTGGAGTATCCGATATATCAGACCTGCAATCGGAAGGTGGATTTCCTTTAACGGCACAGTAAGTTTTACCGTCGTCCACATCAAGTATACATATCTTCCCGCTGTCTGCTATTACCACAGGCAGAACGTCACCGTCTGAATCTATAAGATTTACCCCTGTTGGGGTTTTTTCTAATGTGTTTGTACCGTTTGATTCAGGGTTCTGGCAGTTTGAAAATGTAATGGTTCCAGCTTCTTCATTAAAGGATAATGTACAGGTATTACAGGATGCCAGATTATCTGTATAGTTTAGGAAGTAAACGGTATTACCGTCCAGGCTCTGGAGGGAATCCACAGCAAGCTGGTACAGTGAATCGGTATAATGCTGGGAAGCCTCACCCTGTTTATCCTGAATGAGCTGATCCAGGTCTTCTTCCACCCCATCACCATCAATATCTGCAGATATGTTCAGCTGATCTGTGCTTTCCAGGTCTATGGTGGTGTTTTCAAGGGCTTTTTTAACAGAATCAGGTATTGTTATAACACCATCGGCAGGGTCTGTGTCAAATGCAAGTAAAAGGGCTGATATGGTAAGAGCCTTGTTTTGTAGGACAACAGGGTCCTTTATTTCATCTATGTAGAGTGATGTTGGAGTTATTACAGAATCGCCTTTTGCATCTCCCAGTATTATGCCTCCGATTAAAAACTCTACCGTGTCACCCTTTCTGTAATTGAAATACCCTTTACTGTTTGTTGTACCTGAAATGCCTGATGATGTTTTATAATCGAGACCTGCAACAGGTGCGTCGATAAACTGACCTGTCAGAATGGATGATGTGGAAGAATCGCCTCCACCACCTCCACATGACAGGACCATCGCAGTGAGAAAACCTGCTGGAACAAGCAAAAAGGAGTTTCTTCCCATAATCCTCCCCCTTATCTAATATTATGAATTGATTAATAATTTTACCTGGCAGTTTTAAAAATTTAAAATATTTTTAAAAAATTGATGCTGGAGGAACTGGATGATTGCTGTTGTACAGAGGGTTAACAGTTCGTGGGTTGAGGTTGATGGGAAAATCGTTGGGAAGATAGGGAGAGGAATCAATATTCTCCTTGGTGTGGTAAAGGGCGATACAGATGAGGATATAGATAAACTTGTAAAAAAGATACCCTTTCTGAGGATTTTTGAGGATGAAAATGGGAAGATGAATCTTTCCCTGGTAGATATAGGGGGAGAAGCGCTTGTTATTTCCCAGTTTACACTGGCAGGAAATGTAAAAAAGGGAAGGAGGCCTTCCTTTGACGATGCTGAAGAGCCGGAAAAGGCAAAACAGATGTATCAAAAGTTTGTGGAAAGGCTGTCGGGAACTGTACCTGTCCAGACAGGTATTTTTGCCGCCCATATGAAAGTTTTTATAGAAAATGACGGTCCGGTTACATTTATTATCGATTCACGGAAACTGTAGTATCTCGTGGAGTGGTATATCATCCTCAAGAGGCGGAAAGTCCTCAATTTTTTTACCAAATGCGGTTTCCAGAAATGTGTTTGTCCACCATCTGATATCAAATCTTTTAATGTGGTTTCTCATCTGTCTCATCTTGCTTTTTCTTTCTTTAGCAGGCATCGTGAGACTTCTGTAAATGGAAACGGCGGTTCCTTCAATATCGTAAGGGTTAATCAACAGGGAAAAGTTATTCAGTTCGGTGGCAGCACCGGCAAACTCACTGAGTAACAGAACGCCGTTTTCATCTACATTTGAAGCTGCGTACTCTTTACCTACCAGATTCATTCCATCCTTTATTGAATTTACCCAGCAAACATCCGAGTATCTGTAATAGCTAACGAGTTTCTCAAAGGGAATTCTGCTTGCAATATACTGGACAGGGGTCCATCTGTCTGTACCGAATTTACCGTTAATCTCACTTACAAGGTGTTCAAACTCAACCTTTAAACTGTCGTATTCAGGGAGCTTCTTTATATTTGGTGCAACAGCCTGAACCAGTCTGACCTTACACCGGTACTGGGGGTACTTTTCAAGGAAGTATCTGAATGCCTTGAGTTTATGAATCAGGCCTTTTGTATAATCAAGTCTGTCCACCCCAAGTATAATCTTTGTTTTTTTATCTGGAGGTCGTACATCCCTTGCAAAGCTGTCGTAATATTCAAAATCAATACTTATCGGGAAAACCCCAACCTTAACCTGTCTGTTTTCAAATCTGATTGTTACAACAGGTTCAGTTGAATCGGGGTCAACATCCTCTGCAATTTCTGTTATACACTGGAGGAAGTTTTTCCTGTCTATGTATGTGTGGAAACCTATCAGGTCGTATTTGAGCAGACCTTTAAGCATATCAATACGCCAGGGTATCTTGAAAAACAGTTCAGGATTGGGAAATGGTATATGGAGAAAGAAAGCCCTTCTGTTCTTCAGTCCCAGTTTATCAAGGTACTCAGGCAGTATGAAGAAATGGTAATCATGGACCCATATTAGGTCCTCCGGTGAGGAGATTTTTTTTATGAGATGGGCAAACTTTTTATTTACCTGTCTGTATGCTTTCCAGTAAGGGGGTTCAAATCTGGCGTAAGCCTGAAATGTATGGAATAAAGGCCATATAATTCCGTTTGAAAATCCATCAAAAAAGTTCTCCCTTTCCTCTTCCGTTAGACTGACCGGATATAGAAGAAAACCCTCTTTTTTACCTTCTTCAAGGATTCTTTCCTTTAGCTTTCTGGATATACTTCCTGTTATTCCTGCCCATCCAACCCAGATGGCTTTTCTATGGTGAAGGGCCTGTTTCAGTGCAGTTACAAGTCCTCCAGGACTTACCTTTACTGTGTATTCCCTGCCCTCCTTCTGAAGGTGTACAGGAAGGATGGCTGATACAACAATCAGCCTTTCCATAAAACCCTCCTTTCAATATCTGCTTTCTCTGGCCCTAAATATTAATTTAATGGGAGCTTTCTCAAAGCCAAGTATTTCCCTCAGGTTGTTCTCCAGGAATCTTACATAGTGTTCTTTAAAGCCCTCAGGGTAATTTACAAAAAGGAGGAAACATGGTGGTTTTCCCTCAAGCTGTGTCCCGTAGTAAATCTTCAGTGGTTTACCCCTGTAGGCTGGAGGTTGTCTCAGGGACATTATCTGCTGGATTGCCCTGTTTAGCTGGCCGGTGCCTACCCTTTTCCAGGCCTGGTTGTACACCTCAATTATCTCCTGCAGAAGCTGTTTTATACCCTTTTTCTGTTTGGCCGAGGTCATGACTATCGGTGCATATGGGAGAAAGTACAGTCTTTCCCTTACCTGATTTCTTACCCTGTTGAGGACCTCCTTACGCTGTGGCAGGGTATCTATCTTGTTTATAACGATTACTGCAGGTTTTGAATACTTCTGTATAAGGTGTGCGATTTTTGTGTCCTGTTCTGTGGCACCTTCTTTAGCGTCTATAACATGGACCACAACATCTGCCTTCTTAAGTGCATCAAGTGTTCTGCCTACGCTGAAAAATTCTATACCATAATCGACCTTTGATTTTTTCCTCAAACCTGCTGTGTCCAGAAATAGAAATCTATGGTCGTTCCACTCAAACAGTGTATCAACCACATCCCTTGTTGTTCCCGGTATATTGGAAACAACGGCCCTTTCCTCCCCTAAAATAGCATTCAGAAGGGATGATTTACCGGCGTTGGGTTTTCCGACTATGGCAACCTTTATAACATCCCTGTCTTCTTTCTTTTCTTCTATCTCTTCCTGGGATGCCTCCACTTCATAGTCCGGAATGTGGGACACCACTTCATCCAGCAGGTCGGCAACCCCGTACTTCTGTATGGAGGAAACAGGAAATACCTTATCAAACCCAAGTTCGTAGAATTCGTAAATACGGTCCTCCTGCTGTGGGTTGTCTATTTTATTTACTGCCACTATAACAGGTTTTTCTGTTTTCCTCAGTATATCTGCAACATCCCTGTCTGCCTGTGTCAGGCCCTCTTTACCATCAACAACGAATATAAAAAGGTCAGAAAGGTCAAGTTCTTTTTCAATCTGTTTTCTCAGGTAAGGTGCAAATTTATCATCATCCCCCTCAAGGTAACCACCTGTATCAACCAGTTCGAAGGGTACTCCCCTCCACTCTGCAGTTGACACAATTCTGTCCCTGGTTACTCCGGGGATGTCCTCAACTATTGCCTTTCTTTTTCCTATAATTCTGTTAAAAAGGGAAGACTTTCCAACATTTGGTCTTCCTACAATTGCCACTCTAAACATTTTTTCTCCTTGAATCGATAAATTTTTTATATAAAATTTTATGAATCACAAATTATTCTACAACTTAAGGGGTTAAGGATGTTTAAAAAAGTTTTTGCTTCTCTTTTTATTCTGGTCGGATTTGCCGTAGCAAGTGTGAACCAGCAGGGTATAGAATTTAAGCCTGTTAAGAAAACTTTCAACAAATCGGAGGAGGTATGTTTTTATATTAAAAATAACACAGATACAGAGCTGTATCTGCCCTCATCCGCTCCGTGGGCTGTTTTTGAGGATAGCAAGTTTGACAAAATAGTCTTTTCTCCTGTTGCCACCCAGTCTATAGTCAGACTTGAGCCGTCCCAGAAAAAGCAGTGGTGCTGGAAGCAGAAGGATTTTAATGATGAACAGGTACCTTCCGGTGAGTACACAATCAGGCTGACAGTGTTTAAAAATGGAGAGAGGCTGTTTTTAACTTCAATGGTTGAGATTAAAAACTCACAATGAAGATAATTTTTCTGCTGGCAGTTGCTATATCTACATTTGCCTGCAGTACAAAAAAAACAGCAACACACTGCCCTGAAGTAATCAGGGGGTATGCCTCTTATTACGGTAAAAATTTCCACGGAAAAAAAACCGCAAGCGGTGAAAAATACAGTATGTACAGACTTTCTGCCGCACACAGGTTCCTGCCGTTTGGAACGGTTCTGATTGTCGAAAATCTTAAAAACGGCAAAAAAGTCAGGGTCGTGGTTAACGACAGAGGACCTTTTGTAAAGGGGAGGGTTCTTGACCTTTCCTATAAAGCAGCAAGAAAACTGGGAATGCTCAGAGATGGTGTTGTTCCTGTAAAAGCTGTTGTGGTAAGGTGTGGAAGGTGAAAAAAAACCACTTTCTTAAAAATACCCTGCTTTTTTCCCTGGCCACCTTAATAAGTAGAATCCTGGGCTATATAAGGGATGCTGTCGTTGCTTATATTTTTGGTGCCAATGCCCTTACCGATGCTTTTTTTGTTGCCTGGAGGATTCCAAACACTTTGAGGCAGCTTGTGGCTGAGGGCAGTTTCAATGCTGCATTTATTCCCATATTCACACAGTTACACAGAAGAAATCCTGATTATGCATACAGGTATGCATCCTCCCTGTTTTCCTATTACACTCTGGTTCTCTCTTTTCTGACAGTGATTGTGGTGATTTTCTCCGATTTTTTTGTAAGGATAGTAGCCCCAGGTCTTATAGATAAGGGGACCATTGATATTGCTTCAAATCTGTTGAAGCTGGTTTTTCCCTATATTGTGCTCGTTGGATGGGTATCATTCTTTATGGCCCTTCTCAATACAAGAGACAGATTTTTTATTCCTGCAGTGTCCCCTGCGCTTCTTAACCTGTCTTTTATACTCTCGGCCGTTATACTGTCACAGAGTATGGGGATATACGCCCTTGCAGCTGGTGCAATAATAGGTGGAATACTTCAGGTCCTCCTCCAGTTTCCCCTTCTGTTCACGGAAAAACTTTTTCCCCGGCTGAGTTTCAGTCCGGTACCGGAGATAAAACAGACCCTGAAAAGGCTTGCCCCTGCTTTTGCCTCTTTTGGGGTCAGCCAGTTTGCTTTTGTGGTGGATACTGTGATTGCCTCTTTCCTGGTGGGTGGTGCAATATCGTACCTGTACTACGCAAACAGGATATTCCAGCTTCCAATTGGGCTATTTGCTGTTGGACTTGGAAATGCACTCCTGGTTTCCCTATCAAGACATTATTCAGAAAAAGATAAAGAGCTATTCTCCAGAGACCTGAATAATGGTCTGAGGTTTGCCCTGTTTATTTCCCTGCCTGCAACTGCCGGAATGATTGTGCTTGGAAAGGAGATACTCTCTGTTTTACTGGAAAGGGGAGCTTTTACATACGAGGATACTGTAATGACATACACAGCCCTTGTGGGATACTCGATAGGTCTTGCAGGGTATGCCCTTTCAAGACCGTTTAAGAGTGCATTTTTTGCCATGGGGGATACGAAAACGCCTCTGTACTCCACCATAGCTGGGCTTGTTGTCAGTATTACCGCAGCTATTGTGGCTGGTTTTATGCTTGGATGGGGTGTGTTTGGACTTGCCCTTGCTTCTTCTATAGGTGGTTTTGCAGGGCTTATATATCTGGTTCTTTCAGGTGATTTCAGTGTTGAATGGAAAAAAATGGCCTTTACATTTTTGAAAACATCTATTGCCACAGGATTAATGGTAATGTTTATATATCTGCTGAAAACCACTATTGCCGGAGAGCTCTTAGTGGTTATACTGGGTATAGCGGGAGGTGTACTGGTTTTCTTTGGTACTGCCTATCTTCTCAGGGAAGACTCCCTGATTTATCTGCTGAGGAGTCTGAAAAGATAATTCAATCATCCATCAACTGCTGGAGGTCTTCTTTCCGGATTACCCTTACTATGCTGGTTGAACCTGTAACTCCGCCAACAAATCCCAGAAGGGCAACAACCACATCATCCTCGGTGAATTTTGACCTGTATGCGGTTCTGGCAAACTGTTTCAGCATCTGGTCTGTATCCAGTCCCTCTTCTATTATCATGTAAGGTCTGACACCCCAGACGATATTCAGCCTTCTGAAGGTTTTTATATCGTGGGTTACACCCAGTATCTCACATTCCGGTCTGTATTTTGCCACATTTATAGCTGTCCTTCCTGACCTTGTAAATGCAACTATAGCAGATGCTTTCAGGTCCCTCGCCAGGCTGCTTCCAGCTGAAGCAACAGCCGATGTAACATCTCCATCGGAAGATAACTGTCTGTAAAACGGGTATATTTTTTCTGTCTCTTCTATTGTTCTTCTCATCACATTTACACTTTCTACAGGGTATTTTCCTACGGCGGTTTCATCGGAGAGCATCACCGCATCTGTTCCGTCAAGAACGGCATTCGCAATATCCGAGACCTCTGCCCTTGTAGGCCTTGGGGATGTAAGCATAGATGTGAGCATCTGGGTTGCGGTGATAACAGGTTTTCCTGCACTATTACATTTTGAGATTATCATTTTCTGTAGAACAGGGACTTTTTCCATGTCTATCTCAACACCCAGGTCTCCCCTTGCAACCATAATGCCGTCTGCTACTTCTATGATACTGTCAATATTCTCTATGGCCTCGTGCTTTTCTATTTTTGCAAAGAGGGGAGCATCACCCCCGTTGTCCCTGATAAATTTTTTGGCCTCTATAACATCATCTGCAGTTTTGACAAATGACAGGGCCACGATATCAATACCAATCTGTATGCCGAATTTTATGTCATCTCTGTCCTTGTCTGTTATGGCAGGTATGTCCAGTTTCAGGTTGGGAAAATTCACCCCTTTTCTTGAGGATATCATTCCCCCTACAACAACCTGACACAGAACCCCCTCATCATCCTTGTCTATAACCCTCAGCCGTATCATCCCGTCTGCGATGTATATCCTGTCTCCGATGTTGAGTTTGTCCAGAATTTCAGGGTGGTTGATGCTTATCCTGTTTTTGTCCCCTATGACCTCTCTTTTAACGATTTTTATCCTGTCCTCATAATGCAGATAAAAGGGCTCTTTAACCTCACCGATTCTTATTTTTGGTCCGGAAAGGTCCTGAAGTATGGCCACCTCCCTGCCCAGTTGCTTTGAAACCTTCCTGATTTTTTCAAGATTAGACCTGTGGGTTTCGTGGTCACCGTGGGAAAAATTGAACCTGAAAACATCAACACCTGCCTGAATCAGCTGCTTTATTTTTTCCTCTGTATTTGTTGCAGGACCTATCGTTGCGACAATTTTGACTTTTTTCATATTTCCACCATATTTATTGTAGTAATAGTTATTATTTAGTTCTGTTTTATTATATAATAATGATATTCATATTTGGCAGAGTGTGTTCTATGTCATAGTTATGGTTGCTGTAATCAATTATATATTAATAAAAATTAATAACAAAAGAGAAGGTGGCAGCAGATGGAAGGAAATGTAAAGAGGAGAAACACACAGCAGAGAAAGGTGATTCTTGATATTTTAAGGTCTACAGATATACATCCAACGGCAGACTGGATTTATGAAAGGGCAAGGGAGTATATCCCTAATATCAGCCTTGGAACCGTTTACAGAAATCTTAAGATTCTCCGGGATGAGGGCCTAATCCTTGAGCTTAACGACGGAAAGCAGAGCCGTTTTGATGGAAGAATAGATGAACATTTCCATTTCAAATGCACAAGCTGCAACAGTATTTACGATATAGATACACCTGAAATTGTCTCTGTTGATGAGAGCTTTCTCATAAAGGAAGGTTATCAGGTTGACAGCTACGATGTAATTTTTTCTGGAATCTGTCCAAGGTGTAGCGGTAGCCAGAATTGAGGAAAATAATCAGCCCCATAAACAGTAGACCTGATAGACTTCCACCGGGACAGCACTGGAGCAGTAAACTCCATATTCTTGGTATTTCTGACCCACCTGATATAGACCTTAATGATTACAGACTGAAGATATTCGGTGAGGTTGAAGAGCCTGTTGTCCTGACGTGGGATGACATTCTTGAACTGGAAAAGGTCGAACTTATTGCAGACTTCCACTGTGTAACAAGGTGGAGCTGTCCGGACGTAAAATGGACAGGCTTCCATGTTGACGAGATAAAAAAACTGGTTAATATTAAAGATTCTGCCAGGTCTGTTATGATACATTCCCTTGATGGTTATACGACCAATATCCCTCTGGAGTACTTTTTTGATGAGGATGTAATCTTTGCCTACAGACTATTTGATAATCCTCTGCCGGCGGACCACGGTTATCCATTGAGGCTTGTGGTTCCAAAGCTTTATTCGTGGAAAAGTGCAAAATTCGTTTCAGGAATAGAGTTTATGCCTGAAGACAGACCGGGATACTGGGAGCAGAGGGGATACCACATACTCGGAGACCCATGGAAAGAACAGAGGTTCTGGAGGTAGAGCTTTTAAATAGGCTTAAAGATGAGACCTTCAGGCTGATATCTATACCCAGCCACAGGGACTGTACCAGAATAAATCAGTACCTCCAGTCCAGACTGTCTTTTCTGGAGCTGAAAAAACAGGATGTCGGGAAGGATGGGCTTTACAACCTCTACAGTATATCACCGGAAAAACCTGTAATGATAAACACCCATGTTGATACCGTTCCTCCTATTACAATGAAGAACCCATTTGACCCCCGGGAAAAAGACGGCAGGATATACGGAAGGGGTGCAAATGACACAAAAGGTCTGATAGCTGCCCTGATTGTTGCCCTTGAGGATTTTAAAAAGAACCATCCTGACAGGGATATCCCTGTTTCTGTTGCCTTTACCGTTGATGAGGAGCAGAACTCTGCTATGGGCTCCCATAAACTGGTTGAGGTGATGGAGCCTGTCAGCTCGGTTCTTGTTCTTGAGCCCACTTACGGAAAGCTGTGTACAGCCCAGATGGGCTCATTTGAGTTTAGATTTACAGTCAGGGGTGAGTCTGGCCACGGTTCTGAGTTTGAAAAGTTCAAAAATCCTGCCAGAGAGGGTTTCAGACTTGTTGAGGAGCTTGAAAAGAGCCTGTCAAGGCCGGTAAACCTGATAAGGGTTGAAAGTGGATGGGAACATTATGCGGTACCTGAATCTGCAAGGTTTCTGTGTGAGTTTAAACTGTTTGAGGGTGAAAACCCTGAGCTGGTAGAAAGAAAAGTAAAACAGATTCTATCCCGTGGTGGAGATGTGGAGTTTGTTCTTGAGGATGTTGAACCGTTCCAAAGGTTCAAAAAGGGAGACCTCTTCAATGCTGTGAAGAAAGCCTATGTAGAGGCAACCGGAAAAGAGGCGGAAGAGGGTATAATGCCCTCATGGACAGACGCATCAAACTTTCATAAAGCAGGATTTGAGTGTGTTGTATTCGGGTTTGGTGACCTGTCAGACTGCCATACAGACAGGGAAAGTATCTCACTGGAAGAACTTGTAAAGATGTACAGGGTTATCTACAGGCTTCTCTCCATCCTGAGCCAGCCGTAATAGGCACTGCCGGTCTGTTTAAACCCATTTTTTTTATAAAAATCAATGGCCCTTCTGTTTTTCTCCCCGACCCAGAGGGCTGCTGTTTTCAGACCTTTTTCCCTGAAGTGTTTTAGGGCCCTTTCAAGGAGCTTCTTTCCCAGGCCCATACCCCAGAATTTTTTCCTTATGGAAAGTTCGTGTATCTCCCCTACATTTTTTCCATGGAGGTCCTTCCAGTTTGCATCTGCAACGATGAAACCTGCCGGTTCTCCGTTTATATAGGCAACATCAAACAGGGTTGAATGTTTTTTTAGCCATCCTATGTATCTTTTTGCCTGTTTTCTGGTTGCCTCCCCGTACTCAGGGTAATCCTGGTACGCATCCATAAGAATCTGGATGACATCCCCAAGTCTTTCGCTGGAAAATGGGACTATCTCTACCTTTTCCTCTATCTTTTCCATATTATTTAGTATATGTTTTTATCGGTTAAATTTCATTTAAATTGCCGTTTTTCTTATTTTTCAATAACTTTCCGGCAGGAAATTTGCATACATTAATTTATTCCTATATAATAACCTTCCCACTTGTATAAAACAGCCTATTTTATTTAGTCCACAAAATATGGAGGTTATTCCCATGAAATACAGAAGCTATACCGTCCATAACTTCAGGGAGATACCCCAGGTAAGGGAGAGGTTAACGCCCCAGCAGCAGTTCGATATTGAGGTTGTGGCACAGGTATTCCCATTCAAGACAAATAACTATGTTGTGGAAAAGCTTATAAACTGGGATAACCCCCTTGAAGACCCGATTTTCAGACTCACATTTCCGCAGAAGGGAATGCTTCTTGAAGAGGATTACAATGAGATAGCATTCCTGCTCAAAGAAAATGCCCCAAAGGAAATAATAAAACAGAAAGCCAATGAAATCAGAATGAAACTAAATCCACATCCAGCTGGACAGAAATACAACATTCCAGAGATAAACGGCGTTAAACTCCACGGAGCACAGCACAAATACAACGAAACAATACTGTTTTTCCCAAAACAGGGACAGACCTGCCACGCCTACTGTTCTTTCTGCTTCAGATGGCCCCAGTTTGTGGGTATTGATGAACTGAAATTTGCGATGAAAGAGGTACAGGTACTGATTGATTACATAAAGGCGCACCCTGAAATCACGGACCTGCTGTTCACAGGTGGAGACCCGCTTATAATGAAAACAAGGGTTCTCAGACAGTACATAGAGCCAATACTTGAGGCGGATATACCCCACCTTAAAACAATCAGATTCGGTTCAAAGGCACTGGCATTCTGGCCATACAGATTTACAACCGATGATGATGCACAGGACCTTTTAAAACTGTTCAGGGAAATTAAAGAAGCCGGTTATCACCTTGCTTACATGGCACACTTTAACCACTACCAGGAGCTTGAAACAGAAGAGGTAAAACAGGCTGTTGAGAACATTCTGGAAACAGGGGCGGTGATAAGAACCCAGTCCCCTGTACTCAGACATATAAATGACAGTTCTGAAGTCTGGGCCACCATGTGGAAAAAACAGGTTGAGATGGATATGATTCCTTACTATATGTTTATGGCAAGGGATACAGGGGCACAGCATTACTTTGGTGTTCCCCTTGTAAGGGCATGGGAGATATTCAGAAAGGCCTACTACTCTGTCAGCGGTATTGCAAGAACGGTGAAGGGACCGTCAATGTCTGCAACACCTGGAAAAGTCAGAATACTTGGTGTTTCCGAGATAAACGGTGATAAGGTCATGGTTCTTGACTTCCTTCAGGGAAGGAACCCTGAATGGGTTGGAAGACCATTCTTTGCAAAATACGATGAGAAAGCCATGTGGCT
Organism: Aquificota bacterium; assembly: GCA_013153235.1. Taxonomy (GTDB): domain Bacteria; phylum Aquificota; class Aquificia; order Aquificales; family Hydrogenothermaceae; genus Persephonella_A. The sequence continues at coordinate 4,443 of JAADEU010000089.1, read as the reverse complement.
GGACGAACTTGAGCCCTATGAGGGTGATTCGTTCTTCTTCGAGGATGAACTGAAAGAGATGCTCGCACTGGAAGAAAAAGTAAGTCTTTAAGGAGGAAGAATTTGGAACACAGAGGTATCATAATACTTGATTTTGGTTCCCAGTATACACAGTTAATTGCAAGGAGAATAAGGGAACTTCATATATTCAGTGAGATACTGCCGTACAACGCCTCTGTTGAGGAGATAAAGAAACACAACCCAAAGGGAATAATATTCTCGGGTGGTCCTGCATCTGTTTATTCACCTGATGCCCCTAAACCGGATGAGAGGGTTTATGAGCTTGGTCTTCCGATACTGGGTATATGTTACGGTCTCCAGCTGATTACATACCACTTTGGTGGTGAGGTTGTAAAGGCGGAAAGACACGAGTATGGAAGGGCAGAGCTGGAGATACTGAACCATGAAGACCTTTTTTATGAAATTCCAAATGAGATACATGTCTGGATGTCCCACGGTGACAGGGTTACAAAACTGCCTGAAGGTTTTGAGCCTATTGCGAGAACCTACAACGCACCATTTGCCGCTATAAGAAATAGAGAAAAGAAGATATGGGGTGTGCAGTTCCACCCAGAAGTTGCCCACACCTACATGGGAAGAGAGATACTGAAAAACTTCGCTGTAAGAATCTGTGGATGTGAGCAGGACTGGACCATGGGTAACTTCCTTATGGAAAAACAGGCGGAAATCAGGCAGATGGTAGGGGATAAAAAGGCAATCTGTGCCCTGTCAGGTGGTGTTGATTCATCTGTTGCTGCAGTACTGGTTCATAACGCCATAGGGGACAATCTGACCTGTATATTTGTTGATAACGGTCTATTGAGAAAAGGTGAAAGGGAGAAGGTGGAACAGACATTCAGGGACCACTTCCACATACCACTGATAGTCGTTGATGCAAGGGAAAGGTTCCTTGAGGCTCTGAAAGGGGTAACAGACCCAGAGCAGAAAAGGAAAATAATCGGAAATCTGTTTATAGAAATTTTTGAAGAGGAAGCAAAGAAAATCCCAGATGTTGAGTTCCTCGTTCAGGGTACCCTATACCCTGATGTTATAGAAAGTGTTTCTGTAAAAGGTCCTTCTGCCGTAATAAAGACCCACCACAATGTAGGTGGTCTTCCTGAGAAAATGAACCTCAAGCTTATAGAACCCCTCAGGGAGCTGTTCAAGGATGAGGTCAGGGAACTTGGTAAGGAACTGGGACTTCCTGATGAAATCATATACAGACAGCCATTCCCCGGTCCGGGACTTGCAATCAGAATAATCGGAGAAGTCAACAGGGATGACCTTGAGATACTGAGGGAGGCTGATGCTATAGTTGTTGAGGAGGTTAAGAAGGCAGGGCTGTATAGGGAACTGTGGCAGTCATTTGCGGTCCTACTGCCTATTCATACGGTTGGTGTGATGGGGGATTACAGAACCTACGAAAAGGTGATAGCGGTGAGAGCTGTGGAGTCTGTTGATGGGATGACGGCAGACTGGGCCAGACTGCCTTACGAGCTTATGGACAGAATAATGAGGAGAATTATAAACGAAGTTAAGGGTGTAAACCGGGTGGTTTACGATATAACATCAAAACCACCGGGAACAATTGAGTGGGAGTAGTGATGGAAAAATTAATCGTTGGAAATGTTAAGTTTACCAGACCTGTTGTTGAGAAACTGGTTGATATCCATTATGTGGTGGTTAGGGAAGGAAGGGATATTCTGAAGCACAGGTATTTTATACTGGATTACGGGGAATTTGACACACCTGTTGATGAGCTTGTTAAGAAACTTGGTGAAGAGGATATAAAGCTCCTTGTGGTTGATGAAACTGTACTGGTGGATTTTGGTGATGAGGATATCCAGAAACACCTTGATACAAAAATATTTTACGACAGCCAGTGGCTAAAGAAATATTCCCCTCCTGAAGAAGGTTTTGAAAACTGGCTTGTTGAATTTGTTGACCAGCTGATACTGGCAAACAAGGGAAAGTGTTAAAAAAAAGGGGGGGCAGAGGCCACCCTAAAATATATATTTGTCTAAAACCTTGAGAGCTTTTTTATCAAGAACTATTCCGCCTCTGGCAATATCAAGAACATCCTGTTCAAACATAGGTCTTTTTACAACTATAGGAACAAGGACCACCATTTCGTCAGGTCCTGCCTTAATCAGTCCATCAAGGAGTTCCACCACCTTTTCCAGTACATCTCTGTTTCTCAGTATATTCTCCCTCAGTTCTGCGGTTCTTTTCTCCAGCACTCCCCCCTCTGAGAGGCAGCAGACAGGACACAGCTTACATATATTTACATGGGGCTTTTTTTCCTCAGCCTCAAGGAGTTTCTGGATTATAGCAAGCTCCTTGGCAAGCCTTGCTTCCAGTAGTTTTTCCAGTTCCATGTTCTCTTTTCTCTCCATCATTTGGAAATAATTTGCCATATATATATAAAATTTCAATACCATAATAAATATAATTAATTATGTTTTGTTAGTTATTGATAGATTTATAACTTTTTGCGGTATTTAGGAAAAACTTAAAAAAACGAATTTAACACGAACTACGCAACATCGCTAAAATCAAGGAGTTGAGGTATCCTGTTCTTTTTAACCATTTTAATGCGTATACCGAATTTTTTAAGAATCTGGGATTCTTTCATTCCTGTCAGTTCAGAAACTGTATCCAGACAGTATCCTTTGTCAATCAGGTGGACGATAAATGAATCCCTGAGTACACTGAATCTTAAACTGACTTTGAGACCTGCTTTTGAAAGGCTCTTTTTGAACATTATCTCCACAGACCTTGTGGATATAGGTTTGCCAGGTTTCTGGGAGAAGAACAGGTAGGGGGAGTTTTTACCTTCTGGAATGTGATAATTGTGTATGTAATTTCTTATCTCTTCCAGAAGGTCTTCACTCAGGGGGATAACTCTCTTATTTCTGCCCCGTATCCTCAGCAGTTTATTATCAAAATCTATATCTTTTATCTTTATATTAACAACTTCACTGAGTTTTAAGCCACATCCGTAGGCCATTTTTATTATAAGTTGATGTTTTGCACTGTTTATATTAAAGATAATAGACTTAATTTCTTTCCTGCTGAGTATATCAACATCTGGCTCCTCAAGTTCAGGTAATTCTACATCCTCCAAATCAATAACACCGAGGAGTTTCTCAAAGAACAGCCTTATACCCATGTATACGGTCTTTATGGTGGAGGCTCTTCTTTTCTTTTTCTTAAGATGCTCCAGATACGCATTTACATTTTGTTCTGTGATGTCTTCAGGTTTTTTCCTTGCAAACTCGATAAATTTCTTGTTTATCTGGAAGTAAAGTTTTTTGGTTCTTGATGATATATTCTGGGACTCAAGAATAGGATAGAGGTAACAGGTAGGGTCAATGATATTGTCAGGGAAATGCATCAGTATCTTCCTGTATACCTCTGCATTCCCTGGAATTATATAGGACTTGCCTTTTTTATAATATCTGCCCTTAAAATAATAATCCAGAATTGGTTTGTCCTCTAAATCAGCGATAAAATATCCCTTTAAACTCAATCTAACCATACATATAATATTAGAATAAAATTTAAAAAGTTGGAAGAAAATGATGAAAAAAGTTTTTATAACAGGTATAGGTTCAGGGCTCGGGAAGGCTCTGGCAGAGGTTTTTTTGAAAAATGGATATCAGGTTTTTGCCCTGAGCAGGCATCTGCCTGAAGAACTGAAAGGAAAGATAAACTTCGTTCAGGCTGATCTCCTTGCCCTTGAGGAGATACACCTTAATATGGACAGACTTCTTTCAGGGGAGGCAAGTATCGATATAGCTGTGTTAAACGCAGGGCTTTTGACACCACTTAAGGACATAAGCCAGACCCCTATTTATGAGATGAACAGGATGATGGACCTTAATGTCTGGGCGAACAAAGTAATTCTTGATTACTTTATAAAGAAAAACGTCAGGCTTGACCAGGTGATAGCAATATCCTCAGGTGCTTCTGTAAACGGAAACAGGGGATGGCACGGGTATTCCATTTCCAAAGCTGCACTCAACATGCTGATAAAGCTGTATTCCAGGGAGATGGAAAATACCCATCTGATTGCCCTGGCTCCAGGACTGATACTCACACCTATGCTTGAGGAATTTGTCCTTTCGGCAGACGAAGAAAAATTTCCTTCGGTTAAGAGAATTAAACAGGCTTCAAAGATGACTCCAGAGGAGGCAGCGGAGAAGATTTTCGGTCTTATACCCAGATTTAAAAATGAGTTTGAGTCAGGCAGTTATCTGGATGTGAGAAAGATATAATAAAACAGTCTTGTTTTTATTATTTTTTGTTATATACTATTGAAAGCAAAATTAAAGAAAAAGGAAGAGGGATTTACAATCAACCTCTTATCACAAATTTCAGGGAGTTAAATCTTTCTTTCTT
>JAADEU010000058.1 GCA_013153235.1 Aquificota bacterium | reverse complement strand
TGTGAAATTTGGTTCAATTTATTGTAAACTAATTTATTGAAAGATTTAATAGGAGGCAAGGAATGTATCAGCTTGAGGTGGTTACCCCTAACGGTATAGTTTTTCAGGGAGAGGTTGAGCAGACAGTTATAAACACTTCAGATGGTGAAATTGGAATACTTGAGAACCACATGCTCCTTCTTACCAACGTTGTTCCAGGAAAACTCAGAATTGAAAGACCAGAGGAAGAGCCCCTTGAGTTTGCCGTTACCTACGGAACAATAGATGTAAGGGGTGACAGGGTTATTGTTCTTGTTGAGGAAGCATTTGAGCTCGGAGAAATAAATGTTGAGCAGGAAAAGAAAATCCTTGAGGAAGCCCTTGCAAAACTGGAACAGAGGGAAACTCTTTCCCTTGAAGAGATAGAGAACCTTGAAAAGATGAGGGAAAGGGCTGAAGTACTGTTAGAACTTGCCGGTGTAAAAGTCAGATAAATGGAAATAAAACCAAAGGAAAACGAAACCCTGACCCCGTTTATACGGGGCAGGATTAATGTTATACAGAGCAAAGATGGGTACAGATTTAATATTGATAGTGTTCTGTTGGCCCATTTTATAAATATTCCGGATAGACCATCGTCCCTGGTTGACCTTGGAACAGGAAACGGGATTATACTCCTGCTTTTATCCCTTAAATACAGAAAACTCCAGCTCTACGGGGTAGAGCTTCAGGAAAGTTTATTTTCACAGGCATGGAGAAATCTCCAGCTGAACAATGTAAGGGCCCAATTGTTTAAAGGGGACATAAGGGAAATAAAAAGGATATTCAGACCTGAAACATTTGATTATGTCGTTTTCAATCCACCGTACCATCCTCCACCTGAAGAACACACTGCAGACGAAAAATCCATTGCCAGATACGAACTGGAAGGCAGACTGAAGGACTTTATTAAAGCAGGGGAGTATCTGCTAAAACCAAAGGGCAGACTGTTTTTCATTTTCCCGGCCACAAGGCTCTCTGAGGCCATCATTACAGCTGTGGAAAAAAATCTCCAGCCAAAAAGGTACAGGTTTATCCACCCTACAGCCGGCGAACCGGCAACCCATGTTCTTATTGAATGCCTTAAAGGTGGAAAGCCTGGAGGGGAGCTTGTTGAGAAACCTCTGATTGTTTATGACGAACCTAATAAAAAGGTATACACTCCGGAGGTAGAATTTATCCTGGAAAAATTCTATGAAGGAGAAAAAGATGGATAAAAAATCAATGGACTTCCTTGCAAAGGTATCATTTATCGAGGGTATCTCACTGATTGTTCTTGTTTTCGTTGCCATGCCCCTCAAATACATATGGGGATATAAAATTGCCACAATGATTTTTGGCTCAATACACGGTATTTTATGGCTGCTTTTTCTATATGCCCTTTATACCGCAAGGAAAAAAAATGGGCTTGACAATAGCTTTACAGTAAAAATGCTGGTGTTTTCCGTTATACCTTTTGGACTGATTCCAATGGAAAAAATGATAAAAGATTTTAATGGTAAAATAGAAAAAAAAGAAAAGGAAGGAGAGCTGGTCAATGCCTAAACTGGTTCTTGTCAGACACGGACAGTCAATATGGAACCTTCAAAACAGATTTACAGGATGGGTTGATGTACCCCTTACAGAAAAAGGAAAAGAAGAGGCCTACAAGGCCGGTGAACTTCTGAAAGATATTAGATTCTCTGTTGCCTACACATCCGACCTTTCAAGGGCACAGGAAACGCTGAGAATCATACTGGAAACGATAGGTCTTTTAATACCTGTTATAAAGGATAAGGCCTTGAACGAAAGGCATTACGGAGCCCTCCAGGGACTTAACAAAGACAGGGCCAGGGAAAAGTGGGGTGCCGAAATAGTCCTCCTGTGGAGAAGAAGCTACGACATACCCCCACCTGAAGGTGAATCCCTTAAAGATACAGCTGAAAGAACAATCCCTTTCCTTGAAAGGGCAATAATGGGGGATATAAAAGACGGAAGGGATGTTCTGGTTGTTGCCCACGGTAACTCCCTCAGGTCAATAGTTATGTACCTTGAAAAACTCACCCCGGAAGAAATCATAAAGGTTGAGATTCCAACAGGGACACCGATTGTTTACGAACTTGATGAAAACGAAAACATCATCAGTAAAGAAATAAGACATCTTGGAGATTAGGGATGAGCTACCTTATAGCTGCCAACTGGAAGATGAATAAGACTGTAGGTGAAACCCTTGAATACCTTGAGCTGTTCCTGCCTTCTGTAAAGGACCTGATGAAGGTTGAGATAATGATAGCCCCACCTTTTACGGCACTCTCATCAGCCTCCATAAAACTGGATGCCGCCAGAAAGGAAGGGGAGTACAACGTAAAGTTAGGTGCCCAGAATATGTACTACGAGGAAAAAGGGGCTTTTACAGGTGAGATATCCCCGCTTATGCTTACAGAACTTGAGGTTGATTACGTAATCCTGGGACATTCCGAAAGAAGACACAAATTCGGTGAAAAGGATGAGCTTATAAACAAAAAGGTAATATCAGCCGTTGAACATGGAATAAGACCGATACTCTGTGTAGGTGAAACGATAGAAGAAAGGGAGCAGGGTAAAACCCTGTCTGTTGTAGAAAGACAGATAAGGAACGGTCTTGCCGGTGTTGAAAGGGACCTTGTTTACATAGACATAGCATACGAGCCTGTGTGGGCAATAGGAACAGGGGTAAACGCCACCCCGGAACAGGCCCAGGAGGTTCACAGATTTATCAGGTCCCTTATAAACGAGATATCAAAGGGTAACGACCACAAAACGAGGATACTCTACGGCGGAAGCGTAAACGAGAAAAACGCCAGGGAGCTTATAAAAGAGCCAAACATAGAGGGCTTCCTTGTAGGCACTGCAAGTCTGGACCCTGAAAGATTCTACAAAATCATAACAGAAGTACTGGAGGTGTAGGATGGATATTCTGTTTACAGTGCTTTCAATACTGCTTATTATAGATGCTGTTCTCCTCATTATCATAGTGCTTATGCAGAAAACAAAGGGGGCCGAAATCGGTGCAATCTTCGGTTCCGGTGCTGCAGCTGCAGTACTTGGGGCAGGAGCCTCCAATATACTGACAAAAATAACCTACTGGCTTGGGGGAATTTTTCTATTTCTTGTGTTTGCCCTGTCGTACATACACCACAAATCCCTCCACAACCCGTCTGTAATATCTGATATTCCACAGACAAAACAGACAGAAAAGAAATGAGGGTGGGTTTCTTGCTGAGGATAGCATTTTTATTTCTGACGATTTTCCTTGTTGTTTCAGTTCCGGCACAGACACTGGAAGAAAGGGTAAAACAGCTTGAAGAGAAGGTCAGACAGCTTGAAGAAAGGCTGAACAGACTTGAGGGAAGAACTGAACCATCAAATGTAGAGCCATCTGTTGAGGGTGATATCATCACCGTAGGGGAAAATCAGAATCTTGTTGAGTACAGGGTTTTATCAAAAAAATTCAAGCCTGTCAGACTAAAGGAAAGTCTGTGGCAGAGGTCTGACCTGATTATTCTGAAAATGGTCTTCATAAATAACACCGGAAAAGAGGTGGAAAATATCTCAGGTAAGGTAATGATTTTCGATAAAGAAGGCCATCTCCTTATGGAAAGGAAAATCAATGTGAATAAAGCCCTGAACTTCCTGAGGGGTATGACCATTAAGCCAGGGGAAGAGGTAAAGATGAGCGTTGAGTTTGAGTACGACCCGAATAACGAAAACCACAGAAAGGTCAAAGAGCTTCCCCTGAACCAGCTTATCATTAAGTTCTACCCTTCAGTGATAAAATTTACCGACGGTACGGAAAAATACATAAAATACAGGGAGCATTAAATGAAAAACAGCCACGTTTTCGTGTCTGTGGTCCACTACCCTGCTGTAAACAAAGATAAAAAATGGGTTGTAACATCATTTACCACCCTTGATTTCCACGATATAGCAAGACCGGCAAGGACTTACGAACTTGGCGGCTATTATATTGTCCAGCCACTTGAGGCCCAGCAGTTTGTTATTTCGGAGCAGATAAAATACTGGACAGAGGGATTTGGAGCCACTTTCAACCCGAGGAGAGCTGAGGCTGCAAAGCTGGTCAGACTTGTGTCCTCAATCACAGAGGCGATGGAAAAGATAAAGGAAGAGACAGGAAAACTTCCAAAACTTATAGCAACATCGGCAAAGAAATACCCCCAGACGATTTCGTATAAAGATATGGCAGAAAAGATACGAAAAAAAGAGCATGTGTATCTGATTTTAATGGGAACAGGTTGGGGTATGCCTGAAGAACTTGTAAGCAGCTGTGATTACATTCTTGAGCCGATACTGGGAGCCGGTGATTATAACCACCTGTCTGTGAGAAATGCGACAGCCATAATCCTTGATAGACTATTTTCACCAAACAGGTAGGTAGATGCTTTACCACCTGCTGTACCAGTTTCTGGATATAAATCTGTTTAAATACATTACTTTCAGAGGCTTTTATGCCCTTATAACATCATTTTTCATATCCCTGATAATCGGTCCCTATATAATATCCAGATTGAAGCTTTTCCAGAAAAAAGAAGGGGGATACGTCAGGGAATACACCCCTGACGGACACGAAGGGAAAAAGCACACCCCTACAATGGGAGGAATCCTTATTGTACTGGCCGTTTTGATTTCCACACTCCTGTGGTGCCGGCTTGATAACTATTACGTCTGGGTTGTGGTGTTTGCCATGGTCTCATTCGCCATACTTGGAGGATGGGACGATTACAGGAAAATAAAGACCAAAAAGGGTATTTCCTCAAAAACAAAATTCATCATACAAACCATCCTGGCATCGATTATAGCCGTTGCCCTGTACATCTATCCAGAATTTAACTCTGTTCTTTACTTTCCGTTTTTGAAGGATGTCCAGATAGACCTCGGATTATTTTATATCCTGTTTATGATTTTCATTATTGTTGGAACCTCCAACGCGGTTAACCTTACAGACGGTCTTGACGGCCTTGCAATAGGACCATCCCTGATAGCCATTGCATCATTTACATTTTTTGCCTATGTGGCAGGACACC
>JAADEU010000074.1 GCA_013153235.1 Aquificota bacterium | reverse complement strand
AAAAGCAAGGGAACTGGCAGACCTCAGTGTATGGGAATTTCTGGAAAGGCTAAATGAGAACAAAATTCCGTTGCATTACGATATTAAGGATTTGGAGCAGGATTTGGAAGTAATTAAAAAATTATGAAAAAAGTAATTTCAGATGCGTCTCCATTAATAGCCCTCTCAAGCATATCTCAACTGGAAGTTTTACAAAGACTGTTTCAGAAGATAATAATACCGGAAGCTGTGTATTATGAGGTGGTTGAAGAGGGAAGAGATAGAGCTGGAGCAAATGAGGTTAAAAGTGCTGTTGGGAAATGGATAGAAATTGAAAAGGTAAGTAATTCAGATGAAGTTGAAGCTTTAAGGGCTATTTTGGATTATGGAGAAGCGGAAGTTATTGCTCTGGCACAGGAGTTAAAGCCAGATTTGTTAATACTGGATAATAGGGAACCTCGTATTTTTGCAGGACATTTGAATTTTGAAGTTATTGGAACTATAGGTATTATCATATTAGCCTATGAGAAAGGTTTTATAGATAATCCGTACAAGAAAATATTGGAACTTAGAGAAAAGGGTTTTTATATAGGTGACCATTTGTTGGAAAAAATAAAAAAGTACCTTGATGTTTGACGGCTATTTGACCTGTAAGTTTTTTAAGTCCTGATTACAACTTCCTTGAATTTGTCTTTTATTTTTTCCTCCAGCTGGCTCAGCTCTGTGGAAGAATAGCCTGTTTTTGACCTGTATTCTTCATTTACCAGTGTCTCAGCAGGATGGAAATTCTGAATTGCGTATCTACTGGCACCCTTAATTGTGTTGCATATTTTTAGAATGTCCACATAACTTATTACATCCTTTATGACCGTTGTTCTGAATTCGTACTCAATTCCGGACTGGAGGATAAGCTGGATGGAAGACAGGATTTTGTCCTTATCTATTTTTGAGGCTGTGATTTCCCCGTATTTTTCAACAGGGGCTTTTATGTCCATTGCTATGTAATCCACAAGTTTTCTATCAATAATCGTTTCCAGCATGTAGGGATTTGAGCCGTTTGTGTCTAACTTTACATAAAATCCCATTCTTTTTATTTTCAGAAGAAAATCAGGAAGGTCTGGAAATATCGTTGGCTCTCCACCTGTTACCACTACACCCTGGAGTTTTCCCCTTCTTCCAGAGAGGAATTCCAGTACCTCATTTTCATCTATAGACCTGCTGAAATACTCTGGAAGGACAAGTTCCCTGTTGTGGCAGTATGGACACCGGAAATTACACCCCTGGACGAATACCACTGCGGAGATTTTACCTGGGTAATCTATCATTGAAAACTTCTGTAAGCCTCCAATTTTCATATCATCTCCTTATATTTTTTTAAAAAGGCCTCCCGGGGAGGGAGGAAGGGGGAGAGGGGGGAGAAAACACAGCCGTCAAGTGAAGGCGGCAGCAAATCTGTAGGTTTTTCTATTTTTAAACTCTTCTTTCTTTCCATCATTCCAGTGTTTAACAGGTCTAAAGTACCCAACAATTCTGGAGTAAACCTCCGTTTCTTCTCCACACTCAGGACAGCTGTGGTGCTCCCCTGAGATATATCCGTGGTTCGGACATACGCTAAATGTAGGGGTTAATGTGAAATATGGCAAGTGGTAATTTTCACATACCATCTTTATAAAATTCTTAACTGATTGATTATCCGAGACTTTTTCTCCCAGGAAGAAATGTATTACCGTACCACCGGTGTATCTGGTCTGGAGGCTGTCCTGATGCTCAAGTACGAAAATCGGGTCATCCGAGTAATCAACAGGCAGGTGTGTTGAGTTGGTGTAGTAAGGGGCTGCACCTTTTGAGTATTCTTCTTCATTTGCCACGATAATATCCGGATATCTGCTTTTGTCTATTTTTGCCAGTCTGTAGGATGTTCCTTCTGCAGGTGTTGCTTCAAGGTTGTAGTTATTTCCTGTCTCAAACTGGAATTTAATCAGCTTATTGTTTATAAAATCCAGTACCTTTTCTGCGAAAGCCTTTCCTTCCTGACTTCCAAGGTCTTTTCCAAACAGGTTCAGGCAGGCCTCGTTCATTCCGATTACACCTATTGTGGAAAAGTGGTTTTTCCAGTATTCGCCTGTCTGTCCTTTTATGCTCCTGAGGTAGAATCTGGAGTATGGATACAGTCCCTTTTCTGTCAGTTCCTCAAGGAATTTTCTCTTTATCTCAAGGCTTTCTTTTGCCGTTTCAAGAAGCTCATTCAGCCTGTCAAAAAACTCCTCTTCATTTTTAGACAGATAACCTAAACGGGGCAGATTTATTGTTACAACACCTATGGAACCGGTCAGTGGATTGGCGCCAAACAGTCCTCCACCTCTTTCCCTCAGCTCCCTGACATCAAGTCTGAGGCGGCAGCACATACTCCTTGCATCGTTCGGGTCAAGGTCAGAATTTATAAAGTTTGCGAAATAAGGAATACCGTATTTTCCGGTCATCTCCCAGAGTTTTTCATATGCAGGATTTTCCCAGTCAAAATCCTTTGTTATGTTGTAGGTAGGAATAGGGAAGGTAAACACCCTCCCTGAAGCATCCCCCTCACTCATCACTTCAAAAAATGCCTGATTTATCATATCCATCTCTTTCTGGAACTCTCTGTACTTCTCCTTCTGGATTTCTCCACCTATAACCACATACTGGTCTGCATACGGTGAGCTGTCTGCTTTCAGGTCAAATGTCAGATTGGTAAATGGTGTCTGGAAGCCAACCCTTGTGGGTACATTCAGATTAAACACAAACTCCTGTATAGCCTGTTTTACCTCTCTGTATGACAGTCCGTCGTATCTGACAAACGGGGCAAGGAGTGTATCAAAGTTTGAGAATGCCTGTGCTCCTGCAGCCTCACCCTGGAGTGTGTAGAGGAAGTTTACTATCTGTCCAAGGGCTGATGACAGGTGTTTTGGTGGTTTACTTTCTGCCTTTCCGTATGCTCCCCTGAAGCCTGTTGTCAGAAGGTCGTAAAGGTCCCATCCTACACAGTAAACGCTGAGGTTTTGAAGGTCATGTATGTGAAGGTCTCCCTCCCTGTGGGCTCTGGAGATTTTCTCATTGTAAACCTTTGTGAGCCAGTACTCCTTCGTAATTTCTGAGGAGATGTAAAAATTAAGACCCTGAAGGGAATAGGTTGTGTTACTGTTTTCGTAAACCCTCCAGTCAAGCTGTTTAAGGTAGTTCTCTACAAGATAGGCACCCATAGCGCCCTCCTTCCTATATATTGTGTGTGCCATTTTAAAGCACAATATATAGTATATAGATTTTTTTCCGTTTGTAATTGACAGAAATCAATGGTTGATAAATTTATGATGGTTGAACAGGATATAATTTTGTAATAAAATATTGTTTTGCTTTAAATAGTGACAAGGAGGTGTCTGGCGGTATGTATGCTGTAATAAATACAGGTGGAAAACAGTACAAAGTAGAACCTGGAATGCTTCTGAAGGTGGAAAAGCTCTGTGCAAACCCTGGGGAAACTGTTGAACTGGATGCGTCTCTTATAAGGGATGATGAAGGAAATATAAAAACAGAAGGAAAAGTTGAGGCTGAAATTGTTGAGCATGGAAAACATAAAAAGGTTCTGGTTTTCCACTTTAAAAGAAAGAAAAACTACAAGAAGCTCAACGGGCACAGACAGCCCTACACTTTAATCAGAATTAAAGAGATTAAAGGTTAAAAAGGAGGATTAAGATATGGCTTCTAAGAAAAGTGGTGGTTCAGCTAAAAACGGAAGGGATAGTTTCAGTAAAAGGCTTGGTGTAAAGAGATACGATGGTCAGGTTGTAAAGGCAGGAAATATTCTGGTAAGACAGAGGGGTACAAAGATATACCCCGGGAAAAATGTTGGTCTTGGAAAGGACTACACACTGTTTGCACTGATTGACGGTGTTGTTAAATTTGAAAGGGCAAAGGGTAAAAAGGTAGTATCCGTTTATCCTATTGATGCATAAAAACAGGGGCTTTCAAAGGCCCCTTTATCCAAAGTGGAGCTTTTCCTGTCTGTGAACCCTGATTACACTCAACACGAGTCCTACTATCAGTGAAAACGTCAGCATAGAACTGCCACCATAACTGAGAAACGGCAGCGTAATTCCAACAACAGGTGCAAGACCTATCGTCATTGCAATATTGATAAACGCCTGTGTGACTATAAGTGTTGCAGCCCCGAAGCATATATATTTCCCCTCTATATCCCTGACCTTTGTTCCCCAGTAGATAATTCTCAGCCCGATGAGCAGGTAAAGCAGCAGTATTGTAAACGAAAACACAAATCCCCACTCCTCACCTATAGTGGCGAATATAAAGTCTGTATGCTGTTCAGGGAGGAAAAACAGTTTTGACTGGGTTCCCTGCAGAAATCCCTTTCCTGTCAGCTGACCGGAACCTACGGCTATTTTTGACTGGAGAATGTGGTATGCGCTTTTAAAAGGGTCTGATTCAGGGTCTATAAATGCCAGTATCCTTTTTTTCTGGTAGTCTGCAAGATGCTCCCATATAAATGGGGATGCTATTACCAGTGTAATGGCTGTACCTGCTATGAACTTTTTGTCAAGACCACCTACAAATAACATACCCACTACAGGTATAAGGAGTGTGACGGCTGTTCCAAGGTCAGGCTGTTTCAGGGTGAGAACGAAGGGAACACTTACCACAGCCAGAACAACTGCCACCGTTTTCATATCCAGTTTTTCCCTGCTGTGACCCAGTATATAGGCGGTGATAAGTATAATCACAAATTTCATAAATTCTGAGGGCTGGAGGGTGAAAATCCCCAGACTAATCCATCTTTTTGCTCCCAGTATAGTGGTTCCAACGAACATAACAGCTACAAGCAGTCCAACACCTGCAAGGTAGATAAACGGGGATAGTGTAAGGAGTTTTCTGTAGTTAATCAGGGGCATTATAAGGATAATCAGTATACCTGCCAGACCATAAATCCCCTGTTTTATGTAGAGGTTCTGGTATTCGTGTATGGTAGCACTGTATATATTCAGGACCCCCCATCCGATTAAAAATACAGTAAGTGCAACAAGCAGAAAGTCGTATCCTCCAAATATCTTACTTAACTTCATTC
>JAADEU010000108.1 GCA_013153235.1 Aquificota bacterium | reverse complement strand
CGGATGGGGTGGGATTTGAACCCACGGTGCGGATAAACCGCACACAGCATTTCCAGTGCTGCCCCTTCGGCCGCTCGGGCACCCATCCGAAGCCATAACATTATATGATATTTTACAATAAATGCAAACAGATTTGAAAATAAAACCGTAACAGGTCATAATTAGAAATATGGATAGAGATTTCCTTGAGAGATTGAATGACATCTTAAATCAGGTTGTACTGGGGACCCCTCTGTATAAATGGGCCATAGCCCTTATTATATTTCTGCTGTTTTTATTTTTCCGCAAGATTTTCAGTGCTGTTATTGTCAACAGTATAAGGGTTGTTGTTTCCAGAACAAAAACAACCGTTGATGATAAAGTCCTGAAGGTTATCGAAAGCCCCCTGAGATTTTTGTTTATTGTAATCGGGCTGTGGATAGTATTTGATATTCTGAATATACAAGCTGATATTGTTCAGCATACAGTCAGGTCCCTGTTTATCATTCTGGTTTTCTGGATTTTTTATAACGGAGTTAATGTTTTTACAGAGGATGTATACAAATTCACCCAGAAGTTTGGAAAAGACCTGGCAAGGGAAGTTGGCTCATTTTTAATCAAGGCAACAAAATCGTTTATCATAATCCTTGCTGCCCTGGCTGTTCTGCAGGAGTGGGGAATAAATGTAACGGCACTTATTGCCTCACTGGGAATTGGTGGACTGGCAATAGCCCTAGCTGCCAAAGATACCGCTGCCAATCTGTTTGGTGGGCTTACAATTCTGGCAGATAAATCACTGAAAATAGGAGAATGGGTAAAGGTAGGCTCAGTTGAAGGGATAGTGGAAGACCTGGGGATGAGAACCACCAAAATCAGGACCTTTGAAAAGTCCCTGGTTACAGTTCCAAACCAGTATATAGCCAATAACCCTATAGAGAACTTTTCCAGAAGGGATGTCAGAAGAATCAAAATGACCATAGGTATTGTTTACGATACCCCCTCAGATACCGTCAGAAAGATTGTTAAAGATATTAAAGATATGCTGCTAAACCATCCAGGTATTGCAAAAGACCAGACACTTCTTGTCTTCTTCGATAAATTCAGTGATAGCTCTCTGGACATATTTATCTACACCTTTACCAATACGGCAAACTGGGAAGAGTACATGGCCATAAAAGAGGATGTAAATCTCAAAATTATGGAAATTGTCGAGAAGAATGGTTCATCTTTTGCCTATCCAAGCCAGTCAATTTATGTGGAAAAGCTCCCGAAGGGTCTTGAGTTTTACAGTGATGATTCTTAACTGAAGAGCAATCTGAGTTTTACAAAAGGGTCTTCATCTGTGTATATTGTTCTTATGGGAATTCTGTTTAAGACAGCGAACTGTCTTAATTTTTCGTCTATTTCTGACAGATTTTTTTTGTAAGTCTTTACCATGGGGGGTACAAGGTACGGTATCTTCCTTTTGCCGTCGAAACTTCTGAGCTGGTAACCTGTATACTTTCCTGGGTTTTCTTCATCTCTGTCCCTGATTTTTATTATTACCGGTTTGTGTTTTGAGGTTACCGGTATAAGGTCAATGTCGTAGAAAAAGTCTCCTATCAGAACAAGGAGTGACCTTCTGTGGCTGAGAACCTTCCTGTGGAAGTTCTCGAAATTTAGTCTTTTTTCTTTCAGTTTTATTTTAAACAGATGGTCGAGAACCTGCTGGACAGTTGAGATGTTATTCCTGTGGATAACCTCCATTTCCACTCCACTGG
The DNA here is from genome assembly GCA_013153235.1 of Aquificota bacterium. Lineage (GTDB taxonomy): Bacteria > Aquificota > Aquificia > Aquificales > Hydrogenothermaceae > Persephonella_A. The sequence goes on along the minus strand of JAADEU010000108.1, from coordinate 3,559 downwards.
AAAATATATATGTGTACAGCCTGTCTTTCTGGTACATAGCAGAATAGGCTATTATTGAGTAAACCTCGGCCATTTTTTCCAGTTTATTCTTAAACAGAAATTCCTGGTCCACAAACAGACAGATTACTATATTCTGGCTTTTCAGCTCTTCCCGCTCAACCACGTAGGGCTTTTTCTCTTTTGCGGTAATAATCCAGTTTATTCTTTTTACATTGTCGCCGTAGGTATACTCCCGTATGTTTTTCAGGTCATCCTCTTCCCCGAATTTTATGATTCTGTGCTTTCCCTCAAGGAGGCTGAGGACCTTCTGTCTTATTTTTATGCTAATCAGGCGGCTTTTATCTATCAATTTTTACTCCTCAGGGCATAGGTACATTTTCAACTATCATATCAATAATGTGGTCTGTGGTGATTCCTTCTGCCTCCGCCTGGAATGAAACCAGAAATCTGTGTCTGAAAACATCTTTTATGTGGGTCAGTACATCTGAGGGAGAGACGTAATCTTTGTTGTTCAGAAGGGCGACCGCTTTTGATACCTTGTACAGATTTATGGTTGCACGGGGACTGAGGCCAAGCCGGATATAATGGGCCGGTATTCCGTATTTTTCAGGTTGCCGTGTCGCCATGGTTAGGTTCACTATGTATTCCTCAACCTCCCTGTCTATGTGTATCTTTTTCAGTTCCCCTTTCAGTGCAAGTATATCCTCTCTGGAAGCAACCTGCTGGGGTTGTGGAGGATGGTTGTTGTCTTCGCCGGATATACCCTCCTGGGCTGCAACAAGCTTGAGGATTTTATATTCTTCATCTGCATCCGGATAATCAATAACGACCTTCATCAAGAATCTATCAAGCTGGGCTTCAGGTAGATTGTAGACCCCTTCCTCCTCAATGGGGTTAAGGGTTGCCATAACCAGAAACGGTTCATCAAGTTTAAATGTATCCTCACCTATGGTAACCTGCCTTTCCTGCATGGCTTCAAGGAGTGCAGATTGTACCTTTGCAGGAGCCCTGTTTATCTCGTCTGCCAGCAGTAGATTGGTAAATACAGGACCTTTTTTTACCCTGAACTCATCCCTCTCGATTATATAAATTTCCCCTCCTATAATGTCGGATGGTATAAGGTCAGGTGTAAACTGTACCCTTTTAAAATCCAGATTCAGTACTTTCCCAAGGGTTTTGACCGCTGTTGTTTTTGCCACCCCGGGGATTCCTTCAATCAGAATGTGTCCTTCTGTTATAAGCCCTATAAGAAGGGCGTCTATCATCTTTTCCTGACCTATAATTGCCTTTTGAAGCTCGTCTTTTATTTTCTGTAGAACCTTCATCTTACACTCCTTTTACCATGGATTTTTATCACCTATTTCCATAGGTGAGCTTTTGAACTGCTGTGATTTCTTTTCTTTTATTTTGACAACGGTCTTTTTCTTCTCAGGCTTCCTGTTCATGCTAACAATCATGTTTGTAAAGTGGTACAGTTTCCTTATCCTTTGTTCCTGTGGATACAGCTCAATGAGTTCCTCTGCAATTTTGTAGGCAGATTTAAAATCCTTTTTTGCAAGATAACACAGGGCAAGGGTGTATCTGACCTTTTTCTTGAGGGAGGGGTTTTCGGTGATGATTCCTTTCAGTATCTGCTGGGCTTTATCGTACATTCCTGCCTTAAAGTAAGCTACAGCACCGTTGTACTTGCTGGCCGGGTCTTTTTCAGATATGAACTCCCTTGCTGCATCCCTGTAATTCCCTGTAATGTAGTAAATGTAACCGAGGAAATCCCCTGCCTGAGACGGGAGTGAAAACAGGAGTACAGCTGCACCGGTTGCAATAAATCGTTTTGACAGGAAGTTTACAAATATTATTAACAGTGCCAGAAGACCCAGGAATGGTGAAAGCTCGGTCTTTGATTCCACTTTCATCAGCACAGTTTTCGTTTTTTCTGATATTCCTTTTATAAATTCGGCAATTGTTTTGATGTCTGTATCATCCTCTGTAACCTGTACGAACAGGCCGTGTTGCCGGGCAAATTCTGCAAGCTCTGTATTTAATCGTGATAATGCGTTATACCCTGGAACCTTTCCCCCTTTTCCGGTGGCTACCCCGAGGAATACGAATTTTACCCCTGAGGTTTCAACAAGCTCTTTTATCTTTTCCAGCTCTTCATCCCCTCCGTCGGAAATAAGAACAATGATTCTTTCTTTTCCTGTCAAAAGTGAGTTTGCAATGCTGAGGGCATCTATCAGGTCTGTACTTCCCTGGGGTTTTAATTTCAGGTTGTTCAGTTTTTCCAGCTCCTTTGAAACTGACTGGTAAGGATAAAGAAGAATATCAACCTCATCTGCAAATGTTACAACGGCAACCTTTTCATCCTTCAGCATTTTAATCAGTTGTTTTGCCTTCCTCACCGCCACGGTAAGCCTGTCAGGTCTGATATCATCAACTGCCATTGACAGGGAATGGTCTATTACCACGGCTATCTCAGTGTCGTTTTTGTAAAATACCTTTTCCCCCTTTTTTAGTACCGGATGGGCAAGTGCAGCTATCAAAATCAAGGCTACGGCAAAAAAGCTCCAGAACTCAAAACGGTTCCCTGCGTTCAGTTTTATGAATATCCATCCGGTTATCAGAACCGGTATAATAAGCCAGAAATAATCTTTTTCTAAAAATTCAACCATTTCACACCTTTATTAATGGTCTTTTCAGCAGTATGTATCCTGCGGCACCTGCCAGTACAACAACCAGATTTATCAGATAAAAATAACCCCTGTAATCGGGGATTTTTTCGGCGGAAATCTGAAGAATAAATGTTACAGCCAGAATAATAACCAGTATCCATCCTGCAGTTGTGAACTCCTTTATCAGCAGGTAAAGCCTTATCAGCCGTGCCTTCCCTGGAGAGAACTTTTTCAGTTTTGAGTTTATTATTTCCATCTTTATTTTTCTGAACATACCAATTATTTCTGAAGGCTTTATCTGTCTGTCTTCCATTATAATCCTTTCAAGTTTCCCATTTTTTTGAATTACCCGGGCCCTGTAAAAAATCTCCTCCATAAATGCAAGATAACCATCAAAAATGCCCCTTTCGGCATATGCAAATCTGAACAGTTTCTTGAAATCGTTGAGGTTTTCCATTTCCAGTTCTGTCAGTTCTTTTATTGATGGGGGGATATACCGAACAAGTATCTTTCTTCCTCCACCTACGGCAACAGCAATCATAAATAACAGGATAAGGATAATATGATTTCTGTACTGTGATACAAAGGCGGAAAGTCTGTCGGTAAACGATTCTTTATGGAAGTATTCAGGGTATAGCTGTTTGAATCTTTCCATGTAAAGCTGGATTCTTTCCTCCTCTGAGAGTTTCTCTGCTGAGATTTTTTTCTCCGTGGTCTGGGGGGTGATTTTAATGGCTTTCGTTTCTGTGGTTATGATTTTTTCCTGAAACGGGTCAAAGTACCTGAATTCGACAGGTAAAACCTCAAGCCAGTCCATATAAACTATTTTGAACTTCTGAACTGATTCTATGTAGCCCATATCCTCTTTCAGGTCAAATCCTGTCTTTTTT
>JAADEU010000012.1 GCA_013153235.1 Aquificota bacterium | reverse complement strand
ATTATCAGTTATCCTTTATAAAACGGTGTTTGAAATTATCCAGAGGTGGAGAGATGACGGGATATTTTGCACTGCTACTGTTTGGAATTATTGCCTTCGTGGTTGGAGCAGCACTGCTTCTTATAAACAGACTGATAGCACCAAAAGTACCTGACCCAATGGAAGGCTACACTTACGAGTGTGGTGTCCCGCTGTACGATAAAACTTCCCATCTTTCACTGGAACAGAAGTACTACCTCCTTGGACTGCTTCTCGTTCTGTTTGACCTTGAAGCTGCATTTGTTCTTCCGTGGGGTGCTATATTCAAGGATGTTGCCCAGATAAATGCAGGTTTTATCTTTACTGAGATGTTTATATTCCTGTTTATACTGATACTTGGATACATATACGCCTGGAGAAAAGGAGCGTTAAAATGGCAATAAAACACAACAACGGAATAATACTTACAACTGTAGAAGAGGTTTTAAGCTGGGGAAGGAGAAACTCCTTATGGCCTGCATCTGTAGGTCTGGCCTGCTGTGCTATTGAGATGATGCACACAGCTGCCTCCAGATTTGATACGGACAGGCTGGGAATTATATTCAGAGGTTCCCCAAGACAGTCGGATGTTCTGATTGTTGCCGGAACGGTTGTCAACAAGGTTGCACCGATGCTCAAACTGATATACGACCAGATGCCAGACCCGAAATGGGTTATATCAATGGGTGGATGCTCGTCAGCAGGTGGTCCATTCCCGACTTACGCCACACTGCAGGGTGTTGACAGAATAATACCTGTTGATGTTTATGTTCCAGGATGTCCTCCAACTCCACAGGCACTGCTGTGGGGAATAATGGAGCTACAGAAAAAGATAAAAGCAAAGAAAGAAGGAAAGCTCTGGGAGGAAATCCCTGTAAGGGAAGTACCGACAGCATCACAGCCTATAAAAGAGAAATCTCCACTTGGATTTTAATAAAAGCTCCCTTTCGGGAGCCCTTTCCCCTTTCCAATAATGAAATACAAGGGGTATTATTTTGCAATTATGGATAGATAACCAGAAATTAGAGACCGTCAGTGAAAGGTTTGAAAATATAAATATCCAGAAGTCGGAAAACTTTACCTCAATACAGGTAGAAAAAAATCAGCTAATACAGCTCCTTAAATTTCTCAAAGAAGACCTTGGCTTCAAAATGTTTATAGATTTTTTCTGTGTTGATTATCCCCTCCACAATCCACGGTTCCAGGGAATTTATCTGCTGTTTAACCCTGATGAGAGACAGAGGGTGGCGGTTAAGTGCTGGGCTGAAGGAGACTCCCTACCGACCATTACCAGCCTGTGGAAAGGCGCTAAGTGGGCTGAAAGAGAAGCCTGGGATATGTTCGGTGTAAAGTTTGAGGGACACGAAAATCTGGTCAGGATGTTCCTGTGGGAAGGTTATAAGTACCATCCCCTGAGAAAGGATTTTCCCCTCAGGGGTATAGAGGATACATACCTGCCTTCCCTGAATCTCAGACCTGATGAAAAACCTGCCCACAACTACAGTCCCTACCATACGGTGCTCCCTACAATGGAAGACCTTGAAAGGACACAGAAAGCCCGTATCCAGAAGAAAAACCAGATTGTACTGAACTGGGGTCCACTCCATCCAGGAACCCACGGTACCATATGGTTCCTGTTTGATATGGAAGGGGAGTACGTTAAAGAATGTGATATTGTTCTGGGACAGCTCCACAGGGGCGTTGAGAAGATAGCGGAAAATCTGACGTACACCCAGTTTATACCATACACAGACAGGATGGATTATATATCTGCCCTGTGCTCACAGGTGGCATATGTTAATGCCGTTGAGAAGGTCCTTGGTGTTGAACCCCCTGAAAAGGCAAAATACATCAGGACAATGATGTGCGAACTCCAGAGGATAAACTCCCACCTGCTGTGGCTTGGAACATTTGCCCTTGACCTTGGAGCCCTGACGATTTTTCTGTACACATTCAGGGAAAGGGAAAAAATAATGGACATTATAGAAGGAATCGCAGGAATCAGGCTGAACTCCACATATATAAGGATTGGGGGCGTTGCAAAGGACCTGCCTGAAGGTGCACTGGATGTAATCACCCATTTTATAAATGACTTCCCTGAAAAGCTGGAAGAGTACGAAACTATACTGACCACAAACAGAATCTGGCTCAGGAGAAATGTTGACCTTGGAATTATAAATGAAGAGGATGTATACAGCTACGGTCTCACAGGTGTTGTTGCCCGCTCTGCAGGCGTTCCATATGACATCAGAATGATACAGCCTACCGATGCTTACGACAGGGTGGATTTTGAGGTTCCCCTGGGAAGGGTCGGCGACTGCTACGACAGGTACCTGCTGAGAATGGAGGAGATGCGCCAGTCCCTGAATATAATAAAACAGTGTGTGGAAAAACTTAAAGGTATGGAAGGGGAAAAATACATAGCCACAGACAACCCCTACGTACTTCCCACCTTAAATGAGGTATTTAACTCTATAGAATCAATGGTCAAGGATTTCAATCTGAGAATATACGGGGAACAGGTTCCAGAAGGAGAGGTTTACCTGTCAGGGGAAAACCCAAGAGGTGAACTGGGATTTTATATAAACAGTAAGGGTGAGGGAAGGCCTTACAGGATGAGAATCCGTTCAGGGGCCTTTTACAACCTCCAGATATTTACCGAGCTGATAAAGGGAAGGACGGTTGCAGATGCCGTTGTTCTCCTTGGGAGCCTTGACCCTGTAGTCGGTGAAACAGACAGATAGTTTTAACAAACAGTGTTTGATTTTTCTTATTATTATGTTAAGATTTTTTAGGCTAAAAACCATAACAACAATACAACGAGGTTAGGATGGAACTACTGGGAACTGTTGTTGTTTTAACCATAAAATCACTGATATTCATAATAGGTATGTTCCTCGGTGCGGCATACCTTACACTCCTTGAAAGGAAATTTGCAGGTCACGTTCAGCAGCGTCCCGGTCCACTCCACGTTGGACCACATGGTTTTCTCCAGCCTATAGCAGACGCCTTAAAGGTTCTGACAAAGGAAGACCTCGTTCCTGACAGTGTTGATAAGGTTCTGTTTTACCTTGCATCTCTGATGGCGTTTGTTCCTGCCATTATGATTCTCGCAGTGGTTCCATTTGGAGACCCATTCACCATATTTGGTGTTGAGATAAAACCTTACATAACAGACCTTAATGTTGGTCTTCTGCTTGCTCTGGCATTTGGAAGTATTTCTATATACGGTGTTATATTCGCCGGATGGGCTTCAAACTCCAAGTATCCTATGATTGGTGGTCTGAGGAAGGCTGCCGTTCTGATAGGTTATGAGGTTGCCCTTGGTTTTGCACTTGTTGGTCCAATAATGATGGCCGGTTCATTCTCCCTGAGGGAGATTGTTGAAGCCCAGCAGAACATGTGGTTTATCATTCCAAATATACTTGCATTTGTTGTGGTGATTTTCTGTATCCTCGCTGAGACAGGAAGGACACCATTTGATGTTCAGGAAGCTGAGGCTGAGCTGGTAGGTGGTTATGTTACAGAGTACACAGGGATGAAATTCGGTCTCTTCCCACTGGCAGAGTGGTATATAGCCACATTTGTTCTCAGTGCAATTACAGTAATACTGTTCTTCGGTGGCTGGAATCCACTGCCACTGATGGGATGGCTTCCGATTCCTGCATTTGTGTGGTTCTTCATAAAAGTATTCCTGCTGTTTATGTTCTTCCTCTGGGTACACTGGACACTCCCAAGGTACAGGGTTGACCAGATTACAGAGCTGGCATGGAAGGTTATGCTTCCACTTGCACTGGCGAACATCTTCATAGTGGCTATCTGGATAATCATATTCGGGTAAGATGGTAAAGATAAAATATATAGACAGACCGGGGCTTACTAATAGGGAGCGGGTGTTCTTCGTGGATTTTATAAAGGGTATGAGGATTACCCTTAAAAACCTTCTGAGAAAAACAGTAACCACATACTATCCATTTGAAAAACTTACTCCACCTAAAAGATTCAGGGGAACCCACGCCCACAGGGTAAAAAACGGAAAAGAGCCACCATCATTTAAGGTGCTTGAAAAGTTTATGGACATAAAAGAAGGTGAAAGCAGATGCGTTGCCTGCTATATGTGCCAGCAGGCATGTCCTGTGCCAGAACTGTTTAAGATAGAGGCTGTACAGACCCCTGAAGGGAAAAAAAGGGTTACCAGATTTGATATGAACCTTCTCAACTGCATGTACTGTGGACTGTGTACAGAGGCATGCCCTGTTGACTGTCTGATAATGACGGATATTTACGAGACAGCTTCCTACCACAGGGCAGGAACGGTTCTCCATTTAGACGATATGGCCAGAAGGGCTGTTGATTTTGATTCAAGAAGGTTTGATGAGCCTGATAGAATCTGGATAGATGACCAGGAAAGAAGTAAGTTATGGGGGCAAATTAAATGGAGTTAACAACAACTGGATTTTGGGTATTTTCTTCCCTTGCTGTGCTGTCTGCTTTTGGTGTTGTGTTTTTTAGAAATATTATCTATGCGGTATTATCACTTATATCTGCACTGATTATGGTTTCAGGTCTGTTTTTCACTATGGGAGCTGAGCTTATCGGTGCACTCCAGATTCTGATTTATGCCGTTGCGATTGTTGTTTTCTACGTACTGGTTATATCCACTGTACCAGAGTTTAGGGGAAAGGCATTTGAAACCAAGTACATGCTGATATCACTCCCTGTAGGTTTCCTGATTTTCCTTGAACTGGCATTTGTTTCCCTCTACGGAGCATGGAAGTCCAACACAGGTATATTTACCCCAGAAGTAATTCAGGAAGTTGGAAATATAAAAGCCGTTGCCACAATGCTGTTTACCAAGTACCTGTTCCCGTTTGAGGTTGCATCTCTTATTCTCCTTGTGGCAATGATAGGTGCTATTGTTATCGGAAGGAAAGAACATGTAATAGATGAGGAGGCTGAAGGATAATGGTTCCTTACGAGTATTACGTTGCCCTCAGCGGACTGCTAATGGTTCTTGGACTGATAGGTGTAGCAATTAGAAGGAATATTATCGCCCTGCTGATTTCTACAGAGCTTATGCTGAACGCTGTAAATATTGCATTTGTTGCATTTGATATGAAACTCGGTGATGTTGGCGGACAGGTTTTTGTGTTCTTCATTCTGACAATAGCAGCTGCAGAAGCTGCAGTGGGACTCGGTCTGATTATGGCTATTTATAGACTGCGTAAGGATGTTGATACAGAAACACTGACAGAACTAAAACATTAAGAGGAGAGAGATGGAGTATTTATGGATT
>JAADEU010000055.1 GCA_013153235.1 Aquificota bacterium | reverse complement strand
GAGAGGAAGGTCTTAAAAAGTCTGTTGTTGTGGTTGCAACATCTGACCAGCCCCCACTGGCAAAAATCAGGGCTGTTTATACGGCCATTGCCATAGCCAATTACTTTTCAAATAAAGGAAGGGATGTTCTGTTTCTGGTGGACTCACTTACAAGACTTGCCATGGCCCAGAGGGAAATAGGGCTTGCCATCGGTGAACCTCCAACAACAAAAGGTTACACCCCATCAGTATTTGCCCTTCTTCCAAAATTTATTGAACAGGCAGGTAATTTTGTTGGCAGGGGAAGTATTACCGGTATTTACACCGTTCTGGTGGAAGGAGACGAGATAAACATGGATCCGGTAGCCGATGCTGCAATGGGTTTTCTGGACGGGCATATCGTTCTCTCAAGGGAACTTGCCAACAAGAGGATATTTCCTGCAATAGATGTACTGAAAAGTGTGAGCAGATTAATGCCACAACTTGTTGATGACGATATATTAAAAAAACAGGCAGTGTTTATGGACCTTGAAGCTACTTACAGGGAGTCTGAGGATATGATTAACCTCGGACTGTACAGGAAGGGAACCACCCCGAAGATAGACCTTGCAATAGATGTTCACAGGGATATGGAAGACTTTATCAGACAGGATATGAACACAAAGGTAAGTTTTGAAGAAAGTATTAACCAGCTTGAACAGCTGGTTGAAAAAATAAAGCAAAAGGGGCTCAGCTATGGAATTAACTGGAGTGAATGATTATCTAAAAGAGCCAGAAATCGTGGAAGCAGGATACGACAATGCAAAGATGGACAACGAGGATTTTCTCAAGGTACTACTTGCCGACCTCCAGTGGCAGGACCCGCTCAATGCAAACGACATCACAGACTTCATAGACAACACCATCAAACTCAGACAGATGGAAGTTCTGAATGACTTCCAGCAGACGGTTGATATGCTTGAGGACATAAGCCAGACTAACTCCCTTCTTTATGCATCTGGACTGATAGGAAAAAAGATATACTACGAAGGTTTCAACACCTACGTGGAAAACGGGACATCCACTGTGAAATTTACCCTTGAAAGTGATGCCGAGCTTGTGACAATTACTGTTATGGACAGCAGTGGAAACATCGTCGAACAGGAATCATTCTCAAATCTTGAAGCCGGAAAGGAGTATCCCTTTGAGATAAACAACCCTGACCTGGCAGATGGATACTATACCGTCTATATCGAGGCGAAAAATGGAGAAGAGGCTGTAAAGGCTACAGTAATCAGTGAAGGGCTTGTGGACAGCGTTCTCAAGACAGACGACGGGATAAAGGTTATTGTTAACAACAATGAGATAGACCTAAATTCTATTGTTCAGATAGGAGGTTAAGAGCCATGATACAGTCATTTTACACAGGAAATGCAGGACTTGGGGCTAACAGGGAGTGGCTTTCTGTTATATCAGACAATATAGCAAATGTTAACACAGTTGGTTTCAAGGCAGAAAGGGCAAATTTTGAGGATCTGATCTCCCGAAGTACGACGACCTATGCAAATGGGGCTCCCAAAAATTTCGAAATAGGTGGAGGAAGTTTTGTAGGTTCCACCACAAAGGACTTTTCGCAGGGGTCCCTGATGAACACAAACACACCAACAGACCTTGCCCTTGACGGTGAAGGTTTCTTCATGGTTCAGGATAATCAGGGGCTTACCTACTACACCAGAGCAGGACAGTTTAGAACCAATGCAGAAGGTGACCTGATAAATCTCAACGGCCAGAAACTCCTTGGATGGATGCTGGATAAAAACGGAAACATCTCCGGTGCTATACAGGCAATTAATATACCGAACTCTGTATCTCCAGCTCAAACTACGAAAGTGTCGTTCAAAGAGCCCACAAACCTTGATTCCAGAGTTGAGGTAATATCTGCTGCTTTTACGCCAGGGGATTCCACCACATTTAACTACGTTAACTCATTCACCACATACGACTCACTGGGAAATCCACACATCACATCCTACTACTTCCAGAGAACAGGTACCAATACATGGAATGTGTATAAACTGATAGATGGAACAATATCCCCTATAGATGTTGGAGGTACGCTGTATAAATCACTCCAGCTCCAGTTCAGATCTGATGGAAGTCTTGATGTTAATAATGTTTATGCGGATACGCAGGTAACCCTAGCCTCCAACGAAACACAGACAGATGCTACAACTGACGGGTATTTCAGGCTTACTAATCTCCCTACAAAGGGAAGTGTCCACATAAAATCCTATACCACAGGTGGTACAACCTATATCGTAAACTGGCATGATGATGGTGCAGGAAATATTGTGAATGAGAACGGCGAGGTTGTTGGAAGTATAGATTACGCAACAGGTGATATTTATATACCACTCCTTGAGAACACCGCAACAACTGACCAGATTACAGTTGATTACCTGTATAACGAGACAGCAGGAACGGTTGCTGTAGACCCTGCAAAGGTTGTATTCTCAGGATATGACCCTAACAATGGTGCAGCAAACCCACTGATAACCACAGAAAACTTCAAAGAAATCAGACAGGTGGCATCTGACTTCATTTTCTATGCACAGCAGGACGGTTATGCAAAAGGGGACCTGTTATCGGTTGCTGTCAGTGAAGACGGAATCGTAAAGGGAGTATACTCCAACGGTCAGGTCAAGGATATTGCGAGGATTGCCATAGCCACATTCAAGGATAAAGAAATCCTCGTAAGAAAGGGAAATAACCTCTACCTGCCTAACAGTCGAACTTATACGCCAATTATTGTCCCTGGGGGGGTTATATCAAAGATAAGAAGTGGATTCCTTGAGCTCTCCAACGTTGATATATCCAGGGAGTTCATCAACCTGATTACAGCCCAGAGGGCTTACCAGGCAAACGCAAGAACAATAACAACTTCTGACCAGGTTCTTCAGGAGACAATGAATATTAAGAGATAGTATATAATGTAAAAAAGCCCTAAAGTGGAGAACTAAATGGCAGAAGAGAATAAAGAGCAGGAAGAACAGCAGCAAGGAGGAGGAAAGAAAAAACTTATCATCCTCCTCGTTGTTCTTTTACTCCTTTTAGGCGGTGGTGGCGGTGCCGCCTATAAATTCCTTGTTCTTGATAAACAGAAGGAAAATCAGGAAGAAAATAAGGCAGAGAAGATACAGGAAGAGATAAGGAATGTGGAAAACCTCGGTATTATGTTCGAGGTGGGAACTTTTGTTGTTAACCTGGCCGACAAAGATGCAGACAGATACCTCAAGGTAACCATAATTCTGGAAGTTGAAAATGAACAGGTCAAACAGGAGGTTGAAAAGAGACTCCCACAGATAAAAGACAGTATTACCACACTGTTATTCACAAAGACCTCTAAGGAACTGAAAACGGCCGAAGGGGTTGAGAAACTGAAAGAGGAGATACTCAGAAGGGTCAACGCCATTCTGCCCCTGGGTGGTGTAAAAAATGTTTACTTTACAGATTTTGTGATACAGACAGCATAAAAATGGAAGAAAAAAAGGAAACCCAGCAGCTTGAAAATCAGGTGGAAGAAGAGCTTGATATATCATTTCTCCATGATATTAATTTGAAGATAACCGGAGAGGTAGGGAGAACAAAGAGGAACTTTATAGATATCCTCCGGATGAAAGAGGGTGATATCATACGTCTGGATAAACATATTGAGGATTACATAGAGATATATCTCAGGGGACAGCTGTTTGCCATCGGTGAGCTTGTGGTGGTAAATGAGAAGTACGCTATAAGGGTAGTGGACCTTGCTTGAGTATTCAGATATTCTGAGGATGCTTTCCTCCCTTGTTATAGTTATTGTTCTTATATATTCCATCTACTATGCAATAACAAAGTTTGGACGGGGAGTTCTTCCTGGACAGAAAGGAATCATACAGATAATTGACCTGAAGTATCTGGGAAAAAATAGGGGCCTTGCTGTGGTAAAGGCAAATGGTAGGTACTACTTTGTGTCCTTTGATGAGAAAAATCTCAGTATAATAGAGAAATGGGAAAAGCTGGAAGGGGAATCATCCAGAGAAGAAAATGAAAAAGATTCTGATTCTACTTAGCTTTTTTTTAGTATCCGGAATCTCTTATGGGGATGCTGTCACAGATACACTAAACCAGTTGAACAATCTGGACATAACCCTGAAGATTCTTTTTCTGATAACAATACTCAGTCTTGCCCCTTCAATACTGATTGCCCTTACATCCTTTGTTCGGATTGTCATTGTCCTTTCCCTTTTAAGGCATGCCCTTGGTATCCCCCAGTCTCCACCTAACCAGGTTATTGTGGCCCTTTCCTTATTTCTGACATTTTTCATTATGAAACCTGTATTTGAGGAGATAAATGCAAACGCCCTCCAGCCGTATCTGAACAAAGAGATAGGAGATATGGAAGCCCTGCAGAGGGCAACACAGCCGGTGAAAAAGTTTATGATAAACAACACCAGGAAGGAAGACCTTAAACTCTTTCTGGATATTGCAAATGAGAAACCTGCAAGTCCTGAAGAGGTCAGTATGATAACCCTGATTCCTGCATTTATGATAAGTGAGATAAAGACGGCATTCGAAATAGTGTTTATCATATTCTTGCCGTTTCTGATTATAGACCTGCTGGTGGCAAGTATACTGATGTCTATGGGGATGATGATGATTCCCCCGATGATGATTTCTCTACCCTTTAAACTGATACTTTTTGTTCTTGCAGATGGATTTGAATTATTAACAAAGGCATTAATACAGGGTTACAGGTGGTAAAATGAGTGTAGACCAGGCAATAACACTGGTTCAGCAGATGCTGTACACATCCCTGCTTGTAGGGGCTCCTGTGATACTGATTGCCTTTATAGTTGGTCTATTAATCAGTATTTTTCAGGCCGCAACCCAGATTCACGAGATGACACTGACATTTATCCCAAAGATATTTGCCACAATAATTGCGCTGATAATTTTTGGGTCCTGGATATTCAGGAAGCTGATAGATTTTACCCAGGAACTCCTAAAAAATTTAATCGTTTACATATCCTGAGAAAGAGATGAATCCCCTGATAACCCCTGATATGGCTGTGGCTTTCGGTCTGGTTCTTTCGAGGGTGGTGGGAATGTTTCTGGGATTTCCCCTTATAAATACTGCGATGATTCCCCTTAATGTGAGGATTATGCTGGCCGTTTCCTTTTCTTTTTTCTTTATGTCAATATTCCAGATTAAGATTCCCTATCAGGACTTTTCCCTTATAACTTATATTCTGCTTATTTTCAGGGAACTGCTGATAGGATTCCTCCTTGGACTTGTGGTAAACATATTTATCGCTGCATTTTCCTATGCTGCAGAACTAATCAGTTATTTTATGGGATTCACTGTTGCCAATCTGTTTGACCCGACATTTGGCCAGATTTCTGTCCTGGATAGATTTTTTATCCTTCTGTTTTATCTGCTGTTTTTTGTGACAGGTGCTT
>JAADEU010000046.1 GCA_013153235.1 Aquificota bacterium | reverse complement strand
TAGAAAATAACCTGCCTATCCCTGCCTACGATTACGCATTGAAATGTTCCCATATATTTAACCTCCTTGATGCAAGGGGAGCCCTGTCTGTAAATGAAAGGGCCCGTTTTATCGGGAGGGTAAGAAATCTGGCAAGGGAGTGTGCAAAGGCATTTGTAAAACACAGAGAAGAGCTTGGATATCCACTTTTAAAAAGAGAGGTAAGGGAGAATAAATGAAAACGTTTCTTCTTGAGATAGGTACAGAGGAACTGCCCCCGAAAGCCGTTAATGTTGCTATAGATTTTTTTAGAAAAAACATTCCACAGCTTTTTGAAAATTATTTTGGGTACGATACACCAGAAAACATAGAAGTTTTTGGCTCACCAAGGAGAATAGGTTTTCTGTTAAAAAATCTGAAGGAAAAAGAGCCGGATACAGAAAAGACCGTCATAGGACCTCCCCTAAAGGTCGCTGTTGACAGTGAAGGAAGGTACACAAAAGCGGCACTGGCATTTGCTTCAAAAAATAATATTCCTGTGGAAAACCTTGAAGTCATAGAAAATGAAAAGGGCAAGTACATAGCCGCAAAAATAGTTATAGAGGGGAAGGATATACGCCAGTTCATAAAGGACAGCCTTCCGGAGCTTATCGGTAAGATTCCCTTCCCAAAAACGATGAGATGGAACTCTACAGGCTACAGATTCTCACGACCTATCAGATGGATAGTCTCACTGCTGGATGATGAGGTTGTTCCATTTGAGATTGCCGGCGTAAAGGCCGACAGATACACCCATCTCCACAGGTTTATGACCCAGCCTGCAGGAAGGGGTGAAAGAAAGGAAATACCCGATGCCTCTTCGTATAAAGAGATAACCAAGCTTGGTTTTGTGCTGGCAAGTTATGAGGAAAGGGAAAATTCTATAAAAACCCAGATAGAGGGTTTTGGTAGAACACTGGATGCATCACCTGTCATGGATTTGGAGCTTCTTGATGAGGTTGTGAATCTTACAGAATTTCCTGTAGGTATCCTTGGGGACTTTTCCCCTGAGTACCTTGTTCTGCCAAAGGAAGTAATTATCACGGTATGTAAGGTTCACCAGAGGTACTTTAACTTTGAAAAAGACGGACAGCTTATACCGAAGTTCCTTGCATTCTCAAACACCTCTGTTCCTGATAAAAATGTGGTAAAAGCAGGCTATGAAAAGGTGCTCAGGGCAAGGCTGGAAGACGCCCTTTTCTTCTACGAGGAGGACCTGAAACACAATCTTGAGGAGTTTTATCCTAAACTTGCAGGTATCCAGTTCCACCAGAAGCTTGGGAGCATGCTTGACAAGGTAGAAAGGAACGGCGGTATAGCCCTTTTGATATCCGAGATGACAGGTCTGTCCCATCAGGAAGACCTGAAAAGGGCCAATAAGCTGTCAAAATGCGACCTTCTGACAGAGATGGTCAAGGAGTTTGACGAGCTTCAGGGGATTATGGGTATGCATTATGCCCTGAAGCAGGGGGAAAAAGAGGAGGTTGCAAGGGCAATTTACGAGCATTACCTGCCGAGAACCTCAGATGATGAATTTCCCCGGACGGAAACAGGAACTGTCCTTGCACTGGCAGACAAGCTTGATACGGTAATCTCATTTATATCCATCGGAGAAAAACCAAAGGCAACGGCAGACCCATTTGGCGTCAGGAGAAATGCCATAGGTATAATCAGAATTCTGGTGGAAAAGGAAATCGACCTTGACATTAAAAAAGTACTGGATGAGATATCGGAGAGAGCCCGCAGGACTAAAATTCTCCACTTTGCCCTGGGAAGGGAAAACTGGAAAGTGGATTTTGATGAGAGATTAATCCCTGAAATACTTGAATTTATAAAAACAAGATTTATTGCATACCTGAAAGAAAAAGGATTTGATACAGATGTAATAAATGCCGTAGTTTCAGCAGGAAACGGCAATCTGTACAGAATGTACCTTAAGGTAAAAAGTCTTCAGAGCCTTAAGAAAAACCCTGAATTTACAGATATAATGACCGTGTTCAAAAGGGTGGGGAGAATAATTCCGGAAAACTTTGAAGGGGAATTTGACGAAAAGATACTTCAGCAGGAAGAGGAAAAAGAGCTTTATGCCCATTACAGACAGGTAAAAGAGAGATTTGAGGAAGAGATAAACAACAGGGAATACGACAGGGCACTGGGGGAACTGTTAAAGCTCAAGCCGTACATAGACAGATTTTTTGATAATGTTATGGTAATGGTTGAGGATAAAAAAATAAGAAACAACAGACTTTCCCTGATGAAAATAATAAACGATATGTTTATGAAAATAGCGGATTTTACAAAGATAACAACCTAAAAATTAGGATAATCAGGAGGAATAGATTATGTCCGACAGAAAGTTAGTCGTCTGGCTCAATGAAGTTGGAATGGAAGATGTTGAGCTGGTTGGCGGTAAAAATGCTTCCCTTGGAGAAATGATAAAGGGGCTTTCTCCAATGGGAATCAAAATTCCAATGGGTTATGTAGTTACTGCAGAGGCATACAGATATTTTATTGACCACAATAATCTAAAGGAAAAAATCAAAGAGGCCCTCAAGGGTCTTGACCCAAATGATGTGTTTGACCTGCAGAAAAGGGGTCTTACAATCAGGGAGATGATAAAAGGCGGTCAGTTCCCTGAGGACCTGAGAAAGCAAATACTGGAGTACTATGCACAGCTCAGTGACATGTACGGTCAGCACAGGGTTGATGTGGCTGTCCGTTCATCTGCAACGGCAGAAGACCTGCCAGATGCTTCATTTGCAGGACAGCAGGAGACATACCTCAACATAAAAGGTGACGAAACACTTCTTACAGCCATAAAGAACTGCTTTGCATCCCTGTTTACTGACAGGGCGATATCCTACAGGGAATCCTTTGGATTTGACCACTTCTCCATTGGACTTGCAGTTGGCGTACAGAAGATGGTCCGCTCTGACCTTGCAGCTGCAGGAGTTGGATTTTCACTGGACACCGAAAGCGGATTCAAGGATGTGGTTCTGATAAACGGTTCTTACGGACTTGGTGAAATGGTCGTTCAGGGAGCTGTAACACCTGATGAATGGCTGGTATTTAAACCAACATTCAAACAGGGATACGAGGCAATAATTGAGAAAAAACTGGGTAAAAAGACCCACAAGATGGTATACGGCACAACTGAGGAAGAAAGGGTGAAAATCGTTGCAGTCCCTGAAGAAAAACAGAAGCAGTTCTGTCTGACAGATGAAGAGGTCCTTAAGCTTGCAGACTGGATAATGAAAATTGAGGAGTACTACTCAAATAAATACGGCAAATGGACACCTATGGATGTGGAATGGGCAAAGGACGGGGAAATTAACGAGCTGTTCATTGTCCAGGCAAGGCCTGAAACAATCCACTCAAGGAAAGACCACTCAAAAATCACCGTTTACAAAATTACAGAGCCTTACGAAGAAAGGATGAAAAAGGTTCTGGTACAGGGCATAGCCGTTGGCGATAAGGTTGCCACAGGTAATGTAAAGCTGATGTACTCCCTTGAGGATGCAAAGGACTTTAAACCAGGGGATGTACTTGTTACAGATATGACAGACCCTGACTGGGAACCGATAATGAAACAGGCAGCTGCTATTGTTACAAACAGAGGAGGTAGAACCTGTCACGCCGCCATTGTTGCCAGGGAGCTTGGTGTCCCTGCTGTTGTCGGTGCAGGAAATGCAACAGAAGTTCTGAAAGACGGCCAGCTGGTTACCGTTTCCTGTGCAGAAGGAGATGTGGGTTATGTTTATGACGGCCAGATAGAGTACGAAGTGGAAGAGGTTGATATAAACACACTGCCAAAAACAAAAACCCCGATAATGATGAACGTTGCATCTCCTGAAGGGGCATTTGATTTCTCATTCCTTCCAAACGCCGGTGTTGGACTGGCAAGGGAGGAGTTTATCATAAACAACTACATAGGAATACACCCACTTGCCCTGATAAAGTTTGATGAGATAAAAGAAAAAGACCCTGAACTTGCAAGGATAATAGAAGACAAAACATTTGGGTACGACAACAAGGAAGAGTACTACATCAAAAAACTGTCATACGGAATTGCAAGAATTGCTGCAGCATTCTACCCAAAACCTGTAATAGTCAGATTTTCAGATTTCAAATCAAACGAGTACGCCAACCTGATAGGTGGTAAACATTTTGAGCCTGTTGAAGAGAACCCGATGATAGGATGGAGGGGAGCATCCAGATACTACTCTCCACAGTTCAAAGAAGCCTTTGGTCTTGAATGTAAGGCAATCCTCAGGGTGAGAAACAAGATGGGACTGACAAATGTAAAGGTGATGGTGCCGTTCTGCAGAACCCCTGAGGAAGGTGAAAAGGTGCTGAAGGTTATGGAAGAATACGGCCTGAAGAAAGGGGACAACGGGCTGGAAGTCTATGTGATGTGTGAGCTCCCATCAAACGTTGTACTGGCTGACCAGTTTGCAGAACATTTTGACGGATTTTCCATAGGTTCAAACGACCTGACCCAGCTTACACTGGGACTTGACAGGGACTCATCACTGGTTGCCCACCTGTACGACGAGAGAAACGAGGCTGTAAAAAGACTTATTGCCCAGGTAATAAAAACCGCAAAAGAAAAGGGCAGAAAAATCGGAATATGTGGTCAGGGACCTTCTGACTACCCTGATTTTGCCCAGTTCCTTGTGGAACAGGGTATTGATACAATATCCATAAACCCTGATGCGGTACTGAAAACAACAAAGGCAATAGCAGAAATAGAGAAGAAACTCGGTTTACAATAATTGATGATAGGGAAGGTAAAGCCTTCCCTTTTTTTTCCGAAAATGTATATTAATCATAAAAAGGGGTTTTCTGTTAATGAATATGTTAGAAAAAATAAAAATTGCTGGTATCCTTCAAAGAGAAAAATTAGGTGTTGGAATCCAGATAGACAGGGGTTTTGCCAGGATAGCGGTTCTGGAAAAAACAGTAGGAGGATACGCTGTTCCTGTAATGCCTTTTGAGGTGTCTCTGGTAGATAACAAAGAAGAAGCAGGACGCCTTATCAGAGAAGAAATGGAAAAGAGAGATATAGGTGTAAAAAGTGCGGTCGTTGGTATTCCAATTGGTTCCACCCTGTATAAAACAATCAAAATCCCAAAAATGTCCCCAAAGGAAATAGAAGAGGCTGTTGAATGGAACATCAGGGAGGACATTAAGAGTCTCAAAGGAACAACCGTCTACGACTACGACATAATAAACGAAGAGGGTGATGAACTTTACATAGTGGTTGTGATCTCTAAGATAGACGAGATTGAAAATATCAGGGAAATGATGAAGTTTGCAGGTATTGAGCCTGATATCATAGATTCAGAAGGTATTGCTCTTATAAACCTTGCTGAAGCAGAAAAGAAGAATACTCCTGAGCTTAGAGATGAAAACAATATCTGTATTATACATCTTGATATTAATGATTCTTACCTGATATTTTTTCATAAAGGCATCATCGTACAGTCGCTGAATTTTGATT
>JAADEU010000080.1 GCA_013153235.1 Aquificota bacterium | reverse complement strand
TGAGAGGGTGTCCTTTTCTCCTTTGAGCTTTTCCCGCTCTTTTATCTGTTTTTTTATTTCCCTGAGCCGGTTTTCCTTCTGCAGATACTCTGTGGCTATCCTCCGGTTAGACTTAAGCTGTTTTTCCTTTTCCCTGTATGTTTTTATCTTTTCTTCCAGGGCTTTTATCTTTTCCTGGATTACTT
Organism: Aquificota bacterium; assembly: GCA_013153235.1. Lineage (GTDB taxonomy): Bacteria > Aquificota > Aquificia > Aquificales > Hydrogenothermaceae > Persephonella_A. Next base: position 5,448 of record JAADEU010000080.1, on the reverse strand, counting down.
CAAGCTGTTTTATCTTTTTCAGGGCCTCCTCAAGCTCTGAAAGCTCTTTAATCAATTTTTCCAGGGGTGGAATCTTTTTCTCTGCTTCCTCTATCTCTGTGAGTAACTTTTCTTTTTCCTTTATCTGGTTGTTTATGCTGGTGATGAGCTTCCGGGCAGATTCCACAGAAGAGATATTTTTTATATTTTTTTCCTTTTCAGACAGGAGAAATTCCTGCTCTTTTTCTATCCGATTCAGACTGTCATCAACAGAGGAGATATCCTTTTTTAGCTTTTTTATCTCCCCATCGATGGAGGAGAGTTTTTCCTGAACCTCTTTCAGGGATTTTTCAAGCTCATCTGCATCCTGAATGGAGCTTTTAAGCAGCTCAATTGATGACTGGAGCTCTTTTCTTTTCTGGGCTGCGTTTTCAACTATCAGCTGGTACAGTGTCATGTCCAGTATCTCTTCAAAAACCTTAGCCCTTTCCCTGGGTCCAAGCTCCAGAAGCCCCTCTATATCACCCTGTTTAACAAGTACAGATGTGAGAAATGTTTTCTGGGTGAGCCCTGTCAGTTTTGGCAGTTCCTTTGATATATTTTTCTGGTAATACGGTATGTACTGTCCCTTTTCTTTTTTGTATACGATACCTGTTGAGGAGGCCTTTTTACCCCTTATGGTAATTGTCCTTTCAATCAGATACTCGCTGTTTCCTTTTTTGAATTCCAGTTTTACAACTGCCTTATTCCTGCCCCACTGAACAAGGTCGGCAATATTTCCCCGGTCTGTTCTTCCAAATAGACCGTATACGATTCCCTCTATGATTGAGCTTTTTCCGGCACCGTTGTCGCCTATAAATACAGTTATACCCCTTTCAGAAAACTCAACCTGTGTGTCTGTATGGGCAAGGAAGTTTTTCAGGTAAAGTCTCTTTAAAATCATTTACTGACCTTCTTACCCAGCTTCTTCTCCACAGATTCTATCTTCTGGACAAGCCTATTTGATTTACCCTTTCTGATGTCAAGCTTAACAACCGAGTAGACCCTGTTACAGTCTTTTTCCAGCTGTTTGTAGGCCCTGTTTATGATTTCCAGAGCTTCTTCCATACTCTCCGTTTCAAAAACAGTGCCCATAGGGGTTAATTTATACGGTACTCCCGATTCATCAATCATTTTTATAATTCTTGAAACGTATGGACTTACGCTTTCCCCTTTATCTGTAGGAAACATTGCAAACTCAACCAGTACAGACATTTTAATGCCCTCCGGATTTTGAATTTAATTTATCTTAAACAGATTATTCCTTTTTTTCAAAGATGGAATTGATTCTGTTTGTTATTGAAATATAATTTCACTTTTATTTCATAAATTGGTAATAAGATTAACAACCTGTAAGTTAGATGCAGATATGTAGAGGAGTTGAAGATGTCGTTTTTTAAGACGCTGATTAAAGAGCTGACTTCCATTGAGTTTATGTTGCTTCTTACACTGATTTTTGCCATTTCCATAGGTTTTGCCACATTTATTGAAAACGATTTTGGCAGTGAGACAGCCTGGGCCCTTGTCTATGGGGCAAGGTGGTTTGAGGTTTTGTGGATTTTGCTGGCCATAAATCTTGTGGGGAATATAATCCGGTACAGGATGTGGCAGCCCAGGAAACTTCCTGCTTTTATTTTTCATATATCCTTTCTGGTTATTTTCCTGGGAGCAGCCCTGACGAGATACGCCGGGTATGAGGGTATTATGCACATAAGGGAAGGTTCCCAGTCAAACAGGATTCTGTCCTCAGATGCCTACCTTGACATTATTGCAAAGAAAGACGGAAAGGTCTATAAGGCAGAAAGGAGATTGTACCTGTCTGTGCTTGCAAGGGAGATTAACTCATTTGAAGAGGTCCTTGATATAGACGGAAAAAAGCTTGTGGTCAGATACCTTGATTATTATCCCAAAGCTGTGGAAAAAATAGTTCCGGCGGAAAATGGTAAGCCTATGGTTTCTATAGTTTATATCGTTGATGGTCAGCCTGTAAACAGGGTTCTGTCGTATGGTGAGACGGTTAAAATAGGAAACACTGTCCTTTCATTTGGTAAAAAACTGGAGAATTACACCGGACCGTATGTGTACATCTTTCTGAAAGACGGCAGGTTTTACATCCGTTCAAACACAGAGCTTAAATATTTTGAGATGGCAACGCAGAAAACAGGAAGTATTGAAAAAGGTAAGGCCGTACCACTGGAAGATGGCAGAATGTACTTTGCCGGGGATTTAAGGTTTGTTGTCAGACAGGCACTGCCTTCAGGAAAGATAGATATTGTTCCTGAAAAAACAAGTGAGGTTAAGGTCGGTCAGGATATGGGAGCCCTTGTTGTTGAGGTTGAATACGATGGGGAAAAAAGGGTTGTAAAACTTCCCGGTGGGGGTATGAGGGCCCACATAAAAGGTGAACCTGTACACCTGAAAATAAAGGATGTTGACCTTACCCTCAGCTGGGGAGCAAGGGAGATAAAGCTACCTTTCTACATATACCTGAAGGATTTTGTTGTTGAGAGGTATCCCGGTTCCATGCAGCCGTCCTCCTACGAGAGTGATGTTATTGTGAAAGACCCAAGGAATAACGTTGAGTTTGAGTATAAGATTTATATGAACCATACCCTTGAATACGGGGGATATAAATTCTTCCAGTCATCATACGACCCTGATGAGAAGGGAACCATTCTGTCTGTGAACCACGACCCGGGGAAAATACCCACGTACATAGGTTATTTCCTCCTGGCACTGGGACTGTTTCTGAATCTGTTTAACCCTTACTCAAGGTTCGGAAGGCTTGCAAGGCTGAATGTTGAAAAGCTGGTTCCGGTTATCCTGGTATCTGTACTGTTATCAGGTATGGCCCTGGCATCTGAAAACCAGGACAACCCGGATAGTATGAGCCTCCAGCAGATAATAAACCAGGTCAAAAAAGTAAACAGGGAACATGCAGACAGATTCGGTACACTGATAACCCAGTCTGCAGACGGAAGACTTGAGCCGATAGATACACTTTCGATAGATGTTCTGAATAAGGTGTCAAAGAGGACCTCCTTCTACGGTCTTGAGCACAACCAGATTATTCTGGGAATGCTGGTTATACCCCGCTACTGGCAGAGAATTCCTGTGATAAAGGTATCCCATCCGGCAATAAAGAAGCTCCTCGGGATTCCTATGGATGCCAGATATTTTGCCTTTATTGATGCTTTTGATAAAGACGGAAATTATAAGCTGTACGATGTTGTTCAGCAGGCACAGGCAAAAAGGCCTGCAGAGAGAAACCAGTTTGATAAAGAGCTTCTTAAAATAGATGAAAGGATTAATATCCTTTACATGGTTTTTACAGGTGAGCTGTTCAGGATTTTCCCACTGAAGGGAGACCCGAACCATACATGGTACAGCCCAAAGGCAGCCGTTGAGAAATTCCCAAAGGAAGAGGCTGAGAAGGTAAGACTCCTGCTGATAGCCTATTTTGCATCTGTGGAGAAGGGAATAAAGGAAGGGGACTGGAGCCTTGCAGATAAGGTCCTTGAGAAGACAAGGGAGTACCAGAAAATAAATGGTGCCGATATATATCCTTCAGAAACAAAAATCAAGGCAGAAATCCTGTACAACAGGCTGAATCTTTTTGAAAGACTCATATTTGTATACCTGTTTGCAGGTTTTGCACTGCTGGTTCTTATATTTGCCAGACTCATAAAACCTTCACTGAACCTTTCTATTCCTACAAAGGTAGTGGTGTCCATCCTTATCATTGGATTTATACTCCACACCTTTAACCTTGGGCTGAGATGGTACATAGCAGAACATGCCCCGTGGAGTAACGGTTATGAGTCTATGATTTATATTGCGTGGACAATTATCCTCGCAGGGATTGTTTTTGCACGGCAGTCACCTTTTGCTGTTGCCACAACAGGTATTCTTGCAGGGCTTACCCTGTTTGTTGCCCATCTCAGCTGGATGGACCCCCAGATTACCAATATCGTTCCTGTCCTCAAATCATACTGGCTAACGATTCATGTGTCTGTAATAACAGCCAGTTATGGATTCCTTGGGCTATCGGCTCTACTGGGATTTATAACCCTGCTGCTGTTTATAATAAGAAACCCAAAAATCAGGGATGAAAAACAGAGACAGATTGATATATCAATACTTGAGGCCACCAGAATAAATGAGATGTCCATGATAATCGGACTTTCCCTTCTTACCGTTGGGAACTTCCTCGGAGGCGTATGGGCTAATGAATCCTGGGGAAGATACTGGGGATGGGACCCTAAAGAAACATGGGCACTGGTGACCATACTGGTTTATACATTTGTTATACACACAAGACTCGTGCCCTGGCTCAGGTCAACCTACCTGTTCGCTGTTCTATCTGTTGTATCCTTTGCTTCAGTTCTGATGACATACTTTGGGGTTAACTACTACCTGTCAGGTCTCCACTCATACGCTGCAGGGGACCCTGTACCGATTCCAGCGTGGGTTTACTGGGCTGTGGCCATTGTTGGCGTTGTCATAATACTGGCATACAGAAATAGAAAAATCAGAGCCATATAGACAAAGGGGAGGGGAACCTTCCCTTAAATGTACTTTTTCAGTTTGTCTTTATGGATGATTATCTCTTTTCCTTTCTTCTCGATAATGTTCTGGTCTTTGAATTTCTTCAGGATTCTTGAGAATGTTTCCGGTGTTATGTTCAAAAGTGATGCGACCTTATTGTGTTTCAGTTCTCTGAACAGGTCCTCATGTTCGTCTATAAACTTTGCAACCCTTGAAACTGCGTCCATCATCAGATTCTGGATTATTATGTCGTTCAGTATCCTGATTTTGTAGGCAAGGGATTTGATGACATTAAATGCAACTTCCGGGTCTTTGAGAAACTCATTTCTGAATCTGCTGTAATCTATGGCAAGTACCTTCCCATCTGTCTCAAACTCAGCCGTCGCAGGATACGGAAAGTCCTCAAAATTTGCCACCTCTGCAATCATATTAACAGGGTGGAAGTAGTGGAGGGTAATCTCATTACCCTTAAAGTCTGTTTTGTAAACCCTTATGGTACCGTCAAGGAGAATGTAAAGGTATCTCGGTTCCTCCCCTTCGTAAAAGAGAAGCTCTCCCCTTTTAAATTCTTTAATAAATGAAATCTCCTGCAGTTTTTTTAACTGCTCATCACTCAGATGCCTGAAAAGGTAAATCTCCCTTGCATCAACCATCAATAAAGCTCCTTGTCTATTATTAAAATTATAACATTATTCTTAGTCTCTTGATAGAGCAACATGGTATATTTTCAGCATTTATATCTTTATTTATCTCTTATCTTGCCAAATTTTTGCATCAGCTTGAACTATGCTCAGGCATAAGATATCGCTTCAGTATTTCTCAGATTTTCCTTCTCATTCAAAGATTGTTATTATCTTATTTCAGGTTACTTTTGGATGAGAT
>JAADEU010000016.1 GCA_013153235.1 Aquificota bacterium | reverse complement strand
ATTATGCAGCAGTTGAATCCAGACCAGAGACAGCAGGTGAGGGATTCTCTGCAGTCCTTATCTGAAACAGACAGGGCAAACATCGTTAACCAGATTAAGCAGATTGATTACACATCCATGTCACAGGAAGAACTTTACAACAGCATCATGAGCATTATCACAAACTATACAGCCTCAACTGCTGCAGCCTCTTCATCAATCGACATTATGGCATAGGGGACGGGGCAGTCCCCTATTCTGTATTTTTCTTAACCGCCTCTTCTTCGTAATGCTTCTTTACCAGTTCAAATATCCCGTGGGCCAGAAATTCATGGGTATACTCCCACGCCTGTGATACATCTTCAGGAAGGTCAAAGATATCCCCCACAGCTTTACCAAAGGACCTGCTGATAAGCTGCTGATGATACGGCTGTATCCTTAGTTTTATGTAAATCTGGGCAATTTCCTCATTCAGTAGAGTTGCTCTTTCCCAGTCTGTAGGATTATTAATGAATATATCCATAAGCTCTCTCATTTTCTCTGTCAGGTCTTTCAGAAAATCACCTTTTATCTTTTCCACACCTTCCAGTGAAAGACATCTATAGCCTCTCTCTATGGCCTCATCCAGGAAGTTTTTAACCTCAGGGAATGTCTGTTTTACCTTCTGGTAAATCTCATCCGATAGTCTGTAGATTCTTTTCTTTTTGGCTTTGATGTAAATGGCAGAGAATTTTAGCTCCGGTTCTTTAGAAACAGGGTCTATGGCATCTGAAACCAGTATATTTGATGGAAAATGGTAGATTTTTCCGTATCCAAACGGTGCAAAGGCTACCCCTTTTTTGATTTTGCCTATCTTGGCTTTTATGTAAATCTGCCCCCTTGTGGAACGGACATTTATGTAATCGTTATCAAATATACCAAGCTCAAAGGCATCCTCATCGTTGAGTAAGATAAATGGTTCAGCTTCATCCCTCAAAAGCTCGTGTGCCTTACCTGTTCTGGTCATTGTATGCCATTGCTTTTTTGTCCTTCCTGTTGTAAGGGCTATGGAGTAAGGATATTCAAGTCTATCAGCAGGCTCAGAATATACAGCTGGGTTGAATTTTGCCTTTCCTGATGGGGTGGGGAACCTTTTGTCAGGGTAGAGCCATTTTCCTCCCCACTGTTTTGGAAGGTCTTTGTAACTCCATTTTGAGATATCACACAGTCTTCCCTCTGTGGTTTTTTTGTATTCATTGAAAATTTCCTCTGAAGAACTGTAAGGGAAAGCCTCCCCCCATCCCATCTCTTTTGCCACCATACAGAATATCTCCCAGTCGTGTTTACACTGGGGTGGTGCTTCCGCAAATGGCCTATTGTAAGTCACAGTCCTGTCAGAACCTGTCATTACTCCTTCCTTTTCACCCCACTGGGTTGCAGGTAGTACCAGATTTGCGTAATCCACAGAATCTGTCAGATACGCATCCTGTACTATAACAAATGTGTTTCTCAACGCCTTCCAGAATTTATTCAGATTGGGCATTGTGACAGCAGGGTTTGTACAGACTATCCACAGAAGCTTTATTTCCCCGTTAATCATACCATCAACAGCTTCTACAATTGTCTGTCCCGGCTTTTCCTTTATACTGCCTTCAGGCAGTCCCCAGTATTCCTCCATAAATCTCCTGTCATCAGGGTTCCTTACATCCCTGTACCCTGGAAGCCCGTTTACCAGATATCCTACTTCCCTTCCTCCCATTGCATTTGGCTGTCCTGTCAGTGAGAATGGGCAACCCTTTTCGTTCAGCCTTCCTGTTGCCAGATGAACGTTAATAAGGGAGAGATTTTTCATTGTACCGTTTGAGGACTGGTTAAATCCCATAGTCCAAAAGGAAAGCACCTTTTTGCTGAAAGCGTAGATTTCTGCAAGTTTATAGATTTTTGACTCCTTAACCTGGCATATTTTAGATGCAACTTCAGGTGGATATTTATCAGCTTCCTTCACAGCCTCCATAAAACCTTCTGTATGCTTCCCAATAAAGTCATAATCAATCCAGCCCTTTTTATGGAGTATGTGGAGGATACTGTTAAACAGTACCGTGTCCGTTCCTGGCTTTATGTCTATCCAGAGGTCTGCCTTCTCTGCGGTGGCTGTGAAAACAGGGTCTATTACAACAATTTTTGCATCAGGATACTTCTTTTTCCTGTTTAACACCCTTTTGAACAGAACAGGGTGTGCCCAGGCAGCGTTAGAACCTGCAAATACAAATGCGTCAGCATCATCTATATCTTCATAGCTTCCTGGAGGACCGTCAGAACCAAATGCCAGTTTATATCCCATTACTGCAGAAGCCATACACAGCCGTGAATTGGCATCTATGTTATTTGTTTTTACAAATCCCTTTACAAATTTGTTTATCACATAACTGTCCTCTGTGGTAAGCTGTCCGGATATATAAAAGTAGTTCTCGTCAGGCTGATTTTCCTTCAGTTTTTCTGCTATTATTCTGACCGCTTCTTCCCAGGAAATCTGTCTGAACTGGTCCTTTTTATTTTCCCTGTAAAGGGGAAATGGGACCCTTCCAATATCCATTACCTTAGGGTATGGAATGGGCTTGAGGCATAAATCCCCCTTTGTTGCAGGATGGGATTTATCCCCCCTTATTTTTATCCTTCCCTTTTTATCCCTGAAGACTTCAAGCCCACACCCAACCCCACAGTAGGGACACTGGGCTGTGGCCAGTACTTCACCCATCTTCCTACTCCTCTATAGGCTTGTTAATTTCTTTGCCGTAAGCCTTCCAGAGCAGGGCAGAAATCACAATCGCCATAACCGCAAGAACAACATAAACAATAAATCCTTTTGAATAACCTATTACTCCGTAGTTCTGAACAAATATCCCCAGAATTGGAGGCACAACAAAACCACCGAAGGCTCCAAGTCCTCCAACCCATCCGGCGGCTCCCCCTGTTGCGTGGGGAACATACTTTGGAACGAGCTTAAATACAGCTCCATTGGCTATTCCCATACCAGCTCCCATCAGAATCTCACCGGTAAGGGATACGGCAAAGCTGGTATTTCCTCCCAGAATCACAATAACGGCACCAACCAGTATGGTAAAGAACGCCATTATAGAGACAAGCTCACCGCCTATCTTGTCTGAGAGCCATCCTCCAAATATCCTTATTACAGAGGCAAGGAGTGAAAACCCAAATGCCATAAGCAGTCCGGCGTGCCTTACCTCCATATCGTAGCTCTCAACCCAGAAAACGATAAACCATCCTGTCAGTGCCAGAAAACCACCAAACGATGTGAAGTAAAGGGCCACAAGTGCCCATGTTTCTATGTGTCTTGCAGAGTTCTTCAGTGAATCTATCAGGCTTCCTGTAGGTATAAGCTCCTGACCCAGTTCTTTTGCCTTTTTTATCGCTTCCTCCCTGGGAACACCGGCCTTTATAAGCTGAAAGTACGGGGCATCCTTTGCAAATAGTATGTATATCACCGTTCCAACCAGCAAAAATCCAAACCAGAGTATATAGGATGTTGTAAGACCTATCTCCTTCAGGGCAAATGGGAGGAGGAGACCAAATATACCCGGGGCAAGGTTACCAACGCCTGCATAGACCCCCAGGGCAAATCCCTGTTTGCTTTCTGGGAACCAGTATGCCGTCTGGGCTATACCTACGGAAAATGTTGCAATTCCACATCCACTTAGAAAACCAAAAAACAGTATCAGCCAGTACATCCACGGCTCAAGGTTCGGATAGTACAGGTATAAAAGCGTTGAAAGCCCAGCCATACCGATAACAGACAGTATAAGGAGGGTTGCAAGGGGAATTTTTCCCCCGACCTTATCTACCCATGCAGCAAACGGTATTCTGAGAAGTGAACCTGTCAGGTTTGGTGCAGCCACAAGGAGACCCATCAAAAATCCTGAAAGGCCCAGAATCTCCTTCAGATTTTTCGCCACAGGTCCGTAAAGGGAGACTGCGGCAAAACCTATAAAAAATCCAAATGTGGCCATTATCAGGCCTGTTGTTGGACTTCCCTTTACCTGGAACTGGTCAGTTTTCATTTAGTTTATGCCTCCTGTTTATATCTCCTCTAAATCCTGTTCAACCTCTGTAAACACCCTGTAGCGTTTTTCAGGATTTTTAGAGAGCATCTTCATAAGCACCTTCTCAAACTTTTTTGGGATGCTGACGCCAAGCCTTGATGGTTTTTCCGGTTCAGGCTGGTCGTATATTTCCATAATGGAAGGTCGTGTGTATGGGGCTTTCCCTGTTAGTCTTCTGTATATCTGGTACCCGTAACCGAAAATCTCCTCTTCTTCCGTTGACCTGCCCAGTACCAGCTCATTTATCTCAATCCTCAGGTCAAACCCTTTCTTTTTCATCAGATTGTTAAAAACAATCAAGAATCTGACTGCCTCCCTGGAGAGTCTTGTCAGAACCCTTCTGTAAAACTCCTCAAATGGTTCATCCCTTTTCATCAGCCGGAGGTATTCAGCCACCAGCTCCTCCACATATAGCTCCGCCTCATCAAGGGGAACATTTTTTATAAGGAGCTTTCCCTCATCACTTTCCCTTGTTATTGTTCCCCCAAAATGGATATCCACACCCAGAACCGGCTGACCATCTTTTCTGAACTTGACACCGACGAACCCTATATCCCCAAGTCCGTGTATTCCACATCCCTTCTGGCAGGCAGACCAGTACATCCTCAGTTTTCCTGTTGCATCAGGGAATTTCTCCGTTAGATAACCTGCCATTTTTATTGCGTCTGGCTTGTTTGGTATTACACCGAAAGGACAGTGCTCGGTACCGGCACAGGCTATCAGGTCGGCAAAGAATATGGAGGTTTTATTTTTGTATTTCTGGAAAACATTTTCAGAAAGGAGTTTTTCTATTTTTTCTTCAGGTACACCTACCACATATAGATTCTGCTCCACCGTGAGTCTCAACTCTCCCCCGCCGTATTCCCGGGAGGATTCCGCTGCCTCAATCATGGCAGTTCCAGAAAAGATTCCGGACGGGACAACCATGTGAAGGGCAAAAGTCCCGTCCTTAAGCTGAACCTTTCCTGTTTTGTCTCCCCCCTGAACCGGTGTCTGGGTGATACCACCGGACCTGAAGCCCCTTCCTCCCTCTATTTCAACAGCCTTTATAAGCTCTTCCATTCCAACTGCATCTATCAGATATTTCAGACGGTTTTTATTTCTGGAGTCTTTGAAACCGTATTTTTTGAAAACCCTGCCAAGTGCTTCAAAAAAGGGGGGAACCTCCTCCCCCAGTAAAAACACATCGGCAGGCTTAGCAACAGCTCCAACCTTCCCTCCCAGGAAAACGTTGAAGCCGAAAATTCCATCTTTTTCAGCAAGAACAAAACATGCATCATGTCCGTAAACGTTACATCTGTTGGAAAAACTCCCTGATATAGAGATATTGAACTTCCTGGGAAGCTTACAGACCCATTCCTCTTTTTTCAGGAATATATCCTGCAATTTCAGAAGAATATCCCAGGTTGGTATCACATTATCAAAGGCAAGACCATCCAGCGGGTCCTGAACTATATTTCTGAAATTATCAACACCTGTCTGGAATGTGGTGATTCCGACCTCCTCAAGTTCCCTCAGCAGCTGGGGAATGTCCTCTATACGGAGATACCTCAGTTCAACCTGCATTCTGGTTGTCAGGTCTATGTAATCGTTGC
>JAADEU010000113.1 GCA_013153235.1 Aquificota bacterium | reverse complement strand
ATATTAATTGATGGGATGCTTCTGGCGGAACCTATAGCCTTACCGTTTTTTATTGAGAGTACCACAGCTGGAACCTTGTATTTTTCAACCAGTCTGCCTGCAACTATGCCAACAATCCCCGGATGCCAGTTCTCGTCTGCAACCACTATACTGTTGAGTTCTTTTTCCTTTTTCAGCTTCTGCTGGGTCTCTTTAAAGGCGTGCTCCGTCAGTTTCTGTCTTTTCTTGTTAAGGAACTCAAGCTCATTAGAAAGTATTTTTCCTGTGGCTTCATCTTTTGTAATAAGGAGTTTTACAGCCTTTTTTGCATCGTCTATTCTGCCTGCGGCATTAAGTCTCGGGGCTATATTAAAACCTATCTCAAATGATGAGACCTGCTCAACGGAAAGACTGTCAAGGAGTGCCTTTATCCCCGGTCTTTTTCTCCTGTTTATCTCCTCTGTTCCTTTTTTGACAAAAATCCTGTTTATCAGGGAAAGTGGTACAACATCTGCTACTGTTCCTATTGCAACAATATCAAGGTAAGGTCTGAGTTTTATATCCAGGTTTAAAAGTCTTCTGAGCATAATTATCAGATAGAAAGCTATGCCAACAGAGGCAAGATGTTTAAATAGAGGATTTATATCATCGTACAGCTTTGGATTCAGTATAAGTATTCCTTCCTCTTCCCAGTGGGGATTCACAGGCTCGTGGTGGTCAAGGACAAAAACCTCCAGGCCAAGCTTCCTGGCATAAACAAGCTCATCATGGGCATTTGTTCCAGAATCAACAACTATGAGAACATCGGCAACCTGACTGATTTTTCTGATTGCCGTTTTGTTCAGTCCGTATCCCTCAAAAAACCTGCTTGGTATGTAATACCTGACCGTTGTGCCTATGTCCCTGAAAAAATTCACCAGAAGGGCTGTACTTGTTACTCCGTCGGCATCGTAATCACCGTAAATGGCGATTCTTTTTTTCTTCCTGACGGCTTCTGCCAGTTTTACTGCAATCAGGTCCAGGTCTTTAAAAAGTTTTGGGTCAAGGAGTTTCTGGAGGGATGGGTATATGCTTTCCTCATCAAGGTTGTTGTCAAAAAGCTCCCTTCTGTTGTAAATCAGCTGTGCAAGGACAGGGCCGTACCTTTCTTTCAGCTGGGGCGGGGCCTCATTCTGCTCTTCTAAGATAACCCATCTTCTGCCTGTCAGACCTGTGGTCATATTCTATCCTGTTTTTTGTTTTATATTATATCAGCTTATATTTGGTTGTATAATAAAAGGTGTAATACTTTAATAATATGAGGTTTTCATGGGAAAAGTCATCAGATTCCCCGGTTCCGGTGATAACGGAAACAAGAAGGACCAGGAAGAAAAAAAGGAAAATATAAAATCACTGTACTCAAAACCCTCCTTTATAGACAGCGTTAGAAAGGGAATAGAGGACCACATTCTGTATAACTTTGCAGTAAAAAACATCCTGGGAATGGATGTCACCTACAAGGAAAACGACAAAAGGGAAATAGGGGTTATCGGTGCAATAGCCTACGAGCACAAAAGAAGGGCAGGCACATTTGTTGCTGATTTTATAGGAAAGGGCTTTGTTGACAGGGACGGAAGGGTGGTAATAGACCTGCTTGCCTTTAAGGCAGGTGAACCGGAAGTTTACAACTCCCTGGTAAAAATCATGAAGGCAAAAAAAATACTACCTGATATAAAGGAGTTTGAGTAATGGCTTTACCACCACTGAGAATCGGCAAATACGAGATACAGTATCCGATTATACAGGGGGGGATGGGTGTAGGTATATCATGGGAGAACCTGGCAGGAACCGTAAGCAAACACGGAGGCCTTGGTGTAGTATCGTCTGTTGGAACAGGATACAGACATCCAAACTATGTGAAACTGAAGGATGGAAGGCCCATTGGCAGTAAATACATACACAGCAGCGAAGCCCTGAAGAGAATTATAAGGGACGCTAAAGAGATTGCCGGTGGTGAGAATGCTGTTATAGGGGTTAATATTCTGTACGCAATTACAGATTTTGGAAGGGTCGTCAGGGACTCTGTTGAGGCAGGGGCAAACATAATTATCGTAGGTGCAGGATTACCACTGACACTTCCAAAGTACGCACCGGAAGAGGATGTAGCCCTTGTTCCTATAGTATCGTCTGCAAGGGCTCTCAGAGTCATATGCAAACACTGGAAGAAGAAATACAACAGATTGCCTGATGCCGTCGTTGTGGAGGGACCAAAATCCGGAGGTCATCAGGGAATACCTTATGAAGACTGTTTCAAACCTGAATTTCAGCTGGAAAATCTGGTTCCGGAGGTTATAAAAGAAAGGGACAAATGGGGTGATTTCCCTGTAATAGCAGCCGGAGGAATATGGGACAAAAAGGATATAGAGTTTTATCTCAACCTCGGTGCTGCCGGCGTACAGATGGGAACAAGGTTCGTGGGAACGTACGAGTGTGATGCATCAGATGAGTTTAAAAAGGTAATAATCAATGCAAAAAAAGAGGACATAGTCCTGCTGAAATCACCTGTAGGATATCCGGCAAGAGGAATCGTAACCCAGCTGATAAAGGATATAGAAAAAGGTACAGCCCCTGAGGTCAAATGTGTATCAAACTGTGTTGTACCCTGTAACCACGGGGAAGAGGCAAAGAAGGTTGGTTTCTGTATAGCAGACAGGCTTGGTGATGCTTACCTGGGAAGAAGGGAAACCGGACTGTTCTTCAGCGGCTCAAACGGATACAGGATAAAAAGGCTTGTACATGTTAAGGACCTTATGAGGGAGCTTGTGGAAGGGGTACCTTCAGGTCAGGATATACCGGAAGGGCAGGAGGGTTAAACCCCTCACTGCCAGTTCTCTGTAATCTCAAAGGATTTTTCTGCTATCTTATTACCCTCTTCGTCCTCAACAACAACCTTCCAGGTTCCTGTCCACTGGGGCAGTATCTTTTTTGAACTCCAGGTTCTGAAGGTGTGGTAGGTAATACCCAGTTCTACCCTTGCCATCTCTTTATCACCGTAGTACCAGACATGGTAGATTTTTGTGGGAACCTTTTCTGCAATTACCTTTGTCCAGCAGTAAATCTTACCGATATCCGGTGGGAATCTTTCGGATATTCCTATAGGCTCCCTGTCCTGGATGGCAACGGCAAACTGCATGTCCTCAACTTTGACACTCTGGGCAACGGCAACGGAAACAAAAATCAGAAATATAGCAAGAACCTTCCTCACCTTTATCCCTCCTTATTAATAATCGATTAACATTTATCTGAATAATTATAACGCCAATACCCGTTATTTTGAAATTTGCCCTTGATTTATAACAGAAATATATTTAGTATATATTCTGCTATAAAATATGAAGGAGGAGGTTTTAATGAAAAAAGCCATAAGTTTCGCACTGGTGTGCGGTATCATATCCGGTTCTTACGGGGGTTACCCTGAAGAACCACCATTTTCACTGAAAAATCTTAAACCTGTAAAAATAGAGGTAGGGGGAAAGGAGATTCAGGCTTACAGTCCACAGCACCAGTACACAATTTTTATAAACTATGAACTGGGAATGCACTGTGTAGGATTCGATATGTCTTACTGCTGTGTTATCCCGCCATATAACAGTATCCAGGCACAGGCATTCAAGTGTGGTACAGACGGCAAACTACCCCAGATGCTCACCCCTGACGATAAATTCAGACTTTATTATTACGTGAAAGATAACTCCTACAGTGAAGGAAATAAGATGAGATACTGGCAGATTCCAAAGGATGTAAATCAGGACAGTGATATGAATGACCCTGGAGATAATCTGGCTAATTACGTCTGGACCCACCTGTTTATATACAAAGACCTTGAAGGTACAATTCCGGAAAACTGGTCTGAAGACAACAGGCTGAGGATAGGCAGGGAGATACAGATTCCTGTAGATGCCGGTCCAAGTGGAAAACCACTGTCAGGTGGATTTATGGAGTTTGCCGGCAGAAAAGGGGGAAATATCGTCTTTACAGATTCACAGATTCCCCAGGTAAAAAATGTACCTCTGGTTCTTACAGCATCGTACATCTGGGATGCCCTTGGTCTACCATTGACGGCATTTAATGACAGTAGAAGGAAAGGAACCATCAGGAGTATCACAAATAAGGATTTTCAGCCGTATCAGGTTTCCGTTGTTGAGCTGTACAGGGATGATGGAAGGCCTGTCTATGACAATGGGAAAATCGTATCATTCTTCGGGACAAACCCTGTGGACATACCAAACTGTTATACCTGCCACTCAGGTGAAGGTATTGCAGCAAGGCTTTCCAGAAATAAAGGGCTGAAGCTGTTTGATAAGGAATACAGCTACTGGAAGAAAAACTACCCTGATATATCCGAATTTATGGCAAGACAGGCACAGGCATCTATCAACATCCTGGAACTCCACGACAGAAAATACAAAACAGACTTTCTCAGGGAATACAATCCGGAGGCTCCAACAAACAGACTGGGTTCCGTTGGTGCGGTATACTGTGCAGACTGCCACGGGGATAACATCTCCGGAAATTTACAGTCACCAAGACCAACAGCCTCAGGATACAAACTCGTAAAGGCAAAACCCCTTACAGAGGCCATACACGCCAGACATGCTATTGCCGTCCCAATGCCTGACGGGGCAGGAAGAACCCAGAACTGCCAGGCATGTCACCCTACCCACTGGCAGTCTGAGGAGATGAACGACTTTGCAACCAATCCATTCCAGATTATAGATGAGGAAGGAAATCCCCGTTTCTCCGAAAAAGACCAGAGGATTGCAGGTGGAGGCTGCTATCTGAGAAGGGATGCCCATACAAATCTAGATGTAAAACCTCCGTTCTTCCTCAACAGTATTGGTAAATGGTTCCTTGAAAATGTAAGCAAGAGGGATGAAAAAGGCAGAAAAATAAAAGAGATTAGGGGTCTTACCTGTACAAACTGCCATAACTTCCTCACACAGGAACTTTACCGGTACGACAATCTGGAAGACCCTGTTCTGCAGAAGGGTAAGACGCTGAGAAATAAAAGTATTCAGGAAGTTATAAAGGCTGTTGCCGGTGGAGATGAAAAGAGATTCAGGGATTACTTTGCAGACCCCAAGATTACAAAAGACCAAAACCCTGTTTATGATTTTTACAAAAAACACAGACCTGCCGTAATAGTAAAAGCCCACACAGACAAAGACGGAAACCTTGAGCTTCTTCCCTGGTTCAGCGAAAAGGGTAAACCGGTAAGCTACAGAGACGCATCTGCCGGCAGTGACTGGTGGCTTTCAGCCTCAGAACCCCACTGTGCAGACTGCCACATAGCACCGTTTGTTGAGAGTGAAGGGGGCAGGTACTTCCCTATAGACCAGCCAAGGAAATACTCCCTTTACAGATACTCAAAGGCTCACGGGCTTATAGCCTGTCAGACATGCCATGAATCACCCCACGGACTTTACCCTGTCAGATACGAAGGAGAGGAAAGAACCGTGGACCTCACAACCCACAGACAGGCTCTTCAATTCTCACCTGACGGAAAGTACACAGGACCTGTAACATGTGCCGCCTGCCATACGGTAAACAGCAAAGGTGTACCTGTACAGCTAACAGGAACACCCTACGAAAATGATTACTGGGCTTCCGTTGTTCTGATACATTTTATGAGGGAGGGTGACCAGAAGCTCTCCATAGAAGAGCTGATTAAAAAATACCCTTACAAAAAATCAAGGGAGATTGTGGAAAAAGGCTGGGATTAAAAATCCTCAAGCTCAGGATTAACAGGAAGGCTGTTGTACCTGGCACCTTCAACCACAACAGTCCTCCCATTTATTTTTACCCTTCCTTCTGAAATCCATTTTATGGCCTGGGGGTAAATCCTGTGCTCATACGACAGAATTTTTTCTGAAAGGGACTGCTCAGTATCATCCGGATTCACAGGCACTACAGCCTGAACAATAACAGGTCCTGCATCCAGGTCCTTTGTGACATAATGGACTGTACATCCGGAAAATCTTACCCCAAACTCAACGGCCTGTCTCTGGGCATGGAGTCCTTTAAACGCCGGTATAAGCGAAGGATGAATATTAATCAGTTTCCCCTCGAAAGCCTCTATAAAAGCATCGGACAGTA
Organism: Aquificota bacterium; assembly: GCA_013153235.1. Taxonomy (GTDB): domain Bacteria; phylum Aquificota; class Aquificia; order Aquificales; family Hydrogenothermaceae; genus Persephonella_A. The sequence goes on along the minus strand of JAADEU010000113.1, from coordinate 17,259 downwards.
TCCTCATATAACCGGCAAGCACAACAAGGTCAGGATTTTCCATGTTTATTCTATCTATAAGGTATCTGTCGTACTCCTCCCTTCCCTGGAAACCTTTAGGGTCTATGAACTCTCCTTTTATCCCATACCCCCTGGCAACATCCAGTCCAGGGGCATCCTTTTTATTGGATATAACAAGTGATATTCTTCCCTTTATCTTTCCGGACCGGAACGCCTCGGCAATGGCCCTGAGATTTGAACCTCTTCCGGAGATAAGAGCGACTATGTTCATTATTTTTCCTTTTTTTCTGTAATTATAACACCTGAGAGGTCTATCAGACATAAAAATAGCAATGATAGTATTTACAAAAACTATTTTTGATATAAAATTATATTTAAACCCTCAATAGGTGTATTGAAAAGTCTTATTGATAAAACCGGTAGGATGGGGGGACGGCCTACCAGTTAAAGGGACGGGAGGGGCGGATTAACTGTTCAGATACCAGTCATAAAACAGGTAGTCCACCTTTATACCGTTATTTCCTGAAAGAAACTCCCTCTTCCTCTCATCAATGATATGTTCCTTTATAAAGGAGATGAGCTTTTCCTCAGGCATAAAAAGAGGCCTGTTCCACCTGAACAGCTCAGAAACCAGAAGTGCATTCTCCTCAGGAAAGACCATAACCTCCGGACCGTTAATAAAATCCTTCACAGCATTCTGGATGCTGTCCTCCACCTCCATGGGGGATATAAACCTCAGTGGTGGAGACGACTGGGTACCTTTAACAAGGGACAAAATCAGTCTCTCCCTGTCAGGGAAACATCTGAGGATATTCTCAATATCTGCCAGGGAGTAGTTTTTTCCATTAATGGTGTACTTTAAGCCTGTAAAGAATCCCTGTATCTCCCTTACAGACCTGTTTACCTTCATTTTCAGGACAAAATCGATAACCATCATATTGTACAGGTTAATCCAGAACGATTTTTTCATATCCTCTGTTTCAAGGAAGTCCAGGTCAAAGTCGGCAAGCTTACCTGCTATGTTCTGAAAGAGCTTGTATTCAGGTGAGAGTCTTATTTTTGAGTAGTTAACAGAGCCGTTTTTCACAAATCTGCCGATTATTTTCTCCGTCAGATTATTAAACTCTGAAAAAATCTCCTCCGGGTCTGTTATGGCTATGGAATTCCTGTCTGGATTGAGAATCTGCTCACCATCAAGGGTTCTGATGTATATATCCTTCTTCAGAAGGCTGTTTTCATTATAGTCATAAACAAGGTCTATAAAAAGGGCCGCCGTCCAGGAAAAATCCTTTGTGCCGTATCCTGTTCCGTATTTGGAATCAAAATACTCATAAAAACCAAACCTTACAGGGAGTTCTATTATGGTCTTTTCAAGCTGCTCCGCCTTCTGGCGGAATCTGTACCTCTTCAGTCCCTGGTAGAGCATCCAGTTTATATTTATCCAGACAGGACCCCTCCAGTAGTTCTTCCTGCTGAAATCTTTTTTGGTTTTATCGTAGTTAGGAATCGCAAAACAGTTATTCTCATGGATTTTACAGAAGCTTGCAGAGTTCATATATTCCAGTATCTCAAGGGCCTGCGTGTGGGATGCAACCCCACCAAAAAGGGGCATAAATCCTGCAGATGTTTCCACCTGTATCTGTTTTTTCTCAATGTAATCGTAGGCATAGAATATCTTTTTCTGCTTGCTGTAAAGGACATCCCTCATAGACCTGGATGTTGTCAGATACCACTCCTCTGCCTGTTTCCAGTTTTCACCCAGTATGTCCCCTATTTTCATCAATGCCTCATTTGAGGCTGCCAGAATGGAATTAAACAGGGGGTCTATCACGATAAACGGACAGTCGTGGAATATCTTCCTCTCGTCGTATCTGTGCCTTCTGAATATGTCCACCAGATAGATGTACCTCTTATAATCCTCGTCTCTGGGTCTTTGCTCAGGGTCTATGATTTTGTCATCTTTCCTTTTGAAAGGTGGAACGTCTACCTTTGACAGGTCTATCCTGTCCAGAACAGGGTCCCACATAGGCGAGTTGTCCATTCCGGATTCCCAGGGATGTCTTATATAAATCAGTCCGTTATCGTCAGGGTTCCTCTCAAGGTAGAAATACCTGTGGAGTTTTATCAGTCTGGGGTACAGCCATTTCAGAAACTGTTTTACTTTCTCTTTGTCCTTTGAGTTTTCGTAAATCTTCAGGGCAGCGTATGCGTGTATAGGGGGCTGTGTTATACCTGAGGTCAGGAATCCTTCCGGTACAAGTCCTGAGCTCTCAGCCTGCCAGAAATCAGGTTCAGGAAAGTACCTGCCCAGGTTGTCCCTGTTGAAAACGATGTGGGGGAGCATCCCATTTTTCCACTGGGCATCAAATAGAGATTTCAGCTCCAAAATAGCCCTGTCTGTGTCGTATCTTGAGTACCCTATGGCTATAAAGGCAGAGTCCCAGTTCCACTGATGGGGGTACAGATGAACAGAAGGTACTGTATACCTGCCGTTAAAGTTCTTATCCAGAATCTCTCTGGCTTTTTTCACGTAGGACAGTATGGGCATAGTGCACCACCTCTCAGGTGGGATTTAAACAATCTCAACAGACCTTTCGCCTCTCTTCAGTGAGCCTATAATGTATCCTTTTTCGCCTGTTTCCTCCAGAATTTTAACGGCCCTTTCTGCCGATTCTTCAGGAAGAATGACAATCATCCCTATGCCCATATTAAACGTTCTGAACATCTCCTCTTCAGGAACATTCCCCTCTTCCATTATCCAGCGGAAAACAGGGGGAACATCCCAGCTATTTTTATTTATAACCGCTTTAAGACCTTTATTTATGACCCTAATCAGATTACCCGGGATTCCACCACCTGTGATGTGGGCTATCCCGTGGAGTGGAAGCTCCTCAGCCAGTTTCAGTACAGGTTTTACGTATATCTTGGTAGGTGTCAGCAGTTCTTCCCCAAGGGTTTTACCAAATTCTTCAATCCTGTCTTCGTAAGAATAACCCTTTATCTCAACCAGTTTTCTCACCAGTGAATATCCGTTGCTGTGCACCCCTGAAGAGGGAATACCTATCAGAACATCACCTTCCTCCGTTTTTGAGCCGTCAAGCATTTTTTCCCTTTCAACAACACCAACGGCAAAACCTGCAAGGTCGTACTCCCCTTCACCGTACATACCTGGCATTTCCGCTGTCTCTCCACCTATAAGGGCACATTCTGCCTGTCTGCACCCTTCTGTGATACCCTTTACCACATCAACGGCAACCTCAGGTTTTAACCTCCCTGTGGCAAAGTAATCCAGAAAAAACAGTGGTTTTGATGTTGTTGTCACAAGGTCATTTACACACATGGCAACAAGGTCTATCCCTATGGTGTCGTGCCTGTCCATTATCTGGGCTATCTTCAGCTTTGTTCCAACACCGTCTGTAGAGGAGGTTATTACCGGCTCTTTATATTTTGCTATCTCCAGCAGATATGCAGCTGCAAAGCCCCCTATAGGAGTTATGACATTCTTATCAAACGTGGACTTAACAAGCCCTTTTATCTCCTGAACGAACCTGTCAGCCTTTTCTATATCAACCCCTGCATCTTTGTAGCTCAGCATCATTCCTTCTCCTAAAAATTTTCTTCAGAAATTATTTCAGGCTTTTCCCCGTTTAGCCTTATATATAATACCTTTTTCATTCCTTTGAGTTCATCCCCGGATAGAAAACCCATCTGAAATCCTGCAACTATGTAACGCTTTCCATTTTCCCTCTCATCAAACAGCACCGTTTTGTTTAACAGAACGATAAATGGTTCGTTATCCCCTTCTGCATAAAACAGTTTTTTGTAAAGATTTATCTGGTCATATCTGGTTCCAGCAGAGGAATAAAAATCCCTGGAGTACAGTTTATAAAGCTGTGTATCATCTCCCCTGTACAGCTTTAGAAGGGCATCTTTCCATTTTTCAATAAAATCCTCTGCCTCTTTCCTCAGGCTTTTAAACTCACCCAGCGGCAGCTTTACAAACCTCTCCTGAACAACCACAGGGGTTCTACCCAGTTTTATGTACCCTGAAAGTCTTTCAAGGTCGTTGTTCTTCAGGATAATACACCCCTTGGAGCTGAAAAACAGAAGCTCCTTCTTTCCATACCCGTGTATCCAGATACCGTCTCCATCCCGTCTGATTACATACCTGTCGAGGGCATTGGGGTAGTTCAGGGGAAATGCACCTGCCCCGTAGTAGGGTGGGAGCTGGCTGTCAGGTTTGAAGGAGACAGGAAAGTAAACCCCTGAAGGGGTTCTCATATCCCCTTTTTTTATTTTATCCCCGAATCTCAGTCCTGTTGCAGAGATAAACTCATCAACAACAACCGGATAACCGTCTTTTATCTGGAGCACCACTGTTTTTTGATGGGATTTGCTCACAACGATGCTGTAAAGGTGGGAGGGAAGAACCAGAACATTACCGTAGACATACTCCTCCCCGTATGAATAAACAGACAGTATAAGAAAGACTACCAGATAAAAGGCTCTCATAATCCAAAGAACTTAACCAGAACAAACATTACTACCCATGTATAAATACCGGCAACAATATCATCAGCCATCACCCCCAGGCCCGATGGGAGCCTCTCAAAATACCTTATCGGCGGTGGCTTGAGGATATCAAAGAACCTGAATATAACAAACGCCATCAGAAGGTGCTGCCATGTGGGTGTAAAGCCAATCATCGCCACCATATAACCGGCAATCTCGTCTATAACAACATAATCAGGGTCTTTGTCCTTGAATGTTTCCACAACAACGGTGGATGCCCATATACCGATAAGAAAAACAGCCATGGTTATGGAAATCTGATTTATCAGCTGGTACTGTCCACCCTTAGTCCAGTAGATGAGGATAGGAAATATACCAACAAGTGTGCCTATCGTTCCTGGGGCAATGGGAATTTTTCCGACAAACAGACCTGTTGACAGGGCAAAAGCAACCATTGTCTTAAAGCTCTCTTCCGGCCTGTCTTCACCGGAGGGAGAATTATTTTCCAGCTGGATATTTTCCTGTTTTTCTGGATTTTCCAATGGAAACTCCTTTCAAAAAGGTTTTTTTGAATACCTAATTATACTCAAAAAGTTGATAAAAAATGATTTAACCTTTAAAATTTATAACACTGTTATAAAAAATATGGAGAGGCGATATGTCCTGGATAACTCTGGATAAAATAAACAAACTGAAAGAAAAGTTTGATTATGTAGAGGTTGTTGAAAACGACAAGGGATTCCACTCCGTAGAGGTTCCAAAGGAAAACTTCAAATCATTCCTTAGATTCCTGAAAGAAGACCCGGACTACCAGTTCAAAATGTTTATTGACTGGACAATAATAGACCACGGTGCCAAAGCCGACCCGAGATTCCAGGGTGTTCTCATACTGTTTTCTCCAGAATACAGGGAAAGAATCATCGTCAAAACCTGGGCTACCGATGAGACACTGCCTACACTGACGGATATGTGGGCAGGTGCCAAATGGGCAGAAAGGGAAGCCTGGGATATGTTTGGAATAAAGTTTGAGGGGCATGAAAACCTGGTCAGGATGTTTATGTGGGAAACATACCCACACCATCCCCTGAGAAAGGACTTTCCTATAAAGGGGTACGAAGAGGTTGAACTGCCATCCCTTAACGAAAAGGAAAGGGCTGACCAGCTTGAAGGCCTCCAGAACTACTCCAGGATGCACACAGCCCTCCCAACACTTGAAGACCTTGAGATAACCCAGAAAAAGAGAATGCCCAATAAAAAATCCCAGGTTGTTCTTAACTGGGGTCCACTCCATCCAGGAACCCACGGTACAATCTGGTTCCTGTTTGATATGGAAGGGGAGTATGTACAGGAGTGTGATATCATCATCGGACAGCTCCACAGGGGAGTGGAGAAGCTGGCAGAGAACCTGAACGTCCAGCAAATCATACCTTACACAGACAGGATGGATTACATCGCCTCAATAAACGAGAACCACTCTGTATGTGTTGCTGCGGAAAAACTCCTTGGAATCCACGAGAAGATTCCTGAGAAGGCAAAATACATCAGAACGATGATGGCCGAGCTGTCCAGAATAAACTCCCACCTGCTGTGGCTTGGGACTTACGCCCTTGACCTTGGAGCCCTCACAATGTTCCTGTACACATTCAGGGAAAGGGAAAAAATAATGGATATCTTTGAGGGCATAACAGGTGCAAGGTTCACCATAAACTACTTCAGGGTTGGTGGTGTATATGCAGACCTGCCATACGGAGCCCTTGATGCCATAGAGCACTTCCTCAAAGACTTCCCAACAAGACTGAAGGATTACGAAACCCTCCTGACAAGAAACAGAATATGGCTCAGAAGGAATATAGATGTTGGTATTATCACCGAACAGGATGTTTACAGCTACGGTCTCACCGGAGCGGTGGCAAGGGCATCAGGTGTGCCTTATGACCTGAGGATGATAGACAAGTACGATGCCTACGGTGAGGTTGATTTTGATGTTCCTGTCGGGGAAAAAGGTGACAGCTACGACAGATATCTGGTGAGGATTGAGGAAATCAAACAGTCTGTCAGAATAGTCCAGCAGTGTATTGAGAAGCTGAGGAAGATGTCCAAAAACGACCCGTTCTTCTACGAGCCTGAAGACAAGAAGATGAAAATAACCATAGACGGTAGAGGTACAAAGCTGTTCAAAGGCGAGGTTTACGCAGGAGCAGATAACCCAAGGGGTGAACTGGGTGTTTACATATACATGCCTAAAGATGGTATCAAGCCTTACAGGTTCAGGCTCAGGTCCGGAGCGTTTTACAATCTCCAGATATTCCCAAAACTTATGATTGGAAGACCTATTGCCGACGCCATAACCATACTTTCAACCATTGACCCTGTTGTTGGGGAAACAGACAGGTAGGAGGGAAAAATGGGAATTAAAAAAGTTGGATTGAATAGAAACGTTCAGCCCCAGACAATAACAGAGAAGATATTCTTCCTGGATTTTATGAAGGGGCTGAAAACAACCATAAAACACCTGTTCAGAAAGGTAATTACAGTTGATTTTCCTTTTGAGCTTGTTGAACCTGCACCCAGGTTCAGGGGTATACACGGACTGAGGAATGTTGATGGAACGGAAAAGGACGACTTTGAGGCGTGGGTTAAAAAGCTGAAGATAAAACCCCCTGAAATGGGAGAAACCAGATGTATCGGCTGTAAGTTCTGTCAGGCTGCATGTCCTGTACCTGAGATTTTCATAATCAAAACGGAAAAACTGGATGTGCCTGAGGACCACCCCCACCACGGGCTGAAGGTTCTGTCCCAGTTTGATATGGACCTGTCAAAATGCATGTTTTGTGGTCTGTGTACACTTGCATGCCCTACAATCTGTATCATACATACAGACATCTACGACCTTTCCTCCTACACAAGGAGGGGATGGGTACTGAACAAAGAAACCCTTTCCAAAATAGCAGATGACTTTATCGCAAGAAGGGGCAAAGAAAAATACGACGATAAATCAGAATGGCCAGACTGGCAGAAAATCTGGGATGATGCCGACATGGCAAGGGCGAAAGCCTGGGATAACAACCCTCCAAAACTCGGTCCAAACTACGCTGACCAGCAGTAATACAAAAGGGGGTGCCTTTTCCGGCACCCTTTCTGAAAAAAAAGCCTTTTTCAGTTTATAATAATCATCTGTCATTACAAATCCAGGTGGTTCTATGAAACTTACAGGTAAGCCCCAGCTTGTCTCAATTATAAAAGACAGAATAAAAAGGGAAGGCTCCATATCCTTCAGGGATTTTATGGATATGGCCCTGTACTATCCGGAGCTGGGGTATTACACATCCCCACAGGAGAAAATCGGTGGATTCGGGGACTTTTTCACTGCCTCTGAACTTGACAGGGCTTTTGGGGAGCTGCTTGGAAAGCAGTTCGTTGAGATTTTCCACAAATTAGGGGAAGAGCAGTTCCAGATTGTTGAGATAGGTGCAGGAAAGGGTTACCTTGCCTACGATATCCTCAGATTCCTGAAGGAAAACCACCCAGAGGTATACAGAAAATCCCGCTATATACTGATTGAAAAATCCCCCTACCACATAAAACTCCAGAAGGAGCTCCTGTCGGATTTTGAGATTGTAGAGTGGGTACAGGACATTATAGACTTTGAGGATGAGTCCATCACAGGTGTTGTTTTTTCCAATGAGCTTTTTGACGCATTTCCTGTCCATCTGATTAGAAAGATAAACGGAAAAATATACGAAGTTTTTATCACCGTAGATGGGGAGGATAACGTTAAGGAAATTCTGAAAGAGGCAGACGAAGATATTATCAGGTACCTGAAAGAGCTGAACATAAACATACCGGAAGGTATGCAGACAGAGATAAACCTTGATGCGGTGGATTACATTAAAAAAATAGCAAGGAAGCTAAAAAAGGGCTACGTGATTACCATCGATTACGGATTTCCCTCTGCGGAGCTTTATAAATATTACAGAATGAGGGGAACCCTGCTGTGCTATTACAGGCACAGATACTCTGAAAACTACTACGAAAATGTCGGGATGCAGGATATAACATCCCATGTGAATTTTTCTGCACTGAAGTACTACGGCATGGTCGCAGGACTTGACTTTACAGGTTTCACAGACCAGGCCCACTTCCTTACAAATCTGGGGCTGATGGATATATTTGCCCAGCTTCAGGAGAAGAACGACCTTGAGTCGTTCGAGAGACTGAACAGGCTTAAGACCCTTGTGTTACCAAAGGGAATGGGTGAAAAATTCAAGGTACTTGTACAGCATAAAAATGTGGAAAACCCTGAAATAAAAGGGCTTGAGATGCTCCCTTACATGAGCGACAGGTACAAATTATAATGGAGACTGGAATGGGAAAAATACCGGTGTTTTTAATGTTTTTTTCAGCTGCCGCTGCACAGGAAAATGGAGAGTTTGTTGACCTCCTTGCCACAGGAAATCCGGTGGCGGACCTGATTTATAAACTCCTGTTTGCCGCCATATTCCTTGCAATGGGAAGCTTTTCCCTGTGGTACGCAGGAAGACTGGCACTTATAAGACATATTACCTATAAAACCGCGTTTTTTATAACCCTGATTACCTATGTTCTCCTCGGGGCTATAAGAACAGGGATGATTATGGCAGGGGTATACGTCCCCGGGATGCTGTGGATACCTATTTCCATAGCGATACTGTTTGAGATATTCCTGGCAAAAGCCGTCCTGAAGGCCAGCTGGCCAAAAACGATAATTGCGGTTATTCTGGGAAATATAATGACCGTCCTTATTGTTCTGCCTGTTTTTGTTGTTGCAGGCTCGCTGTGGGCTTACTTCCTTGCCTCAAAGGGTGGTTGAAAATATCTCCAGTTTCCATATTATATTGGCGAAAATAAAAAATAAGGGTCGGGAGAATGATTGTAGAGCTAAAAGAAAAACTCCAGGAGCTTAAGAACAGGTTTTCAGCTGTTGAGGATATTATGAAACCTGAGCAGCTGGAGAAGGAACTGAACCAGCTGGATATGCAGATGGGGCAGTCTGACTTCTGGAACGACCAGAAAAAGGCACAGGAAATCGCAAGCAGAAGAAACTCCATAGCAGAAAAACTTGAGGAACTTAGGAATATACAGAAAAAGTTAAACGATATAGATGAATACATACAGCTCCTTGAGATGGAATACGACGAGGAGACAGAAAAGGAGCTGGAAAAGGAGCTTGAAGAGCTGGAGAAGGAGATTAATAGACTGGAGACAGCAAGCCTGCTTTCTGAGGAGTATGATTTCAAAAACGCCATCCTTACCCTTCAGGCAGGTTCTGGAGGTGTTGAGGCATGCGACTGGACAGAGATGCTCCTGAGGATGTACCTCAGATGGGCTGAAAAAAACGGCTTTGAGATTGAGATGGTTGATTACCAGCCTGATGATGTTGCAGGGATAAAAAGTGCCACGGTTATCATAAAAGGTCCATACGCCTACGGTTATCTGAAAGGGGAACAGGGTGTCCACAGACTTGTGAGGATATCCCCATTTGATGCAAACAAAAGAAGACACACCTCATTCTCCGCCGTATCCGTTGTTCCGGAGATAGGTGAAGAGGTAAAGGTTGAGATTAAGGATGAGGACCTGAGGATAGACACATTCAGGGCATCTGGAGCCGGTGGACAGCACGTAAACACCACAGACTCGGCTGTAAGAATCGTCCATATACCTACAGGTATCACCGTTTCCTGTCAGAGTGAGCGTTCCCAGATACAGAACAGGGCAAAGGCCCTCCAGATGCTCAAGGCAAGGCTTTACCAGTACGAACTGGAAAAACAGAAAGAAAAACAGAAACAGCTTGAAGGTGAAAAGAAGGACATCTCATGGGGAAGCCAGATAAGGTCTTACGTATTCCAGCCTTACCAGATGGTCAAAGACCTGAGGACAGGGTATGAAACAGGGAATATAGAGGCTGTTATGGATGGAGAGATAGACGGGTTTATAGAAAGCTACCTTAAATGGCGTGCCACTGAAAAACAGAAGAACTGATTATGCGGGATAAATTTACAATAACCATTCACGATGTAAACGGTGTTAAACAGTACACATTAAAACAAATCGTAAAAAAGTATTTCCTGTACTTTGTTGGATTTTTGCTGTTTTTTATCGTATCCAGTTCACTGATAATATACTTCCTTGTCAGGGAGGTTTCCCGATTAACAGAGAAGAAAGAGGAACTGACAGAGCTTACCCTCAGGCTCACAAAAGAGAAAATAGCCCTGAAAAAAAGTATAGAACAGCAGACATCCCAGCTCCAGCAGCTGACCCAGAAGGTGAAAAATATCGAGGAGATGATAGGTCTCAAACCTGAAGAAAAAACAGACATAAACCAGAGACTGGAAAAACTCACCCTCACATCAGGGCAGATATACTACCTGTTTAAAAACATACCGAACGGTTCACCCCTGAAAACCACCGTGGTTACCAGCCGTTTCGGATACAGAAAACATCCGGTAAACGGAAAAAGGGATTTCCACCCTGGGGTTGATTTGAGGGCAAAATGGGGAACCCCTGTTTATGCTACGGCAAGGGGACTTGTTGAGTATGCAGGTAAGAAGGGAAATTACGGAAAGCTGATTATTATCCAGCATAATTACGGCTTCAAAACCCTTTACGGTCATCTGAGCAGAATAAAGGTAAAAACCGGGGATTATGTTGAAAAGGGTCAGCTGATAGGATACTCAGGGAGTACAGGACTGATAAACGGTCCACATCTGCATTACGAGGTCAGGTACTTGCAAAGGCCACTGAACCCTGTCAATTTTATAAAATGGAAACTTGAAAACTACAGACAGATTTTTGAAAAGGAGAGGCATGTAAAATGGGAATCTTTGATAAAAGGGATAACGGCCAACCTCCAGCTAATTCTGGAGGCACAACAATCATCAGTGAAGGCTCAACAATAAAAGGAGAACTGAAATTTTCCGGTTCTGTACACATTGATGGAGAGGTTGAGGGAAATATATTCTGTGAAAAAATAGTAACTGTGGGAAAAAAGGGCAGGGTAAAGGGAACAGTCCGTTCTGATAAGGTCATAGTAAAGGGATACATAGAGGGAAACATCGATGCCGACAGTATTGAGGTTCTTTCTGGAGGAAGAATCACAGGAGAAATAGCGTATAATGAGATAATGGTAGAGCCAAAAGGGACTTTAGAAGGAACTGCAAAGCTCAAAACAGGAAAAATAAAAAAAATAGAGGTTCAGCAGGAGAATGAGGCGGTCCGGTAGCATAATAGTTCTGGTATCTGGAGGAATGGACAGTGCAACCCTCCTGTGGCTTGCAAAAAAATATTTCGAGAAGGTATACGCCATATCCTTTGATTACGGCCAGAAACACAGGATAGAGCTTGATTTTGCAAAAAAACTTACAGAAAGGGCAGGTGTTGAAAAACACCTTATCGTTGAAGTACCACATCTCAGGGGAATAGAAGGCTCAGCCCTTACAGACGAAAATGTTGAAATACCATCGGAGGAATATCCGGACCAGCCACCTGTGACCACCGTTCCTATGAGGAACCTTAATTTCCTTGCGGTGGCTGCATCATTTGCAGATATCTACGAAATAGAAAACATAGGAATAGGGGTACACTCTGTAGACAGCCCATACCCTGACTGCAGGGCAGAATTTGTATCTGCAGCAGAGGCCGCCATAAATGCTTCATCTGTGATGGTTGCAAAAAAGAAAAACAGGATTACTGTATGGTCTCCATTTCTGGGTATGACAAAAGCCGATGTTCTAAAAACAGGGCTTGAACTCGGCGTGCCTTATGAAATAACATACTCCTGCTACAGGGGCACACTTCCACCGTGCGGTGAGTGTGCAACATGCAGACAGAGGGAAGAGGCCTTTAAGGCAGCAGGTATTGAAGACCCAATAAAAAAGATAAAAAGGTAGGTAAATGTCAGGAAAAACAAAAAAAATAGTAATTGTTGAATCTCCAAAAAAGGCAAGGGAAATTCAGAAATTCCTGGGAAAGGATTTCTCTGTCAAGGCAACAATAGGTCATTTTAAGGACCTTCCAGAGAAGGAGATGGGGGTTGACCTTAAAAGCTTCAAACCAAAGTTTGTGATTAAATCCCCAAACCACAGGAAAATACTGTCGGAAATCAAAAAACTCGCAGAAAATGCAGAGGTTTTTATAGCCACAGACCCTGACAGGGAGGGTTATGCAATTGGATACTTTATGTACGACGAACTGAAAAAGAAAGCAAAGGAAATCAAACGGGCAGAATTCCACGAGATTACACCAAAACACATTAAAGAGGTAATAAAAAAAGCCCCGAAATTTGAGGAGACGAATTTCGGTCTGTTTGATGCCTTCCTGGGCAGAAGGGTAGGGGACAGAATCGTTGGTTACATACTCTCCCCTATAGCCTCAAAAGAGATAGGTGGAAGGTTCTCTGTAGGAAGGGTTCAGTCTCCTGCTGTAAGACTGGTTGTTGAAAGGGAAAGGGAGATACAGGCATTTAAACCAACACCCTATTATGTGCTTTCAGCAATTCTGGAAAAAGAAGGTATCCAGTTTACAGCCTTTTACGAAAAACAGAGACTTGAAGACAGAGAACTTGCAGAAAAGATTTATTCGGACATAAAACAGGAGCAGTACGCCACAGTAATAGAAGTACAGAAAAAACAGGTAAAACAGTCCCCTAAACCCCCATTCACAACATCGGTCCTCCAGCAGACCGCAAACGCCCAGCTCAGATTCTCACCTGAAAAAACGATGATGCTTGCCCAGGACCTTTTTGAAAACGGTCTTATCACATACCACAGAACAGACAGTGTGAGGATATCAGATGAGGCAATTAAAAAAATAAGAAGCTTCATAAAGGAGCAGTTTGGACAGGAATACCTTCCACCACGGGCAAAAAAATACAGGTCCAAAAATACACAGGCAGATGCCCACGAGGCAATCAGAATCACAAACTTCGTACCCCTGGAAAAACAGAAACAGCTTATCCAGGAAAAAGGTCTGACAGAGGACCACTTTAAACTGCTGAGACTGATTTACCAGAGGACCATCGCATCCCAGATGAAAGAGGCCATTTACGAAAGAACAACAGCACTGTTTGATATAAAGGGCTACAGATTCAAAACAACAGGCTCCGTTCTGGTATTTGAAGGATACAAAAAACTGTATAACATCGAGGATAAAGAGGAGTCCCAGAAGCTACCACCCCTTGAAAAAGGCGAAAAAGTCAAAAAACTGTCCCAGAAGCTTGAGGAAAAATGGACAAAACCACCCCCAAGGTACACAGAGGGTTCACTGGTCAAGAAACTGGAAGAACTGGGTATCGGAAGACCTTCCACATACGCAACCATAATGAAAACCATAAAAGACAGGGGCTATGTTGTAAAAGAAGGAAACGCCCTGAAACCCACACAGGCAGCCTACGAACTTATTGATTACCTTGACAAGAAGTACCACTGGGTGGTGGATTACGACTTTACCAAGAGAATGGAAGAGTTTCTGGACTACGTGGAACAGAAGAAAAAGGACTGGAAGGAGTTTGTAAAGGAGCTTTATCAGAAAACCCAGTCCTCCGGTCAGGCAGTAATCTCCAAAAAGATGCTGGACTATGCCCTTGACCTGGCAAAGAAACACGGCAAGGATATATCAGACATATTGGATAACCCTGAAGAGCTGAAAAAATTCATAGACCAGCACAAGGAAACCAGACCTACAGAAAAGCAGATAGCCTATGCAAAGTCCCTTGCAGAAAAAACAGGTCTGAAACTGCCCCCTGAGGTCCTTGAAGACAGGGAAAAAATCAAGAAATGGATAAACAAAGCCAAAAAAGAGGCAATGAAAACATACCAGCTATCGGAGAAACAGAAGGCTGTTCTGATAAAAAATGGAAGGGAAGACCTTATTGACCAGCCGGAAAAAGCCCTGAAATGGCTCAGCAGTTATTTCAAAAAACGGCGTAAAAAATAAAAAGGCGGGTCTTTTGGACCCGCAGGAAATGGAGGGGGAGGGAGGGGGATGCTAACTTAGGGTACTTCTAATATATAGTAACGATTCCTTATTAGGAATGATTTTCATCATAAAAATGGATTATTAGGTTTTTAAATTTTAATTTTCTATATTTTTCAAACACTTACACAAAGCAAAACAGAGGCCGAAAGGTAAAAATAATGGTAAAATGAATACAGACGAAAAAATATATCGGGGTAAAAAATGATAGATAAAGAAACGGTTATTAAGGTTGCCCAGCTTTCAAAACTCCAGCTGACAGAGGAAGAGATTGAGCTTTTCTCGGTTCAGCTGTCTGACATTTTAAAGTTTATAGAAAAACTTGAAGAACTGGACACAGAAAATATATTACCTTTTTATGAATTAAACCAGCAGGAAGCCCCTATGAGGGACGATATCCCTGGGGAAGGCCTCTCAAATCAGGAGGCCCTGTCAAACGCCCCTCAGGCAGAGAATGGATTCTTTGTCGTCCCGAGGGTTGTATCTGCTGAGCAAATCAAGGAGGCATCATCTTAATGAGTGAAGCTGTAGACCAGAAAGAGCTTGAAGCAAAAAGAAAGGCTCTTGAAAGTGCCCTTGCACAGATAGAAAAGAGGTTCGGTAAAGGGTCTGTTATGACCCTGTCCTCCGAGGCCATAAAATCTGTAGAGGCCATACCCTCCGGTTCCCTGACCCTTGACCTTGCCACAGGGATAGGAGGTATACCCAGGGGAAGGGTTACAGAGATATACGGGCCGGAATCATCAGGTAAAACAACCCTCACGCTCCACCTTATTGCCGAAGCACAGAAAAGGGGCGGTAAGGCCGTATTCATAGATGCGGAGCATGCATTTGACCCTAAATACGCAAAGGCAATAGGTGTAAACATAGAGGACCTTATTGTTTCCCAGCCTGATTACGGTGAACAGGCTCTTGAGATAGCAGAAACACTGATAAGAAGCGGTGCTGTTGATGTGGTTATCATAGACTCTGTTGCTGCACTGGTACCAAAGGCGGAGCTGGAAGGGGATATTGAGGACTCAAATGTAGGGCTCCACGCAAGGCTGATGTCGAAGGCGATGAGGGTACTGAAAGGGGCGGTAAATAAGTCCAATACAGCCCTTGTTCTGATAAACCAGATAAGGGAAAAGGTCGGGGTTATGTTTGGAAACCCTGAAACCACAACAGGTGGAAGGGCAATTAAGTTCTTTGCAGACATGAGACTTGAGGTCAGGAAAAAGGACATAAAGGACAGCGGTGAAAAAGTTGGAAGCAGGGTAAAGGTAAAGGTTGTAAAAAACAAACTTGCACCTCCATTCAAAGAGGCCGAATTTGATGTTATATACGGAGAAGGAATATCCAAAGAGGGTGAAATCCTCGACCTTGGTGAAGAACTTGGACTGATTAAGAAAAGTGGAGCATGGTACTCATACGGCGATATGAAAATCGGTCAGGGGAGGGAAAAAGCAAGGGAATTCCTCAAGCAAAACCCCGAAATTATGGAAGAGATAGAACAAAAAATAAGGGAGGCGATATCAGGTGGACCTTAATGAGATTCTCACCCAGGCGGTAAATATGAATGCCACAGACATACACCTGAAAATCGGGAGGCATCCTGTATTCCGGATTAACAAGAAGCTTACAGACATAGAACATTTCGGCAAGATAAAAGAACAGGATGTTGTTAATTTTATAAACACCGTTGTAAAAAGCGAAAATAAAAAGGCAGAGCTCATTAGAAAAGGGGAGATAGACATATCTTACTCCATCCCCGGGGTGAGCCGTTTCAGGGTAAACATATACAAGCAGAGGGGTACCTACGCATTTGCATTCAGGATTCTGAAAACAAAAATTCCCTCATTTGACGAGTTACATCTACCCCAGAAACTTGCAGATATTGCCCTTGAGAAAAGGGGACTGGTTCTGGTTACAGGTCCTACCGGAACAGGTAAGTCAACAACACTGGCAGCAATGATAGATTACAGAAACCAGAACAGAGAAGATGTGGTAATAACAATTGAGGACCCTATCGAGTACGTATTCCACGACAAAAAGAGCTACATCGTACAGAGGGAAATAGGGCTGGACTCAACAACATTTGCCACAGCACTGAGGGCCGCACTGAGGGAAGACCCGGATGTTATTATGGTAGGTGAGATGAGGGATATAGAGACCGTCGAAACAGCCCTCAGGGCAGCTGAAACAGGACACCTCGTCTTCTCCACACTCCACACACAGGATGCTAAAGACACCCTGAACAGAATCATAGATATGTTCCCCCTTGAGGCACAGAACCACATCAGAATCATGCTAGCATCAACACTGAAGGCGGTAATATCCCAGAGGCTGATACCGAGGAAAGATACAGAAGGTCTGGTACCTGCAGTTGAGATACTGATTAATACAGGTGCTGTATTTGATGCAATCATAGACCCTGACAAGTTTGAGACAATCACAGAGCTGATGGAAAAAGGTCACTCTGAATACGGAATGCAGACATTTGATATGGCCATTCTGGAGCTATACAACAAAGGATGGATTTCCTACGAAAACGCCCTTGCATACGCAACCAACCCATCAGACCTCGACCTTAAAATCAAGGGTGTTTCCTCAGGTGAGTACGACGCAGGGATGTACGGCCTTGATAACAGCTTCTGATAGATGGAAAAGGCTAAAACCTACGCACTGAAACTGCTTGCTAAAAAAGATTACTTTGAGAAAGAGCTGGGGGAAAAGCTCAGAAAAAAGGGCTTTCCGGAG
>JAADEU010000027.1 GCA_013153235.1 Aquificota bacterium | reverse complement strand
AGCCTCTTATGAAAAACTTGTGGAAGCTCTAAAATCTCTGGGATATGATAACTACGACAGTTTTATGAAAGAGAGTCTTTCAAAGGAAGTTCTTTCCAAAAAAGATATTCTCACCGTGGAAAAAGTTGAAAAAATCAAGGAAAAAAGTGGATTTTACTCAATTATGGACAGGATATTTACGTATGCCCGGGAATTAAACAGGCTTTATGATGAAATTTATAAAAAAATAGATGTGTTTGATGAGTTTGCATCCCTCCTGAAGAAAAAATCAGACACAATTTTTGGTCTTACAGGTCATATAAGACTCATATCCCTGAACTCCTCGGTTGAATCATTTAAGCTTGGAAGTGAAGGTGCTGCCTTTTCTGTTATGTCTGCAGAGATGAGGAAGAATTCAGAGCTGGGGAACAAAATAATCGGTCAGATGAAAGAAAAAATACAGGAAATAATGTCTGATATTGAGAAGATGATTGTTCTGATAAATATCTCAAAACTACAGGTTATCATGCTTACGAGATTTTTAAGGGAGATACTGGATAATCTTGAGGAAGAAAATTCTGATTCTTCCGAGAAACAGCTTGAAAGTGATATCAGGGATATTCTAAATCTGCTGGTATACAATGCAGAAGATATAATGCTTATCTCAAAGAATGTACACAGGCGTTTAAGGGAAATTGATGAGAGTATGAAAAGGGTAAAAATACTTATTAAAAGGCTGGAGTTCCTCTATCTTAATGGAATGGTGGAGGCTGCCCACAACACCCGCTCAAATTTCGCAATTATATTTTCGGAAGTAAACAGACTGGTGGAATCCACAAGGGAAGTTCTCACCAGTATCTTTGCTCCTTTATATGAGGTCCTACACAAAAACAAAGTTATGGCGGAGGAGTTTGAGAGGGTAAACCGGTTAATAGAGGAAATATACAGCCAGCTTGACAGTATAGTTCACACCTGACCAGCTGTCAGTTCCTCAAGAGCCCTTTCCAGATTACCGTGCTTTAGTATCTGTATAAGAGTATCCTCATCAAATTCAGGAGAAATTATTTTACCGGTTTGTATATCATAGATAAAAAATATCTCCTCACCATAACTGCCTACGACGTAACTGCCCCTACCAAGTAAGGCCCCGGCAATAACAGATGATTTAAAGTTATCTGTTAGTTTTTTTCCTGTCTCTATATCATAAAGAGCGTAAAAACCGTCTTTCTTACCCCAGTAGTAGCTGCTTTCCCCTGTTAATGCTCCCCTGTCTCTTATTTTGTCAAACCAGTCTGTTATCTGTTCTTCCAGAGTAAAAAGGGCCTCTTTTCCGTCCAGGCTTCCCCTGTAATAAGGGGACTGTCCCCTGACCAGACCCAGAGGCGATATCCAGTTGAATACAGGAGATACCTTTTCAAGGGTTTTTATGCTGTAAATTGCCCATCTGGCGTTTTTCATACCGATAGACAGGCTGTCTGCGTCCTTTACGCTATCTTCCGTGGCTATGAAATATTCCGATTGACCTTTAAAGGCTCCCTCATTGAGAACCCAGCCAAATGTTACCCTTTTTTCACCGTTATCAACAACAAAACCTTTTTCCACCTGGTAAAGCATAAAGCACTCCTCTATTTTTGACCTGAGATTATATTATGAAACATTTCCACCGTTGTATGAGTTTATTCATAGGAAATTTCTCCTGTGGTGTATAGCAGGTGTACAATAATTCAATAAAACAGTTTATGGAGGAAGTATGTTAAACAAAAAATACCTTGAGGAGTGGGATAAAGAGTATTTCTGGCATCCATTTACCCAGATGAAGGTTTACAGGGAGGAGGAGAATATAATTGTTGAAAGGGGTGAAGGGGTTTATGTTTACGACATATACGGAAGAAAATTCCTTGATGGTGTATCCTCCCTGTGGTGCAATGTCCACGGACATAACCACCCGAAGCTCAATCAGGCAGTTATAGAGCAGGTGCATAAGATAGCCCACTTTACCACACTGGGAGCCTCAAATGTTCCTGCAGTTGTATTTGCAAAGAACCTGGTTGATATAACTCCTCCAAAACTGACAAAGGTGTTCTACTCGGAAGATGGCGCAGAGGCTATGGAAATAGCGATAAAAATCGCCTACCATTACTGGCACAATAAAGGGGAGAAACAGAAAAACAAATTCGTTACCCTTTCTGAGGCTTACCACGGTGATACCATAGGCAGTGTCAGTGTTGGTGGGATAAATATCTTCCACGAAAAGTACAGACCACTGCTGTTTGATGTTTATAAGATGCCCTCCCCTTATCTGGAGGCTGTCAAAAAAGCCGGAAGGGAAAAAGCCCTGGAGTACGATACAACGAAGCTCCTCATTGAGGAGGTTGAGGAATTTATATTCAAGAACCATCAGGAAATAGCCGCTTTTGTGCTTGAGGCCGGTGTTCAGGGGGCTGCAGGAATACTGCCGTTCCCAAAAGGTTACATGAAGGAAATCAGAAGGATATGTGATGAGTACAATATCCTTATGATTGTTGATGAGGTTGCAACAGGCTTTGGCAGGTCAGGAAGTATGTTTGCCTGTGAAAGGGAAGGAATTGAGCCTGACATAATGGCACTGGGAAAGGGCATTACAGGGGGATACCTGCCACTGGCTGCAACTCTGGTTACAGATGAGATATTCAATGAGTTTTTAGGTGAGTTTGGTGAGGCAAAACATTTTTACCATGGTCATACGTATACAGGAAACCCCCTTGCCTGCAGTGTTGCAATAGCAAGCCTTGAGGTCTTTGAGGAGGAACAGACCCTGAAAAAACTCCAGCCAAAGATAAAGCTCCTTACAGATAAACTGTCTGAATTCTGGGAGCTTGAGCATGTGGGTGATGTGAGACAGTACGGTTTTATGGCAGGTGTTGAACTGGTCAAAGACAAAAAAACCGGTGAACCATTTCCCTATGGTGAAAGAACAGGTTTTAAGGTTGCAAAAATGATGATAGAAAGGGGAATATGGGTCAGACCCCTGGGTGATGTTATGGTTATTATGCCTCCCCTTGCCATAAAGGAGGAGGAACTGGAATTTTTCCTTGATACATTAAAGGAGTGTATCGCCCTCCTTTAGGGGTTTGAGGAATCTCTCAAACTCTTCAGGGGATACAGGGGGACAGAACAGGTATCCCTGGTATACAATGGCCTTCCCCATACTCCTTTCTTTAAATAGAGTTATTGTTGGGGGCATCCTCTCTGCATGCCCCAGAAACAGATAGCCCTCAGGCTTTAATATGCTGTAAAATGTGGCTATGGTTTCGTTCCTCAGTCTTTCCTCAAAATAAATCAGCATATTTCTTGAGAAAATCACGTCGAATCTTCCCAGTCTCCTCATCTCGTACCTGTCAAGCACATTTACCACTTTGAATGAGACTGCCTGTCTTAGCTGGGGTATAACCTGATATCCGCCTCCCTGTTTCACAAAGTACTTTTCTTTTATGTATCCAGGGACTCCCCTCATACTTTTTTCTGTGTAAAAACCCTCTTCAGCCTGTTTGACGGCATCGCTGTCCACATCTATCCCCAGAATCATAAATTTCCTTGAGGGGTTAACAAGTCCGTGTTCCATAAGGTATATGGCGATTGTGTACACCTCTTCTCCTGTGGAGCACGGTGCACTGAGTATGTTTATGCTCTCAAAACTGCTTTTCTTAGAATCAAGCTCAGGAATGATGTCCCTGACAAGAATCTCAAACTGTTCCTTTTCCCTGAAAAAGTACGTCTCATTAACTGTCATTGTGTTATAAAGTTCCTGCAGAAGCTCTGGGGAACGTCCCCCTGTAACCGTGGAATAGAAAGTCTCAAAATCCTTAAAACCGTGTCTCTGGATAAGGTCTACTATCTTTCTCCTGTAGATAGTGGTGAGCTTGTAATCGTCTATGAATATACCGATTTTTAATCTGACAAAATCTCTGATTTTCTTCAGTTGTTCAAAAGATACATTCACCATCTAAATTCCTTCTGCTGCCTCTATTACCAGTTCCCTGAGCTGGGGAAATCTCTCTCCTATATGCTCAAGTAAAGGTTTATCGTCTTTTTCTCCGTAAATCTTGAGATAATTGATGATTTTTTCTGCAACAGCTGGATTTTCTTCCCTCCAGGCAAGTTCTTTTATTGCTGTTTTGACCTCTTCATCACTGCAATGGGTCAGTATATCAACACCGGCGGCTCTTATATAAGGGTCATAATTTTTTAGCAGGGATATGTTAAATTCCTTCAGGTAACCACAACAGGATTTGAGGAATTCCACCAGTGGCTGTGTGTAAACATCCTTGTGGGTTGAGAGTATTTTCAGATATATCTCTTTTTCTTCCTGCCTTCTTGGACATACCTTCATATTCATTAGGGCGTATTCGTAGACATTCCGTGGGAGTTTGCCCTCCAGAATCTGTCTGTACAGATTTTTCAGCAGATAGTAGTACTCCTGATGGGTAATCATGTAGTCTACTGCGGACAGGACAGTTTCCGTATCGTACGCAGAGATATCCTCTATGTATTTCCTTGCCTCATCAAACTCTCTGAATCTTTTTATCAGTATCTGGTCCCTGTCAGAATGTTTTTTAAACATGGCTTACTGCTCCAAGTCCTGCAAGATAATCAATTATTTCATTCAGTGGCAACACTTTTTCTGCAGCTCCTTTGATTTTTGCCTCCCGGGGCATACCGTATACAATTGCCGTTTCTTCACTCTCCGCAATGGTTATGGCCCCCTGTTTCTTCAACTCCAGCATACCCATTGCCCCATCACTTCCTATTCCTGTCAGTAAAACTGCTACAGTCTTTCCAGGGGGAATTACCCTGGAGGCTGAGATAAACATCTCATCCACCGATGGTACAAACAGAGAACCATTTGTGTCCCTTTCCAGTCTGCAGACAATTCCTCCGCCGTTTTTTTCAAATTTCAGGTGGTATCCCCCTTTCCCAATTACGGCCTTTCCAGGTAAAAGGGGTTCCCCGTCTTTCGCTTCAACAACCTGTATCCGGCTCACTTTATCCAGTCTTTCTGCGAACTTTCCTGTAAATCCAGCAGGCATATGCTGGACGATGGCTATGGAATGGGGGTAGCCATCCGGTAGGGAAGATAAAATCTGCTCTATATGCTTCGGTCCTCCTGTGGATGCACCGATGAGGATGAATCTGTTCTCACCTGAGCTATATGTATAGTTTTCCCTCCGTGGGGTTATACTGCTTTTTACAGGTATTTTTTCTTCAGGTAGATTTATCACTTCCTGTATTTTTTCCCTTATATGGTCCTCTATTTTACTGAGGTCAGCCCCCAGTTTTCCCGGTTTTGTGATGTAACTGACCGCTCCCAGATTCAGTGCCTCAAGGGTCAGTTCCGCATTATCCGTTGTGTAAGAACTAATCATAATTACCCTTGTGGGTTTTCTTTTCATAATCTCCTTCAGAACCTGAATCCCGTTCATACCGGGCATCTCAATATCCAGGGTTACAAGGTCGTAGTCATTTACCATTATTTTTGACACAGCTTCCTTACCGTCTCCGGCGGTATCCACCTGGTATCCCATCCCTGCCACAATCCGTGACAGAATCTTCCTTACAAAACGGGAATCATCAACGATAAGAACCTTTTTTTTCTCCATAATGTGCAGTGAACTCCTGGGAGGAGAATTCTACTGTATTAATTTTAAAGATGATTTATTAATGGAGCTCTGTCAATACAGGGAAAGTTAATCTTCACTAACCTTTATGATTTAGGTTATAGTGTATATCTGGAAATATTTATATATTTAGGGTGTCAGATGGATATAGAGAAGGTGGTTCTATCGGCAGTCAGAAAAACAGGCTGTCCTGGAAAAATAGGCCAGCTTGAGAAGATTACAGGTATTGACAGAAACAGCCTCCAGAAGGCTGTAAACCAGCTCAGTCTTGAAGGAAAACTCCAGCTTG
>JAADEU010000092.1 GCA_013153235.1 Aquificota bacterium | reverse complement strand
TATGCGGTTTTGAAAGTGTTCCTGAGAAGGATGTGTGTAACCTTCTGGAGAATGTTTACCTTGAGAGTACATTCAGGGTTGTTGATAAAAAGCTGTTTGAGATAATCAAGAAAAAGATATATCCAAAAACAGATAAACTTCTTTTCACAAGACTCAGGCAGACTACCCTGGACAGGATTTACAACCTTCCAGATGACCAGATAACGAAAGATGTGCTTTACATCAAGGACAAGACTGTGTTTATGATTTCTGAAAACACATTTGTTAATAGCTATACCAACATCCATGAGATAAAGGACTCGTACAACCTGAAACTATGTCTGGATAATTTTGGGGCCGGAAATACATCAATAAAAACACTGACAAGAATGGTGGAACACGACCTGTTTCAGTTCCTCAAAATAAACCATACGTTCATCAGAACATCCATGTACTCCCCAAAAAGAAGGAGAATCCTCAAAGGGGTTCTGAATATAAGCTCGGAGTTTGGAATAAAAACCATTGCCTCAGGTATAAACTCAGAAGAACTGTATCTGTTTGTTAAGGAGCTTGGTTTTGATTATGTGGAAGGGGATTACGTTGGAAAAATTGTGGAGATAGACCAGCTGAAGGATTAGGCTATATTAACCAGATTGAATCTGTCCCCGTATTTACGGAACATAAGCTCTTTCAGGTATGGATGACCCTCCAGATGGGGGTCTTCCTTTATCAGATTTTCTGCCTCTTTTTTTGCATACTCCAGAATAATTCTGTCCTTTGGTCTTGTCAGGTCTGCAATAGAGAAATTAAACCTTCCTGACTGGGCAGTCCCAATTATGTCTCCACCACCCCTCAGTTCAAGGTCTGCCTCGGCTATCTTAAACCCGTCTGAGGTTTTAACCAGTATTTTTAGCCTTTCGAGGGTTTTCTGTCTTCTTTTTTCCTCTTCTGGATTATCCGATTTGTGCTTGAATTTTGATGGGATTACCAGGAAACAGTAACCTCCGTACTGTCCCCTTCCGACCCTTCCCCTGAGCTGATGAATCTGGGAAAGGCCAAATCTGTAAGCATCCTCAATGACCATTACCGTAGCATTTGGGACATCCACGCCAACCTCAATTACCGTGGTTGAAACCAGTATGTCCCCTTCCCCTGCCCGGAATCTTTCCATTATGTTTTCCTTTTTTTCCTGGGACATTCTCCCGTGTAAAAGCAGAATTTTTTTATCGGGAAAGTATCCTGACCATGCCCTGTAACCTTCTTCTGCTGATTTCAGCTCCATTTTTTCAGATTCTTCGATAAGGGGATAAACAACAAATGCCTGTCTTCCGCTGTCAAGCTCTTTTCTTATCTTTTCTAACATCATTTCCCTTTCATCGTCGTAGTACAGGACTGTTTTGACAGGCTTTCTTCCTGCAGGCATCTGTTTTATTATTGAGACATCAAGGTCACCAAACAGTGCGAGGGTAAGTGTTCTTGGTATAGGGGTTGCCGTCATAACCAGAACATGGGGCATTTTTCCGGATTTTTCTATCAGTGCCTTCCTCTGTTCAACGCCGAATCTGTGCTGTTCGTCTACTATAACCAGTGAAAGGTTTTTGAATCTGACCTCGTCCTGAATCAGGGCGTGTGTGCCGATAACAACCTTAGCTTCACCGGATTCCATTTTCTCGTATATCTCCCTTTTTTCCTTCTGGGGGGTGCTACCGGTTAGGAGATAAACGGGAATGGAGAATTTGCTGAAGATATTCTGGAAATTCCTGTAATGCTGCTGGGCAAGTATCTCTGTCGGGGCCATCACAGCAACCTGTTTTCCATCCATCGCAACGGCCAGTGATGCCCCCACAGCCACCATTGTTTTACCACTACCAACATCCCCCTGGACCATCCTGTTCATGGGGACAGGTTTTGATATATCTGCAAGTATGTCCCTGAGGGCTTTTTTCTGGTCTTCTGTCAGCTGAAATGGAAGGTGTTTCTGGAACAGTTCAATGAAGTTAGCCGGGATTTTTACCGGCTCTGCAGGATTTTCCTGTATCATCGCTTTCCTGTAACTCTGTGCCAGTTCAAGGATAAAAAGTTCATCAAAAATCAGTCTGAGCTGTGGTCTTGACTCAAATTCATTCAGTTTGTCAAGGTTTTCCCCTTCCGGAGGGAAATGGGTGCTTTCCACTGCTTTTTTTATCTCAGGAAGCTTATACTTTGTCAGGATTTCCTCCGGCATGTACTCAGGAAAGTATGGAAGGTATTTTTTTAGAATTTTGTGGATTCCCCTTCTCAGGTGGTTTATTGTCTGGGATGTGATTTTTACCCCGGTATCTCCCCTGAGGGAATACACAGGGACGATTCTGTCCAATATTACTGGGTCAAATGTATTGAAAATCTCAGGCTGTACTATTGACAGTTCTTTGCCGAATCTGGATACCTTTCCATACAGCAAAACCTTTTTACCTTTACGGAAAAATGAAAAGAGAAATGGCCTGTCATGTACAAAGTACGCACTGAGGAGTTTATCCCCCTGCCGGAGGACTACCTGTGTTTTGAGTTTTCCCCTGTTTATCTTTTTTATCTCAACAACCTCCAGCTCAAACAGTCCTGTTTCCCCGTCTCTGACCTTTGCAAGTTTCTTCAGTCTCCTGTCCTCGTACCTCCTTGGCATAAAGAAAAGGGCATCATATATATTTTCTGCACCAACTTTTTTGAAAGCCCTTTTTTCAACAGGTTTGAGTATTTTCAGCTCCTGTAGTTTAATCCGGAAGAAATCTTCAAGGGGAAGGGTTTTTACAGACTTCTTCTCCTTTTTTTCCCGGGGGGGTTCTTTTACAGCATCCTCCATTACCTGTCCCACTGCTCTGGACAGATAATCAAGGAGTGCCCTTTTTTTTGGGGCTGTAAGGGAGTCTATCTGTCGGATATCATCTATAAGACCTTCTGGAAGGTGATTTTCCAGAAGGGTCAGCAGGGTTTCTGAAAGACCTGTTGTTCTTTCAAGGAGTTTATCGTCGTAACTTTTAACCTTATCAATTATTGTTTTAGCCTGTTTTAGATTTTTCATGGTCAATAATAAACTGCTTCAGCTCCTCAAGAAACTGCTGTGGGTCGTGGCCGTAGTTCACGGCAGCCTGAAATATAGTTTCGTGCTTTTTACACGCACAGATGTTGCAGTACATATTTTTGCTATTGAAGAACCTCTGGGCAAAAGGATACTTCCTTAAAACCTGCTGTATTGTTGTTTTTAGCTCTATGCTTTTCATTTATTCTCCTCCTTCTTTAATAGGACTACCACCTGAGCAGCACCTGCTTTACCCTCTCCCAGTTCTCCAATCTTTTCAAAGGTTTTACCCTTTATAAAAATCTGGTTTGTATTTATATTAAGTACTTTTGCCGTGTTTTGTATGATTTTTTCCCTGTAAGGGAGGATTTTTGGTTTCTGGAGGATGATAAATCCGTCTATGTTTACAACACTGTATCCTGCTTCTTTTATTATTCTGCCAGCCTCCCTGAGGAATATGCTGCTATCGGCATCTTTCCATTTATCCTGATTATCAGGAAACAGCTGTCCTATATCCCCGTATCCCACTGCACCCAAAAGTGCATCTGTAAGGGCGTGAAAGAGTATGTCACCGTCTGAATGGGCATCAAATCCAACATCAGAGGGAATTTCCACACCGCCTATAATCAGTTTTCTACCTTCTTTTAGCCGATGAATATCAAACCCTGTTCCTATTCTGTACATTTTTATTTCCAGTCCAGCTTTTCCCTGAGTATGTCAAAGTAGTTCTTATTCGGAGTTCTGACAAGGTATGCGTAGTGTGGGGACTGTTTGACGATAATTTTATCCCCGTACTGGAGCTGGGTTCCTTCCTGACCATCAAGTGTAAGCCATGCGTCCTTCTCTTCTGCCACAAGCTCTATGGTGATAGGTTCAAATGGTGGAAGTATAAGCGGTCTGTCTGTCAGGGTATGGGGACATATAGGAACCACCAGAAATATCTCCATCATAGGGTACACAATGGGTCCACCTGCAGAAAGGGCATAGGCGGTTGAACCGTTAGGTGTGGAGATGATTATCCCATCCCCGTTGTATGTGGTGATATATGTATCTCCCTGGTAAACGGCAACATCCACTATTCTGGCCAGAATGGCCTTGTTTACAACGACGTCATTCAGAACGTCTGCCTCGAGGATTTTTTTACCGTCCCTTATCAGGGAAGCTCTGAGCATCATTCTCCGTGAGAGGCAGAGGGGCTTTGAAAGAATCTCTTCAAGTCTTTCAAAGGCATCCTCGGCATTTAGCTCTGTCAGGAATCCAAGCCTTCCCAGATTTATTCCCAGAACAGGAAGTTTGTATTTTGCCACCCTTCTTGTGGCTATGAGGAGGGAACCGTCCCCTCCAACAACAATCAACATATCTGTATTTTTCATGTATTCTTCGTGTTCAAGCTCGGCCAGATTCTCAAAAACTTCAGATTCTATGGCATAGCTGTTAAGCCAGTTTTTGAGGCGGCGGGAGAACTCCCGGGCCTCATCACTTGCCTTTGTAAATATGTTTATCCTCTTGTAAAACGGCAGCGGTTTCATCTTTTTATCCTAAATAATCTTTTGTCCATTCTGGATAAAGTGGATATGTGGAACACAGTGAAAGGACATCCTCTTTTACTTCCTGTATTACCTTTTCGTTGTCCAGATTTTTCAGTACCTTTACTATATTCTTTGCGATTCTTCTCATATCATCTTCTTTCATTCCCCTTGTTGTCAGGGCTGCTGTTCCCAGTCTGATACCTGATGTAACCATTGGTTTTTCAGGGTCGAATGGTATTGCGTTCTTGTTGACGGTTATGTTTGCCCTGCCCAGGGCTTCTTCCGCCTGATTTCCTTTTACCCCCAGTGGTCTCAGGTCAACCAGTATAATGTGGGAGTCTGTTCCACCTGAAACGATTCTGAGACCTTCGGCCTTAAGCTCCTCTGCAAGAACCTTTGCATTTTTTACAGTCTGGTGGGCGTACTCCCTGAACTCAGGGGTCATGGCCTCTTTGAAGGCAACGGCCTTTGCAGCGATAACGTGCATTAAAGGTCCACCCTGGAGTCTGGGGAATACCCATTTGTCTATATCCTTGCCGTATTGTTCCTTGCTCAGGATAAATCCACCCCTTGGTCCCCTGAGTGTTTTATGGGTGGTGGATGTGACGAAGTCTGCATATGGTACAGGCGATGGGTAGGCTCCTCCGGCTATAAGACCTGCGTAATGGGCCATATCAACCATAAGAAGTGCCCCAACCTCGTCTGCAATCTCCCTGAATTTTGCCCAGTCGATTATTCTGGAGTAGGCGGACGCACCGGCAACAATCATTTTTGGTTTATGTTCTCTGGCAAGTCTGTAAACCTCGTCGTAGTCTATAAGCTCCGTTTCAGGGTTAACACCGTACTGAACAGAATTAAATACAATTCCGGAGAGATTTACCTTTGCACCGTGGGTCAGGTGTCCCCCGTGTGCAAGGCTCATTCCCATAATAGTATCTCCAGGCTGAAGCTGTGAGAAAAACACAGCCTGATTTGCCTGTGAACCTGAGTGGGGCTGTACATTGGCGTGCTCTGCCCCGAATATCTCTTTTACCCTTTTTATGGCAAGGTCTTCTGCCATATCTACATATTCACAGCCACCGTAGTAGCGTTTGTAAGGAAGACCTTCTGCGTATTTGTTTGTGAGAACAGAACCCTGAACCTCCATTACCGCATAGGAGGTGTAGTTCTCGGACGCAATCATCTCAAGGTGTTCCTGCTGTCTTCTGAACTCAAGGGAGAGGGATTTAAATATTTCCGGGTCAACCTCTTTGACGTGCTCTAACAATTAAACAGACCTCCTGTATATTAAAGATTTTTTTTTCTATCTTTTTAATCAGGTTTACCCTTCTCTCGTGCCTTCCACCTTCAAATTCGGTGGAGAAAAACTCATCAACAATACCCAGTGCAACATCGATACCCAGTACTCTGGCACCAAAGGCAAGGACATTGGCGTCGTTGTGTTTTCTGGCCATCCTTGCCATGTACTCATTTGTGCAGAGGGCAGCCCTAACCCCTTTTACCTTGTTGGCAGCTATTGAAATACCTATACCTGTTCCACAAATCACAATTCCCCTGTCGGCCTCACCGGAGGCAACGGCTCTGGCAACAGCCTCTCCGTAAACGGGGTAATCAACACTTTCTGTGGAGTAGGTACCCTTATCTATAACCTGATATCCTTTTTGTTCAAGGTGTTTTTTTACGATTTCTTTGTACTCAAATCCTGCGTGGTCACTGCCTACGGCTACTTTCATTTTTCCTCCAGATATGAAATCACAAAATCTTCACAGAAATATTATACTATATGTTAAAAATCTAATTATTCTGGGAGGATTCTTATGAAAAAAATTGTTCTATCTCTGGTGGTGATGCTGACTGTAGGGTTTTCGGCATTTTCCGCAGAAAAATGTCTTCCTGTCGAGCAGGTTACCCCTGAAAAGGTAAACTCTATCATTTCACCGGTTCTTGGGGGAGTTAAGGTTATCAAAGTTTCAAAAACCCCTATAAAAAACATCTATGAGGTTGTTGTTGAAACCAGAGGAAAGGTTGTTCCTGCATATATAGACTGTACACTCCGTTATTTCATCACAGGAAATGTCATAGACCTGAAGGAAAGGAGAAGTCTGACAATAGAAAGGGCCAAACAGCTTGCAAAAGAGGCTGAAAAGAAAAAGCTCGAGGAGCTTAAGAAGGTTATAGGGGAAAAGAAAGCAAGGGAGCTTAAAAATGTCCTTGGAGAGAGATTTAATGATATTAAAATCATAAATCCAGACCAGATTCCAAAGAAACACCTTGTGACCTACGGTAATCCGGATGCAAAACTCACAGTATACGTGGTAACAGACCCTGAATGTCCTTACTGTGCAAGATTTGATACAGAGATGAAAAAAGTTCTGAAGAAAAGAAAAGATGTTAAGTTTGAGATAATACTGTATCCACTTCCTTTCCACAGGCATGCCGGAAAGATTTCCCAGAAAATAATCTGTGAGAAATCGGCAGAGGAAAAGAGAAAGATACTTGAAAAATCCTTTGAGGCTGTAAGGGAAAACAGAACCGATAAGCTTGAAAAACTCGGTGGAGAATGTGAGGAAGGTCAGAAGGCACTTGAGGAGCATATGATGTTCGGGGCCAAATCTGGAATATCCGGAACACCAACACTGATATTCCCCCATGGTATAGTGATTTCAGGATGGATGACAGCCGACCAGATAAATAGAGTTTTAGATGTACTAAAGTAATGGAAAAACCTGTTATATCCATTGAAAATCTCAGGGTAAGCTTCCAGATAGAAAATCAGACGGTGGATGCCCTCAGGGGCATCTCCTTTTTTATTAACAGGGGTGAGATTGTTGCCCTGGTTGGGGAGTCCGGTTCAGGAAAAAGCGTAACCTGCTACTCTATACTGAAACTGCTGCCTTCGTATGCCAGCGTGTCAGGGAAAATCACATTTAACGGCAGGGAGAGTTACGACAATCTACTTCAGATTGATGATTCCAGAATGAGACATATAAGGGGAAATCTGATTTCAATGATATTCCAGGAACCTTCTGCCGTTTTAAATCCACTTATGAAAATTGGAGACCAGATTGTTGAGGGAATCCTGGCCCACAGGAATATCGACAGAAAAGAGGCAGAAGATATAGCCCTGCAGGCAATGCACAGGGCAAGGATACCGGAGCCTGAAAGGAGATTTAACCAGTATCCCCACGAGCTTTCCGGCGGACTGAAACAGAGGGTCGCCATAGCTATCGCCATCGCCAACGAACCTGACCTTCTACTGGCAGATGAGCCTACAACGGCACTGGATGTGACCGTTTCTGCACAGATTCTTAAACTGTTTGTTGAGCTGAAAGAAAAACTGGACATAGGAATACTCCTTATAACCCATGACCTTGGGGTTGTTGCAGAGGTTGCAGATAGGGTTGTGGTTATTTACAGGGGAGAAATTGTTGAACAGGGCAGTGTTTTTGATATATTTGATAGGCCGGTCCATCCGTACACAAAAAAGCTCCTCAGCTCAAGGCCGACGCTGAAAAACATACTCTGATTTTTACTTTTTCACAAGGGCCCTCGATACTTCTGTCAGAAAATCAAGGAAATACTTCAGATTTTCCTTAAGTAGTCTGTACAGTTTGTCGGTGTCAAACTCCTTTGATGGGTCTGCAAAGATATCCCTGTGCTGAACGATTTTCCACACCCCTCTGGCGGTTTCACCGGATATAAATCCCTCGTCTGCGAGCTGCTTGAAGCACTGTTTTTCAGGTTTTTTGCCGGCTTTTCTGAGAATATGTCTGCATATCCACAGACTACTGTCTGAAAGAACCACGGCAAAGTAACGGGCCCTGTCTATAAACAGGGGAGTGGATTTAAATTCCTCTTCCGGTACATTGATAAAGTTTGATATCTTCCTTACAGCAGACTTTATGGCCTTTGCGTGGTCCTGAAGTTTTTTGACATTTACAGGGATTTTCAGTTTGGGTTCTTTTGATTTTAGCTCTTTTACAACAGAGGAAAGCTCCTTTATGAATCTGTCTAAGAGGGTTGATGTTATCTCCTTTCCTGTCAGGTAAATCTCCTCCGGGGAATAGCTGTATTTACCCTCAACGGTATTCTGTATGTATTTGCTGAAATCAAGAAAAACCCTGTTTATTTTCTCTGAAAAAACCCCTTCCCCGGCTATTTTTTCTGTGCATCTGCCTTTTGATTTTTCACCGGTGATTTCTTTTAGAAGATGACAGTTTATCTCCTCAAGTTCGTTAAATGCAGATATCAGGTAGTACTGGACCCTGTCAGGGTACATCCTGACTTTCATAAATTCTTCCCTGTCTGTACTGAGTATCTTTGAGGCTTTTTTTAGAAACAGTACCAGTTTGGAGGCCTTGTCATTTAGGAACTGGACATCTAACATCAATCTTCCTCTGAAAGTTCGTATTCAAGTTCTTTTTTAATATTTGTCAGAACAAAAACATGTTTTTCAATGCTATTTCTCAGATTTACAAGGTAATTCTCAAACTCCTTTACCAGTCTGGTTTCCCTTTTTATAAGGGAAATAATCAGATTCTCCGCCTTTATACTGGACTTGAGAATTCTTTCCTTTATCATCACAAGGAGGCCGTCTGTGGCCTTTTCAACCTCTTCTTTTATTTTGTCCCTGATTTCTTTTATGTATTTTTTCTGGTAGTAGCGGTTGAAAAATGCAGAATCTATAAATGAGTAAACACCTGTTGTAAAACCCGCAAGAACTATCAGTTCTTTGTATCCCTCAGGTAAAGGGGCAAACAGTCCTCCCAGAAACAGAACGAGACCTGTTATAAATAAACCTATAAACCGTCTGCTCTCAAAGTTTGCCACTATAATGTCCAGTTTACTCAGGTCACTTCCCAGTCCGCTGAAGTATCTTCTTATATCTGGGTTTGTGTAATGGATTGCGTATCTGTTTATATCAATCTCTTCAAGGATTTTTGCCACGTCCTCTATCACCTTCTTCCTCGTTTCTGAGGATTTGATGTACTTTTCAAGATATCTGGATATTTCTTTCAGTAGGTTCTCCTTATAACCACTGAATATTCTGGAGATTTTTTCGATACCTTTCTGGCTCAGGTAGAGGTTGACCTCCCTTTCGTATGCCGTGAGGAAGTTCATTATTTCGGAGTAGTCCTCGTACCTGTAGATGTAGTTCAGTTTTTCTTTGAGCTTTGCTATGTCTGGCTGTATTTCCTTTTTTATTTCCCTGTCGATATTCTTTTCCAGCTTGTATTTTATTTTTGCTATGTACTGTTCCAGAGGTAGGTTATCGCTGTCTCCGGTAAGGTGCTGTATATACTTGTTGATTTTCTGGACGGTTTCCATAAGGGCTACGGTGGTTTCGGAAATGACCCTGTTTATATTTTCAACCTCGTTTTCAAAAATCTCCTCTGTATCACCTGAGAGGGGTTTTTCAAGAAGGTTAATCTGTTCTGTCAGGAATTTATTCAGTCTTATATACTCCTGGTCCCTGAAAAAAGTGGCAAATGCGGTTGACTCAGGAATGGTATCCGAGGTGTATATGTTCTTTACGGCACTGGAAAGCTCCTTCCTTATGTTGTTCAGTTCCTGTACCAGGGTTTTTTTTACCTTATAAACCCTGCTGAGCTTTATTTTTAGATTAATATCCTGTCCCATTTATCCTGCCTTCTTTTATTTTGCCAGTAATATTATATTCAGATTTTTTTGTTTATTTGCAAAAAAACATAATACACCGCCGGCGGAGACCGGATTTTACAGATATTTTTACTGGCACAGAATTTGCTTCTAACTAAATTAGAATAAATGGAAAGGAGTGCTGTTATGTACTGTGCAAAACAGAGGACTGTAAAAAGGGAGATTGAGATAAAAGGTATAGGGCTACACTCAGGACAGCCTGTAAAAATGAAGCTGATACCGGCAACAGACCATGAAGGTATAAATTTTGTCAGGGATGGAGTTGTGATTCCTGCAAATATAGAGTATGCCACCGCTTTTGACTTCTCTACAACGCTGTCCAAGGACGGAAAACAGGTCAGAACTGTGGAGCACCTCATGGCAGCACTTTACTTTACAGGTATAGATAATCTGTATGTGGAGATAGATGCTGAAGAGGTTCCTATTCTTGATGGAAGTGCCATCGAGTTTATAAGGAAGATTAGGGAAGCAGGTATACATACACTTAGGGAGGAAAAAATCTACGCCGTTATAACAGAAGAGGTGGTTGTAAAGGACGGGGATAAGTTTATATCCGGAGCACCCTCCGATACCTTTACAGCAACATACCACGCAAGGTACAACAACAGGGTAATAGGGGACAAAAAGTACACCTACTCCTGTATGAAAGAAGATTTTGAGAATGTTGCCATGGCAAGAACATACTGCTTCCTCGAAGAGGTTGAGATGCTCCAGAAGATGGGACTTGCAAAAGGCGGCTCTCTGGAAAATGCGGTTGTTTTTGAAGGGGATACAGTCCTGAACCCTGAGGGTCTCAGGTTTGAGGATGAGCCTGTTAAACATAAAGTCCTTGACCTTATCGGTGACCTTTATCTCCTTGGATTTCCACTTATAGGTTCTGTTTACTCGTTTAAAGGGGGACACAGACTGAATGCTGCCTTTGTAAGGGAGCTTCTGAGCAGAAAGGCATTTGAGCTGAAGTACAGCTCCCAGATAGACAGGGTTGACTTTAAGAGGCTTGTTGCCTGAGTTTTTCAATAACCCCTTCCAGGGTGAAAACCTCTGGAATCAGGTCCGGCTTTATACCTTCATTTTCCAGGGCCTGTGCTGTGGTTGTCCCGATAACTGCTGTTCTGGTTTTTTTCAGTAGGTTTCTCCAGCTATCTGGGAAGTTTTTTATAAAACCCCTGAATGTTGATGGACTTGTGAAGAGGACAAAATCTATCTCTCCCCTCTCCAGCATTTTTTCCACCATTTCCCTGTTATCGGGGTAATTCTCAACTGTTTTATAAACAGGAAGAACTGAAACTTCCATAAAGCCTTCAAGGAGTTTGATACCTGTGTCTATGCCCTCAACAGGTCTGACGAAAACCACCCTTTTACCCCTGAATCCTTCATTTTTAAGTAGTAGCTGTGCAACACCTTCACTGGAAAAGATTTCCGGCAGTGATACATTTTTCAGTCCA
Source organism: Aquificota bacterium (assembly GCA_013153235.1). Classification (GTDB taxonomy): domain Bacteria; phylum Aquificota; class Aquificia; order Aquificales; family Hydrogenothermaceae; genus Persephonella_A. Next base: position 11,834 of record JAADEU010000092.1, on the reverse strand, counting down.
GCCTTTTCAAGGGCTTTTTTTGTTTTTTCACCTGTCGCAATAAGGATTTTATCCCTGAGTTTTTCAGGGGGTATTTTTTCAAGTAAAAATCTTACACCGTTCTGGCTGGTAAAAACCACAACATCGGCGGACCCCAGTTTGTCGGTATCAAACTCAACAGGCTGGAATGTTATCGTCGGGAACAAAATCGGCTCAAATCCTTCTTTTTCCAGTTTTTTTGCCGTTTTTTCTGCCTGTTTTTTTTCCCTTGTTATCAGGATTTTCATGCCTCCCCTCCAGACGGTAGGAGGAACACAAAATCCGTATCCTCCAGTTTAAAACTGTCAGGTGGATTTATTATATTTTCCCCTTCCCTTTCAATGGCTATAGGCAGGTAGCTGTACTGCCTTGCAAATGCCAGCAGGTCGCCGAATGTTTCAAATTTGCCTATGTCTGCTATCCTGACCTTCTGTATTCCCTTTTCCTTGTCGACAAGGGATTTCATAAGTGATGTTGCCCCGGGGTTAAGGATACTGGAGAACATAATTTTTCCTATTATCTGGCCGTGGATGATGATTTCCTTAATGTTTATCCTTTTGGTAAATATGTCGGCATCCTCGTCAAGTAGTACCTCAACATAGATATTTGCCGATGGGTTGAGGTTTTTAACAAGCATCGCTGCGAGGGCTGTTCTTGCATCTATATTCCTTTCGGACAGTCCCTCTTCCCTTTCTGCAACGATAACCACATGCTCTGCCTTATCAATTCCCACCTCAAGGAGGATATGCTCGTGGATAAAATCCCCCCTTTTGTAGAAGATATCCCTGGGCAGCTCAATATCAAACTCCTTCTTTGGAACATTTGTCACAATTACAACAGGCTTTTCCTTGTCTATCTTCAGGTTTATTATTTGCTCTACGATTTCTTCTGCCGTTTCGTTCCATCCGCATATTACGATGTGTTTTTCAAGTTTTTCCATCTTTAACTCCCCTTCTTTCAGTACAAGTAGTCTGTTTACCAGGGCTGCAGAGAAAGCACCTGTCATTGTGGCAACGATAACAACTCCGCCGCCTATCATAATTGCGGTGATAAGCCTGCCTACATCGGAAACAGGATGTATATCACCGTAACCTACAGTTGATATGGTTACAATCCCCCAGTAAATCGCATGCCACATGGAACGGAACTGTTCCTGATTACCGTAGTGGTACTCCACTATATAAACCAGCTGGGAGAATGTGACAATCCAGAGTATAAGCAGTGTGAATATAATACCAAACAGGTAGCTCTCCTCTTTCAGTGCCCCGAATATACTTTTTATCGCCGTTCCGTATCTGACGATTTTCAGAATCCTGAGAATCCTCAGTATCCTGATAGCCCTCAAAGGTCTGATAACAGGGAGGATAGCCAGCAGGTCAATAATGGCGTAAGGTGTTTTCATCCACTGGAATTTGGGTTTCAGGCCTTCTTTAAGACCGCACCAGTACCGTCTCAGTATGCTGTCCCTGCACTGGGGGGAGTTAAATCCCCTCTGAAAGTCCTGTGAGAAGTCTGATATGGCCCACCACCTCATAACATACTCAACCACGAAGAACCACAGAACAACCTCTTCGTAGTCGTCTAAAAACAGTTTCAGGTCTGGGGGAATCTTTATCTCAAGATTCAGCAGTTCGATGAATATACCGATGGTAGAGGTGATAATTAAAAACAGGGCAAACACATTATACAGCTGGTTGTAAATGCTGTTTTCATTTTCAAGGATGTTATAAACCCAGATTTTTATTGTTTTAAGCCTTCTTTTAGGGAAGAATCTTTTCCGCCTGTTTATAACTATATCCAATTTAGACCCTGTGTTTCTCTGATATTCTGTTTATTTAATAAAACCATCAACAGTCTGTCAATTCCCAGTGATGCACCGGCTGAAGGGGGCATATTCCTGCACGCCTCAATAAAGCCGTAGTCTATCGGGTACTCCCTTCCTTCTTTTGATTTTTCGGCTTTTTCCTCCTCAAGCCTTACCCTCAGCTGTTGTGGGTCTGTAAGCTCCTGGTATCCATTAACGAGTTCAATACCTGCAATGTAGGCCTCGAAACGCTTTCCACGGCCGTTTTCTATCACCGACAGTGCGGCAAATTCAGGAGGGTAGCTATAAATAAAGGTAGGTTTATCCTTCCCCAGGTGGGGCTCAACAAACAGGGAATAAACCAGAAAGAAGTTCATCTGGTAGTCATCCTCTTTCAGACCCTCTATCTGTATCTGGCTGTCTCTCAGGAGTTTATAAAGCCCCTCCCTGTCATCCGGGTATACACCTGTATACCTGTAAAAGGCCTCATCAACGGTGATTTTTTCCCATTCCTCAAGGCTGTACTTTTTGTCTTTAAAGATAATCTCAGGCCGTCTGTGGATGGCCTTGGATACATGGATAAACAGATTTTTCGTATCATCCATCAGCTCTTCAAGGTTTTTGTTTACCCTGTACCATTCAAGCATCATAAACTCAACGGTATGTCTGTCTGAGTGCTCCCTGTCCCTGAACACGTGGCAGACCTGGTAAATATCCTTTTTTATCCAGGAAAGAATCCTTTTCATCTGGTATTCCGGTGAAGTGTGGAGGTATCCGGTTATCTTCCTGTCCTTTTCAACCTCTACAGACAGAGGGTAGATGTTCGGGTCCAGATTAGGATATTCCAGAAGGTGCGGGGTAAAGACCTCAACCGCACCTGTTTTATCAAAATACTCCCTTATGGCCCTGATTATAGCTGATTTTTTTTCAATCAGTTCAGTCAAGAATCGCCTCATCAATAACCTTTCTTTTCTTTTTCTTTTTCTTCTTAGGAATGATGATGTTGGCCAGTTTAGGAGCGTACTGGGCAAACAGAATACCTATAAACGACATAACAAACACGTAAATACCGATGAACGGTACCATCACAGATGGGGAGAATTTTGACATAACAACGGAGAACTCACCTCTGTTGATTATAGAAAATCCGGTTTCAAGTGCTTTTCTCTTTGACAGCCCGTATATCAGTCCGCCGATAAAACCTGTCAGGAACTTTCCTATTATGGAGACAACAATCATGAGAACCAGGGCTATGACCATCTTCTGGCTGAACTCCCCGCCAAATTGTATTCCTGCACCGAACAGGAAGAAGAATATTGCCACCGCAAGGTCCCTGATGGTAAACATCATTTTTTCAATTTCGTGGGACTTTCCTGATTCTGAAACTATCATACCCATCAGGAAGGCACCCAGGGCCTCAGATAGTCCTATGTACTGGGTAAATCCTGCGAAAAAAATCAGACCACCAAGTGAGAAGAGTGTAAAAATATCTTCGTTTATAAATCTATCAATAAATCCGGCTATTTTATCCTTCAGGTAGTAAGCCACACCTATAGAAAATGCAAAAACGGCGGCTATTTTCAGGAATATGGTTCCTATAGAGAGGAATGTCAGGTCGGCACCTGTTGACATTGCAGCAATAACCGCAAGCAGTACCGGAGCCGCTATGTCCTCGAATACCATAAGACCCAGTATAAGCTCCGTCTCAGGGTTTGCTATTCTGTGGTTATCAACGATGATTTTTGTTGTTATTGCAGAGGATGAAGCATAAGCAACGCCACCTGCAAGGATTGATGTAAACAGGTCAAAGCCAAGCAAAAGCATAAGGGCAAAAACCAGAAAGAAGTTAAAAAACAGGTCCAGCAATCCCACAGACCATATCCTCTTTGCGGTGGATATCGCCCTGTCCAGATTAAACTCAAGTCCGAGGTAGAAAAACAGGAGAACAACCCCAATTTCGCTGAATATCTCGATGGCTTCTTCTGCATGTATAAAATGACCCAGGAATATCCCAAACAGGATGTAAAACAGAATAGGTGGAAATCTGAACAGTTTCCCCAGTAGTCCTGCCACAAACAGGGCAAGATTGAGAAAACCAAACAGCATTAAGAACGGTATTCCATGTTCATGCATCTATTTTGTACTCCCTCATAAAGTTTTCCACCTGTTCCCTTGTTCCAACAACAACAACTGTATCCCCGGCAGAAATCACTTCATCAGGCCGTGGGTTTACTATCGTCTCATTTTCCTTGATAATGGCAATAACTGTAACACCGGCCCTTTTTCTGATGTCTGCCTCCCTGATACTTTTACCTGCAAGGGGAGATGACGGAGGTATTTTTACCCACTCTATCGCCAGATTTTCGATGAGGACCTCCTTTTCCTTTTCCTGTTCAGGTCTGTAGTACGCCCCCATAAGGACAGAACCCAGCTGGTTTGCCTCTTCTTCTGTCAGAACCACATCACAGGATGGCTCATCAAAATCGTCCGGTTCAAAGACAAAAATCTCCCTTTTTCCTGTCACGTGCATTATTACCGTCAGTTTATCCCCTGCTGCAGTTACAATGGAAAACTTTTTTCCGATACCTGGAAGGTCGCTTTCTTTAAACTCCATAGCCATCACCTCTTAAAGATTTTTTCTAATATGTAAAAGGCTGAGCTTTCTTTGTCCATCTCCGGTATCTCTGTAAGGTTCCTGTCCCTGTCTATAATCAGCCCTGTGTGGGTTTCCCTGCTGAACACATTCAGTCTGTTGGCAATTATGTAGTCCAGATTTTTCCTTATCAGTTTGTCCACTGCGTTTTCCACCAGATTACTGCTTTCCGCAGCAAATCCTATAACGGTCTGGTCTTTTCTTTTCTTTTCCCCAATAGCCTTCAGGATATCAGGATTCCTCTCAAGCTTAACAATCGGCTGTTCTTTATCTTTTTTTAGTTTTTCGTCGGTGTAGCTTTCAGGTCTGAAATCCGCGACAGCTGCGTTCATGATAATAATATCCGCCCAGTCAAGGTACTCCATCACCCTATCGTACATCTGTCTGGCAGAAACAACATCTACTGCTTTGACGCCATACGGCTTTTTCAGGCAGGTTGGGGCCGATATCAGAACAACCTCTGCGCCCATTGCATATGCGATTTTTGCAAGGCTGTACCCCATCTGTCCAGATGATGCGTTGGAAATATACCTGATAGGGTCAAAATACTCCCTTGTTCCACCGGCTGTGACCAGAACTTTTTTACCCTCAAGGTATTTAGGAAGAATGGACTTGAGTATTCCCGTATATATGTCATCAATATCTGCCAGCTTTCCTTCTCCTTCCTCTCCACAGGCAAGTTCCCCCGATGTAGGTTCCACAATTATATGACCCCAGCTTCTGAGTCTGTTTATATTTTCCCTGGTTGCAGGGTTTGCATACATCTGGCTGTTCATTGCAGGGGCAAATACAATTTTTCTGTGGTAGGCAAGGGCCACAGAGTTCAGGAAGTTATCGGCTATACCTGTTGATATCTTCGCCATAGTATTTGCGGTTGCAGGGGCAACGGCAAAACTGTCTGCCCACCTTGCCCAGAATATGTGTTCAAGACCGGTTTTCCCGTCTTTCCAGTCTGATAAAACCTCCTCACCGGTCAGGGCTTTGAATGTAAGTTCCCCGACAAACTCTTTCGCCGAAGGTGTCATACACACCCTGACCTGTGCCCCCTTTTTCTGTAGAAGCCTCACCAGTTCACAGCTTTTGTAAGCTGCTATTGAGCCTGATACACCTATAAGAATCCTTTTGTCTTTTAAAATCATTGTGTTTTATCTCCCTGGATTTCTATTTTCAGAAAGGTCTGTAAACCAATTCAGTTGAGATTTAGCCGATACCACTATAAAAATTATAACCGGTAAATGATAAAAACTCCTGCCAGATATATCCCGATGAGGGCTATAGACTCATAGGCCAGTCTTAATGGTTTCCTTTCTGCCCTGTAAATCAGGCCTATTATGATAACCGCAGTCATAATAACTGCAACTGCTGCAGAAAACAGGTTATTGTAGTCCATACCTGTGAAAAGGCTTCCATTTCTGTAAAAAATGTCATCTATCGCAAGGATAAAAATATTAAAAACATTGCTCCCCAGAAGATTGGCGACAGAGATAGTAACCATATTCATCCTGACAGCTGCTATAGAAACGGCAATCTCCGGCAGGGATGTTGTGAGGGCAACAAAAAAGGTTCCAAAAAAAGTTTCTGTCAGACCGTATATGGAGGCAATCTGTTTACCCACAACAGGCAGGTATAGGGCAGCCCCTACAATTACAACACCGTTGATTGTGTACATTAGAATTGTTCTTTTCAGGGAGATGTCCCCGTACAGAAGGGCCTCTGCGCTTTCCTTCACAGAGCGTGATATAAATCTTTTTTCATAGGATGTGATTATCCAGATGGAAATTAAATAAACTGCTGTTATTACAAATGAGGCGTAGGAAATCCATCCTATAACAGGGACCCTGTCTCCCAGAAAAATTGCAGCAGCTGAGAGGGTTATCAGTATTATGCCAAAGCTTGCAGATATGGTCAGACCGTGGTGGACTTTCGTGGTCAGAGGACTGTCCCTGAAAAATCCGTCAAGAACCGCCAGTATCAGAAGATTAAACATACAGCTTCCAAACACATCACCGGCAGCTATGTCCGGTGACTCGGCCAGCGTAACTGCACCTATCCCAGTGACCAGTTCAGGCAGGGATGTTATAGACGCTACAAAAACAATTCCTATGATTGTTCTGCCTAAATTCAGTTTTTCTGCAAGTATATCCCCGTATTTGACCAGATTTTTTCCCGCAAAGAATATAACCGCTGTCAGCAGAAAAAATGTAATCCAGAGGCTCATCTGCCGGTCCTTCCAAGAAATTTTCTAATCTCAAGGAGTATAAAGATAGCCACAGAGCTTATAAGAACGATTATCCATTCCCTGATTGAAAGGGGTGTTGTATGGAGCCACTGGGGAATGACATAGACTGCCACTAGCTGGAGCAGGAATCCAATACCTACCCCCAGGAACATGTATGGATTAGCCCTGAAAGTATCCGGTATGTTCTTCAGGAATGGTTCATCTTTTATGGCCTGAAAGCCGTTAACCCACTGGTTGGCAATCAGGGATGTAAATGTTGTGGTAACGGCAAGGGAGTAATCTGCCATTTTAAGCATATAGATGAATACTATAAGGTTTATACCTCCAATTAACAGGGCTCCGTATGTGATATCAATAAGCTGCTTTTTATCAAAAAATGCTTTTTCCGGCTTCTCAGGTTTCTGGGACATCAGGTCTTCAGGGGGTCTGTTAAATGCAAATGTCTTATCCTGAACGCCTTCTGTAACCAGATTTATCCACAGAATTTGAATTGGATATAGGGGCAGTGGTAGTTTGAGGAGGAATGCCGAGGTTAAAAGCATAATCTCCCCAAAACTACAGGAAAGAAGATAGTATATAACCTTTCTTATATTTTTTGCTATTGCCCTGCCCTGTTTTACAGCATCAACGATAACAGAGAGGTTATTGTCTGTTATGACCATTTTTGCAACCTCTTTGGCCGCTTCTGTTCCATCACCCATAGCAATCCCGAGGTCGGCAATCTTCAGGGCAGGAACATCATTTACGCCGTCACCTGTCACTGCAACAATCTCACCTTTTTTCTGGAGGACCTTCACCAGTCTGTATTTATCTTCAGGTGTTGCCCTTGCAACCACAGAACAGAGCTTCATCAGGTTATAAAGCTCATCATCTGAATATCTGGCAATCTCCTGACCTGTTACAGCCACATCCTTCTCCCTGTATATAGAGACCTCCTTCGCAATGGCAACGGCTGTCTTAAGATTATCCCCTGTTACCATAACAACCCTGATACCCGCTCTTCTTGCTATTTCAACCGCTTCTTTAACCCCCTTCTTAGGAGGGTCAATAAAGCCCACAAGCCCAACAACCTCTATTTTTATATTTCTGATATCATCAGGGATACCTTCCACAGGGGCATAACCAAACGCAAGTACCCTCAGACCCTTTTCAGCCATCTGGTCGTGGATTTTCTGGAAGTGCTCCACGTTGTTTGTAGCCAGTTCTTTCAGTGTTTCAAAGGCACCTTTAACAAGCAGATAGTTCCTGTTTTCTACCCTGTGTACGGTGGCCATAAGCCTGAGATTCGTGTCAAAAGGGTATTCCCACACACGGGGATATATGTTTCTTACCCTTTTCCAGGGATAATCCCTGCTGTCCAGCCACTTTAAAAGGGCTATTTCCAGAGGGTCTCCCCTGTCTTCTGTGGCATCATTACACAAAGCAGATATCAAAAACAGTATCTCGTCATTATCAGATGTGTATTCTTTTACCTGAAGTTTTCCTTCAGTTATGGTTCCTGTTTTATCAGAAAGGATAAATGAAGCACTTCCCAGGGTTTCAACGGCAGGCAGGTATTTTACCAGTGTTTTTTTTCTGGCAAGGGCCATTGCCCCTATGACAAGGACAAATGTGATTACAAGGGGCAGACCTTCAGGAACGGCAGATACCAGCTCTGAGATAATCAGCATGAACAGTTTGTAAATGTCCCTTCCCTGAACAATTCCGAGGACAAATATAAAGGTGAGGATTCCTATAAGGACAGCCACCCACTTCATTGAGAAGGATTTCAGGGCTCTGTTAAGCGGGCTTTCAGGGGAGCTTTCCTTTACCTTTTCTGCTATTTTTCCAATCTGGGTCTGCCTTCCCACCGCGAAAACAACGCCTTTTCCTTTTCCCCTGACAACGATAGTTCCTTTAAACAGGAGGTTTTTCATCCTGTACAGTGGAGGTTCATCTTCCTCAAGGGATTCAGGACTCTTTTCAACAGGTATGGATTCACCGGTAAGAATCGCCTCGTCCACCAGAAGCCCTGTTGCCTCAATCAGTCTTATATCAGCAGGAACAACATCCCCTTCCCCGACAATCACAATATCCCCCACTGTAATCTGTGATACAGGGAGAAGCTGTTCTTTTCCGTCCCTGATAACCTTTGCCTTTGTTTCTGTCATCTTTTTCAGGGCTTCAAGGGAGGAACGGGCTTTAATCTCCTGAAAGAATCCAAGTAAGCCGTTAACCAGAACAATTCCACCTATTATGAATGCATCAATTTTATCCCCCATATAAATCGTTATACCCATTGCCACCAGCAGGATATAAACAAGGGGATTGTTAAACTGGCGGAAGAGTATTATGAGGGGGCTTTCTTTTTTCTCTTCCAGTTGATTGGGTCCGTATATTTTTAGCCTCTTTTCCGCTTCCTCCGTAGATAGACCCTGGGGAGAGGTCTCCAGGACTTTAAGGACTTCTTCCGGAGGAAGCTGATGTATTTTTTTACTCATGAGAACCTTGGAAGTCTCCAGTTATACAGTATTGCTAAGATTCTAATCATCAAAACCACTGTAGCACAGATAAATGCAGAAAAATTAAGACCCATACCAGAACTGACGGCAATGTAAAATGCGATTGCCCCGATAATTGCGCATGAGGCATAAAAATCGTCCTTCAGTACTGTTGGAGTCTTTCCAAGCAGTATGTCGCTAATCATACCTCCCCCTATGCCTGTAAGTGTTGCAAGTATCACAATTCCAAAAAATGACACCTCTGCGTTATACGCAATTAGGGCCCCTGTTGTTGTAAATGCAGATAACCCAATAGCATCAGGTATAAGTATAAAATACCTGTTACTGATGTCCTTTTTTAATATACGGTACATCACAACTGCGAGCCATACCCCTGCCAGGGCAAACATTATGTCGTTATATGATTTCAGGGCGTTAGGAATCTGGTTTACCAGCAGGTCCCTTGTAATACCTCCACCTAGGGCTGTCATAATCCCCAGAACGGTAATCCCAAACAGGTCAAGCCCTTCCCTTAATGCCTTAAATGAGCCAACAACTGCAAAAGCAACAAGACCAATTATATTCATAAGCATGAATATGTCTGTTAGCATCACCGGCACAGCTTCATCTCCCCTTTAAGAACCACATTAAACTCCCTGTCTATCCCCACCCTGAAACCCTTAAAAACCACACCTGATTCAATAGCTTTCTGGAATGTTTTACTGAATTCAGGGTCCAGCCTTTCGTTTGTCTGAAAGCAGTTGCACTCCCTTAATCCCATCATCAAAATATAGGGTCTGTAACCTTCCGACAGGCTCTTTATAAGTTCTTCCAGATGTCTTTTACCCCGTGAGGTAGGTGCATCAGGAAATACACACCTATCTCCTATAAGCAGGTTACTCCCTTTTAGCTCAACAAGAATGTTATCGTCCACTAGATAGTCAATTCTGCTATTGCCAAAGGCAAACTCCCTCTTTATTTTCTCTGGTGTAAAGCCCAGAACCCCTTTTTTTATAGCTTCCTCTCCAATTTTTGAGTGAATGGATGTGTTCAGGAGTATCCAGCCGTCTTCCATCAGTGCCCCAATAACTCTGTACCGGGTTTTCATACCGGGTCTGTTTTTCACAACAAGGAGTTTTCTGCCCTCTGTCAGTATCTCCTTCAGTCTTCCTGAGTCGGCTATGTGGCATCTGACGGTTTTGCCGTTTATTCGACATATACCGACAAATCTGTTAGGTCTTTCCAGAAAAACTGCCTCCTCAGGGGAACCCAGTTTTTTAAGGTCAAATAAAATTAGTTCTTTATTTTCTTTATCAGTCTTCTGTACTGCTTCCATAATCCGGCCTTCCTTGCTATTTCAATATTTGTCTGAAGAACTGTAAGGGCTTCATTTTTTTTGCCCTGTCTGTACAGACCCTTGGCCATGTAATACGCAGACTGGGCTGTTGAGGTAGTATCACCGATTTCTGAGTATATCCTGTGGGCTTCTTCCAGATATTTTACGGCTTCAGGGTATTTTTTCATTCTGTAATTTATCAGTCCCAGATTGTAAGCTGTCAGGGCGAGGTATGACTTTCTGAGCTCAATATTCCTGGCAGAATCATAACCTTTCCGGTAATACTGGAGGGCTTTCTTGAAATCCCCCATTTCATAGTAAATATTTGCAACATTAACGTACCCTGCAGGAAGCATCTTTTTGTTGTTGTTTTCTTTTATTACTTCAAGTGCTTTTTTGAACTGTGAAAGGGCCTCGTCGTATCTTCTGAGGGACCTGAGAATCTCCCCTGCAAGGGTTATTGCATATGTACGCCATCTGTAGTTTTTGTATCTATCTGTAAATTCCAGTGCCCTGTTTGCATATTCCAGAGCCTTTGCCCTGTCTCCTATAGAGTAATAGGCAACCCCAAGGTAGTAGTATCCTTCTGCTATACCCTTTGGATAACCGGCCTCCTTTGATTTTTCAAGAATTGTCTGGGATAGTTCCTTCATCTTTAAATATCTGCCCTTTTCGTAATACTCCCAGGCCTGGGCTATTAATCTGTCTATCTCACTGTTTTCCTGCCTGGCAATTACGGGGATAGAAAGCATTAACAGTAATAAAATTACCCTAATCATTGCTTTTCTCCGGATTTCCGTTTATAAATTAAGATTATACCTTCTGTTTTTCCTGTTCACTGATTTTAAACAGTAATTTAGCCTGTTTAAAAAACTATTAAATCGTGCCACGAGAACGAGAAAAAGTCCTGGCTACAATCCAGAGGATCAAGCGTGATAGATCCTTTTCCACAAAGGTAAAGGAAAATTACCAGAACAGATGTGCAATCTGCGATATCCCAAATGAAGGGTCTATTATAGACGCTGCTCATGTGAAACCTGTTAATGCCGGTGGACCAGATATAGAAGAAAATGGTATCGCATTATGTAAACTCCATCATTATCTATTTGATGCTGGATTGATAGGTATAAAAAATGGGAAATTAGTTGTCTCTAACAAGATGAGCTCAAAGCTCAAGAACCATCCAATGATAAAAAACTTTGTAAAAAGAATCCATTTAGTAAAAATTTCAGAAAATTTTCTAAACTGGCATCTGAAGAATGTTTTCTATTAGTTATGGTTATCAAAATTTAAAGTCTCTAGTT
>JAADEU010000100.1 GCA_013153235.1 Aquificota bacterium | reverse complement strand
CCATCTTTTTTTAACCCAGTATTCTGTTAGGGCATCCCTGAGGTTTGTTGCTGTGGTTCCCATCTTTTGCCTGTTATAAATGGAGCGTCCAATTGGAAGGTCAATCAGACCGTGGTCTTTTTTTACAATACCGGATACTATAGCCATGTACCGTTTATCAACTGTCCTGTCCTGAAACTGCTTTTGAAGCTCTTTATGGGCAAACTCTGACTTTGCCACAACCATAAGACCTGCCGTGTCCTTGTCAAGTCTGTGAACTATCCCTGCCCTCTCTCTGCCTCCATACTGGGAAACATTCTCAAAATGGTAAAGAAGTGCATTTACCAGTGTACCTGATGTATGCCCTGGGGAAGGATGGACGACCATACCAGGTGGCTTGTATATCACAGCGATATCCTCATCCTCGTATTTTATGTCAAGGGGAATATTCTCCGGCTGGACGTCTATCTTTTCTGGTGGCGGTATTGTAAGGCTGACCTGATTACCCTCCTTCAGTTTTAATGAGGGTTTTTTTACGGTCTTTCCGTCTACCTGTACAAGGCCATCTTTTATCAGTTTCTGGTAGTATGAACGGGAAAACTCAGGATAAGCCCCTGCAAGAAACTGGTCAAGCCTTTTGCCCTTTTCTTCCTCAAATCTGAATGTAAGTCTTTCCCTTTCCATCATTTCCTTGCTAAAACAGTAGTTTCAACACATTATAATAATCACCTGAGGTTTATCAAGGGGGTGTTTATTGGATAACAGGCTGAAACTTGCCGTTGCCATTTTTTTGAATATGGTAATTGTTGTCCTTCAGATAATATTCGGGCTTTATGCCCACTCCATGGCCCTTATCACCGACGCAGTCCATAACTTTCAGGATGTTGTATCCCTGATTATTGCGTATATAGCCGCCGTTTTTATGACAAAGAAACCCAACGAAAGGATGACATTCGGGTACCTCCGGTCTGAGGTAATGGCAGGTTTTGTGAATTCTGCCTTCTTAATGGGGGCTGTTTTCCTGATTATTATTTCCAGTATTGAAAGGCTGTTTAAGCCTGTAGAGGTTGATAGCATATACGTTATCGTAATGGGCGGAATAGCATTTGTGATAAATGCATTCTCAGCATGGCTTCTGGGGTTTCACCACCATCATGACCATGACCACAACCATGAAGACCTGAATATTAGAGCCGCATACCTCCACCTCCTCAGTGATGCCGGAATATCCCTGGGTGTTGTGGCAGGAGGTCTGGTGATATATTTCTACGGTATCCACTGGGTTGACCCGGTTATATCAATTTTATTCAGCCTGTACATATTCAGGGAGACTATGCCTGTTCTGAAAAAGAGCTACATGATTTTGATGGAGTCGGTACCACAGGGAATTGATATTGATGAGATTAAAAGGATAATACTTTCTCACCCTGAGATAAAGGATGTACACGACATACATGTCTGGGCCCTTTCCTCAAAGGATATTTACCTGTCCGCCCATATTGTTTTCAGGGATAAAACTGATATAGGTGAATTTGACAGAATACTGAAAGAGCTGAAACAGGAACTCTCAAAAAAAGGAATAAACCATATTACCATTCAACCTGAAATCAGGGGATTTGAATGTGATTACAGCTACTGAGAAAGTCCTGAGTAAACCCTGTCTATGTTGTATTTCATCATCTGGATGTAGTCCATTTTAATACCAAACGGGTCTAAAAATATTATTTCTACCCCTGCTTCCCTTTTCAGAAGCTCACCGTATTTGCTGTTATAAAACTGGACTGCCGCAAACACAGCCCTGATGTTTTCCCTTTTTATCAGTTTAATCAGGTGTAGCAGATGTCTCGGTGTAGGTTCCCTGCCGTGTCCCATTTCTACAACCCCGGCATACTCAAGGCCGAAAGCCCGGGTAAAGTAAGGCCAGGCGTAGTGGTAGGAGATAAATTTTTTGTTTTTCAGACCGGAAAACTTTTTCAGACCGTAATTTTTTATATTTTCAGTTTTCCGGACAAATGTTCTCAGATTATCCCTGTAGGTGTTTGCGTTTTCAGGGTCAATTTTTTCCAGTCTGTTTTCTATGTATCTGGCGATAACGACGGCATTATCCGGGTCAAGCCAGAGGGCTGGATGGACGTGGTGTTCGTGGTCATGGTGGTGTTCCTCCTCCTCACCAAGGAGTTTCAGCCCTCTGATATCGATTATCCTGATTCTCCTCTCCGGGGGCAGGGACTCAATCAAACCTGTGAGTCTGGGTTCCCCGGTCCCGATATATATAAAAAGGTCACTTCTGTACGCCTTTTTAAGGTCTGATGCCTTCAGTTCGTATATATGGGGGGATACCCCAGGGGGGATAAGGTACTCCACCTTGCTGCCTGTTATTGCAGACACGATATCTGCAATGGGTTTTACTGTTGTATACACGTTTACCTGTCCGTAGGACAGTCCTGCTATCAGGAACAATAATATTAAAAGAACCCTCATCTTCCACCCCTGTACTGTCTTTCAAGTTCTTCCATGGTCCTGACTATCTCTGGAGAAACCTCAGGCAGAAATTGAATAGTTTTTTCTATGCTCTTTAGCTCATCTGGAAGTTTCTGGAAGCTGTTTATCGCTTTCTGTCTGATTTGTCCAAGGGAAGGAAGTTCTGTAACAAGCTCACCGTTTTTTATTACCTGCTTCAGCAGTGGAATTCCCCCTTTAACTTCCTCGTTATACACGGTGATGATGTCCTTTTCCAATATGCCGTTCTTTTCTATCCTATAAATCTGTTTTTTATACGGAAGTGTTTTCTTTTTTGTACTGAATTTCATCACCGGTCTGCCGTCATACTCAACAAGCTTGTACGCACAGTCCAGATAAGGAAGGTCAGCCGATACCACAAGCTCAGTACCGACACCCCATCCGTCAACAGGTGCCCCTGCATCAAGGAGCTGTTTTATTTTGTACTCGTTTATACCACCACTTACTATTATTATGGCGTCATTAAATCCTTCCCTGTCTAAAATCTCCCTTGCCTTTTTTGATAGGGTCAGGATATCCCCGCTGTCAATCCTGATACCTTTAAAATGCTTCAGTCCAAGCTCCCGTATGGCTTTTACCGCGTTGTAAACCCCCTGTATAGTATCGTATGTGTCAACAAGGAGAACAGAATTTTCTGGATAAACCGATGTAAAGTCCTTAAATGCCTCAACCTCGTCCCTGTAGGCGAGTATAAATGAGTGGGCCATTGTTCCAAATACTGGAATACCGTACTCCTTCCCTGCAAGGACGTTGGATGTTCCGGCAAATCCACCGATGTAAGATGCCCTTGCAGCTTTCATACCTGCATCTGTTCCGTGGGCTCTTCTCAGACCAAAATCAACAAGAACAGTGCCCCTTGCCACAGAGTAAGCCCTCATAGCCTTTGTGGCAACGAGTATAGGATGCTGGAGGGTGTTTATTACAAATGTCTCTATTATCTGGGCTTCAATAATAGGGGCTTCCACCTGTACAACAGGTTCGTTTGGAAATATAACCTCCCCTTCTTCAACGGCGTATAGATTTCCTGTAAATCTGAAATTCTTCAGGTACGACAGAAAATCCTCCTCAAACAGCCCTGTTGACCTGAGATACTGGATGTGACCTTCGGTAAATCTGATATTCAATAGATAATAAACAAGCTGTTCCAGTCCTGCATTTATAAAATATGACCTGTTTTTTGCAGGACGGATATAAAAATCAAATATGGCATTTTTATTCATACCCTTCTTAAAATAGACCTGTGCCATTGTAAGCTCATAAAGGTCTGTAAGAAGGGACATATTATCCTTGGTTACAAAGCCAAAATTCATCTCTGCTCCCTCTTATTCTCTATCAGTTCTTTCAGCATATCTGACAGTTTTGTTATACTGCCAGCCCCCATTATCAGGACGACATCGTCCTTTTTCAGAATATTTTTCAGTAGGTTTGCGGTTTTCTGGAGGTCCGGTGTGTAATAGACGGTTTTTCCTGTATTTTTTCTTATATCCTCGGATAATTTCTGACCGCTTACGCTATCAATGGGTTTTTCACCTGCAGGGTAAATTTCGGTGATTACCGTTATGTCAGGTATATCAAATGATTTGGCAAATTCTTCATACAGGGAAAAAACCCTTGAATACCTGTGGGGCTGAAAAACAGCCACAATTCTCCTGCCTGGATATACCTCCCTGGTAGCCTTAAGTGTAGCCCTTATTTCTGTTGGATGGTGGGCATAATCGTCTATGATTGTTATGTCCCCTGAGTATTTTATCTCAAATCTTCTGTTTGCATTTTTGAAGTTTTCAAGGGTCTCTTTTATAACACAAAAAGGAACGCCCAGTTCGTAGGCTATACTGATTGCAGACAGTGCGTTATACACGTTATGCAGTCCAGGGATAGATAGATGTATCTCACCGAAATCATTTACCTTAAATCTGTACCTGCCGTCTTCCAGTCTTATATCGTGTGCCCTTATATCTGCGTCTTCCGAGGTTCCAAATTTTATCACCTTTTTTTCTATTCTCGGGAGGATATCCTGAACGTTAGGGTCATCTATGTTTACCGCTACAGCCCCGTAGAAAGGTACCTTATTTGCAAACTCAACGAAAGCATCCTTTATATCGTCCAGATTTTTATAAAAGCCCAGATGCTCCTGGTCGATGTTGTTTATGGACACTATTGTAGGGGTAAGTTTCAAAAAGGAGCCATCACTTTCATCCGATTCTGTCACAATAAAATCCCCTGAACCAAGTTTGGCGTTACTCCCATACGCCTCAAGTTTACCCCCTATTACCACCGTAGGGTCGTATCCCGTCTTCCCCAGGATAAATCCAATCATTGATGTGGTTGTTGTTTTACCGTGGCTGCCTCCAATGGCAATTCCGTATTTGAATCTCATCAGCTCTGCAAGCATCTCTCCCCGTGGAATGGTAGGGATACCCAGCTGTCTTGCCCTTACAAGCTCCGGATTGTCATCCTTTACAGCTGAAGAATAGACAACAACATCAGCCCCTTCCACATTTTTAGGGTCATGTCCTATAAATACCCTGGCTCCCATCTCCCTGAGGTTAATTACCGTTTGGCTTTCCTTCAGGTCTGAACCTGAAACTGTAAAACCCTGATTAAGGAGAACCTGGGCTATACCGTTCATTCCAGAGCCGCCTATGCCAATAAAATGGATATGTCTGACCTTTCCTCTAAACATTCAAATCTCCGAATATGAAATTTATCACTGAAAAGTATTCATATAATTTTATAATGTTTTTAGACTTTTTTTAGTAGCGTGGAGTGATGAAAACAAATTATATAAAATTTAGAATCTTTTTGAGAAGGCTTACTTTCGGGGAAAAGACCGTTATATTTCTATTTACCCTGTTTTTTGCCGTTGTTCTGATAAAGGCTATTTATGACGTAAAGACCACAAAAATAATAAAAGAAAAGCCTGGATTTGTATTCAAAAAGGTAAATATAATCTATAAGGAAATCAACAGACCGACAGACATAGTACCGATTAACTGCTCTGCGGTTATACCTGTTGTTTACACAAAGGTCATATCCCTTGACTCACTTCCTGTAGCCCTGAAAAAGAGGAAGTTCATCGATATGGTACTTCCCTCAATTCTGATTGTTAATTTTGAGCTGAAGCAGTACAGGGAGTTTGTGAAATACGTAAAAAAGAAACTTGAGAATAATCAGGAACTGCTTCCACAGGAAGAGGAGCTTATCAGCAAGCTCCTTGAAAAATACAAATCAGACAGTCTGAATGAGCTTTTAACAAAGCTGAACATAAATCCTGTCAGCATAGTTCTGGCACAGGCCGCAATAGAAAGTGGATGGGGCAGCTCAAGGTTTTTTGTACAGGCAAACAACCTTTTTGGTGTGTGGACATTTAACAAAAAGCATGCTTCAAAAATAAAGGCAAAAAAGGCAAATGTTTACCTGAAAGCCTACCCTAACATACTTGAATCTGTAAAGGATTACTACAACAGCATAAACCTTAGCTGGG
>JAADEU010000071.1 GCA_013153235.1 Aquificota bacterium | reverse complement strand
ATCTCTTTATTTTCAATGATTCTCACATTTTCTCCCACATCTCCTATGAACTCTTTCAGCTGGGGTGAAACTTCTACTACTATTGATGGTACCGTTTTCAGGTCATCGATAATCTTTTCAATCTCATCCGAGACAAATTTTACATTGGACGGGTCTACATACAGATACTCCATAATCTCTTCAAGAACCGATAGAATCAGTTCATCTGTAAACTGTACATGCTGCATGTACTTGTTGCGAATCTCTTTGAGGAGGCCTGTTATCTGATTCCTGAGATTCTGAAATTCTTCATTAAGCTGTTTCTGCTGAAGTCTCAGTTTTTCCTCAACTTCCTGCCTGCATTTTTCCTCAAGTTCTCTGGATACTTCTTCCCTTGCCTTGCTGTAGCCTTCGGAGAAACCCTTTTTGTAGGATTCTTCTAACTTTTTTTCATATTCCTGTTTAATCTGTTTAATCTGGTTCTGGTAGTATTTCTCTATCTCCTCTTTGGACATCTCATCGGATTGAGGCTTTTTAAGGGGCTGGCCGAAATCCTCTATATCCAGTGAAGGCATCTTTACTTACCTTCTTCTTTCAGCCATTTACTGATAAGGTCTGCAAGAAGTTCAGGGGATTCTTCTGCAATCTCAACCAGTCTCTGGAAAGCCGGTTCCTTCTCCAGTCTGAATTCCTCCATCTCCTTCTCGTGGAGTGCGTATACACCGGCAGCCATTTCAGGGGAAACACCAGGTGGCAGTGAAATCTCCTCTTTCTTCTTTCCTTTTATAATCTTCAGGGCCATAAAGCCTGCAACAAGGAGTATAATCAGCACCAGAAATCCTATACCCGCCACCAGAATCCAGTTAACAGGCTGGGGTTTTTCGCCCTCAAGTTCCTGGGCTTTGGTTTCAAATGGAACGCTGACAACAGTTATCTGGTCTCCCCTTTCAGGGTTGTAGCCGATTGCACTTTTTATCAGGGATTCGTATGTTTTAATCTCTTCAGGGGAACGGGGTATGAATTTATATTTGACATTTCCATTTTCATCTGTCTCTTTTTCGTACTTTCCGTCAATCAGTACACCTACACTGAGTCTCTTTATTTTGAACACATTTTTGTCTGTGCTTATGTACGATTTTGTTACTTCGTAATTTTTTGTCTGGTCTTTCTTTGTTTTGTCCCTTGTGACCACAGTCTGTCCACCCTGCAGTACAGGGGGTACATTCGTTGCTGTGCCAGGGGGTGTTACCGCAGGGGTTTCCCTTTCCTGTAATCTTTCCTGTATCTTTCTTTCACTTACAACAGCCACTTTATCAGGGTCTACAATCTCATCTTTCTGCTTGACCTTGGCAATCTCAAGCTCAACAGAGGCCCTAACCACAACTTTATCAGAGCCAAGGGCCTTTGCAAGCATAGACTGTATGTTTTTCTCTATCTGCCTTTCAAGTTTTTTCTTTAGCTGGACGGTTTTGTCCGTTGCTGCCACGGCAGAGTCTTCATCAAGGAGGTCAGATAGAACCCTTCCCCTGTTATCAACCACAGTGACGTTTTCTGCCTTTAATCTGGGAACAGCGTGGGATACAAGGAAAACTATAGCTTTAACCTGTTCCTTTGTAAGGTCCTTACCTGGCCAGAGTTTAACAACCACAGAGGCCTTTGGTTCTTCCTCTTCCCTCACAAAAATCGATTCTTTTGGGAGGGCTATATTTACCCTTACGTCCTGAACAGGGTCCAGCTGTCTTATTGTCCTTGCCAGCTCCCCTTCCAGTGCCCGGAGGTAGTTTACATTCTCCTGAAACTGGGTGATACCCATCTTGGGTTCCTCAAATATCTCAAAACCTACAGTCTGGCTGGAAGGTAGACCTTTTGCTGCAAGTTTCAGCCGTATTTCGTAAATTTTGTCCTTTGGGACAAGAATGATACTTCCGCCACCCTCAACCTTGTAGGGTATCTTTTCCTCCTGCAGGACCGTCAGTATTTTTCCTGCATCGTCAGGATTCAGGTTTGTGTACAGTACACCGTACTCTACAGAGGTGGCAGAACGGATTGCCACAAATGCAAGAAGGGATATGAGTAACAGTCCGGCTGTTAAAAGGGCAATATTTCTCGGCGTTCCGTATTTTTTTCCGAGCTCTAAAGCCTTCTCTTTGATTTTATTTATGTCCAACTTATACCTGCATACGCATTATTTCCTGGTAACTCTCCAGTGCCTTATTCCTTATTTCTGTAATCAGCCTCAATGAGATGTCAGATTTGGCAATCTGGTACATCAGGTTCTCAAGGTTCTCAACTTTACCCTCTGCAATCAACCTTTCGGCCTCTTTAGCCGATTTAAGGTCACTGTTCACGTCGGCAACGAACTCTTTGAGAACATCACCAAATGATTTTACCTCTTTTTTTTCTGTTTTTTGTGTTAATTGCCCGAAATCCTGTAACCCCTCAATCCTCATTATATCACCACCTTATTTAGACTTTTATCAGTTCAAGTGATTTTAAAAGCATGTCTTTATGGGTGTTGAACGCCGTGAGGTTAGCCTCGTATGTTCTGATGGCAGACATCATATCAACCATTTCCCTCAACGGGTCAACATTTGGCAGTCTCACATAACCGTCAGGACCTGCATCCGGATGCTTTGGGTCGTATTTCATTTTGTAAGGTGTAGGGTCCGGGTCAATTCTTGCAACCCTGACCTGATACACGGGCAATTCAGATTCTTTATCAAGGATGGCCTGGAAAACAGGTACCTTTCTCCTATACGGCTGACCATTTTCTGCCCTTGTTGAGTTTACGTTTGCCAGATTGGAGGAGGCAATGTCTATTCTTATCCTCTGGGCTGCCATTCCTGTTACAGATACCTCAAGCCCTTTAAAAATCATACTTTACCCCTCCTATCTACCTGAAATGGCGTACTTCAGTTTTGCCATCTCTTTTTTCATCGATTCAAGCAGTGTTTTATACATAATTGAGCTTTCTGCCAGTTTTGCCAGTTCTTCCTCCACATTTACCCTGTTCTGGTCGTATCCTGTAAAGTTTTTAATCTCAACCTTCTCAATTCTGGTCTCCACCTCAGGGAACGGGTCCATATGTTTCGGATTTGTCCTCTTTAGCTTTACCTGTTGTGTGATTATCTTTTCAAACTTCAGGTCCACCGGTCTGTAAAAGGGTGTATCTGCATTTGCGATATTTCCCTGCAGTACTTTTGTCCTCTGGAGGAAGAATGATGCCTTTTCTTCAAGAATATCGATATGGGAGAATATCTCACTCATTTTTCAAACTCCCCAGTATCAGGTAGTCCTGATAAACATTTTTTGCCACCAGACTCCAGCGGGTCTGGCATCCCTCAATCCTTTTAAAGTAATCATCCGCTATCCCTTTCTTATCAGAACGGACAGCTGCTATAAGGACCCAGCTATTTAAATCACAGTCCTCTTTCTGTATTTCGGATACCGGAAGGATAATCTTTAATGCTTCACCGTACATCTTTTTCTCAAACAGTCCATAGACCAGTTTTCTGAGGAATATCCTGCCAAGGGTGTTATCCCTGTAATATTCCGGCAGTTTATCCACCACTTTATCTATGTATTCCACGGCTTTTTTTAGATTGCCAAGCTCCACGGATATGTAAGAGAGGATTATGTACTTCTCAACGGAGTCGGTTTTGCAGACCCTGAGGATATCCTTTTCAAGGTTCCTGTCTACTTTTTTCAGGAATATAAGATTTTTGCCTTTCAGGATGTAATAACTGCAGTTTCTGTTTTTTATTTTTTCCAGGGTTTTAAGGGACCTGTTAAAATCCCTTTTGGAGAAGTAGGCATCTGCAAGGACAAGGAGTGATTTATCGTCATTCCATTTTTTTGCTATGAATTTTGCAAGTTCCAGGGCAGTTTCATATTTTCCGCATTTCTTCAGGTCATTATACAGAACCAGAAGCGTATCCCTTCCAAAGACCCGGTAGAAAAATCTTTTGTTGGCATTAAACAGTTTACAGCCCCTCATATAGGGCAGTTTTTTTATCTCAGGGGCCCATAGCTGCCGGATGTACTCTATATGTTCGTACCTGAGCCTGCTGACATTTACCAGGGAAAGTTCCCAGGTAAGCTTATCAAAGAGTTTTTCAGATTTTGAGTTGAGGGCTATGTAGCCAAAGTTTCCCAGGGCAAAAAAGCCAACATAGTTATTTCTGTTTGATATAAGTGTTTTCAGAACAAATCCCAGAGGGTCTATGTAATCCTTATCCTCGGTCAGGAGGAGCCTTCTTTTTATCTCACTATCCCTTTCCAGTGCTATCAGCTTGAGTTTTGCTATTGTTGCTTCATCTGTATTGGGATATTTCTTTATCACCTCGTAGTAGTAATTAAATGCAAGTATTTTGTCCCCTTTTTTCAGGGCAATATCCCCAAGTCGCAGCAGTGCTTTCCTGATTACAGATTCGTCCTTTACAAGGCTTATCATTCTTCTGAATATCTGTTTTGCAAAATCATAACTGCCAACCCTGTAGGCAGCCTCACCGAGGATAAGATAATAGTTTGGATTTTCAATCAGATACTGTTCGTAGGTTTTATAAACAGGAATCAGATATTTTACCGCCTCCCTGTAGTTTCCCTTCTGGAACTCTACAAGGCCTTTGACAAATTCAAACTCCTTCTTCTCCTTCTCAGATAGCTGCTCAAGGTTTACCAGTATTATGTAACGGGTGATAATATCCATCCTCTTTAACCAGGCTGCGGTCCTTAGGATTGCAATCACAGTCTTAAACTGTTTCCGGGGTGTGTCTGCAAGGGCAAATGCCATTTTATAAAGGGCAAGGGCCCTTTCGTACATGAAGAGGTTCTCGTAGATAATTCCTTTTGTGTAGTAAAAATCCCATGTAAAGGGATTTTCTACAGAGTAAGAATAGGTGTTTATGTAGTACAGTGCCTTCTGGAGAAATTCCTTTATCCCTGTTTTTATTCCCAAATTCAGATAGATTTTTGCTGAAAGAAACAGTGCCTGGGGATAATAGGGATTGTATCTGTCATTCACAATCTTGGAAAGTATGTTCAGTGCCGTGTAGTAAGAACCTCTATTGTACATCAGAACAGCAAGTTTATACTCCTCTTCAAACTCCTTCAGTTCCTCAGGGGTATATTCCGGCTTCTTTTCTTCCTTTTTTTCCTCCACAACGGTAGGTGGGGCAGGATTATCTGCCTGCTTTTTGTCTTCCTGAGCGTGGGAAAAAAGGACAGCAATCAAGAAAATCGGGATAATTATCCTAAGCCCTAACATTTATTTCCTTGTTTGATGTTTGGTGTATTGCCTTTTTACCTTCTGAAAATGCCCTGTATTCCTTTTCCCTGTCTCTGATTCTCAGTATGTAATTTTCTATCCCGCTTTCCTGTATTATCTGTGAAAGCTCCCCAGAAAGCTGGTGAATCTGTATGTTTCCTACATCTTTGAGCATCAGGGATAAGTCAAGTTTCATTCCGTTGTATCTTGCCCTGAGGGATAATCCATCAAGTTTCAGATTCAGTGTAAGATTCCTGTGAAAACTGTTCTCGTTCCTGTCTTCCATAATTTCTTCCCTGCCACCAGATGCATGGTAAAAGCCTTCCGTCTCTCCACTGTCCTGTCCGGTAGAGCCGTTTCCGCTGTGATGGTTTGATGTTACAGAAGAGACAGTATCACCTTTACCGATACCCCCTGCCGTTTCCATCCTGTGGTTTTTTACATTCTGTTCCCTTTCTGAAACCGGAGGTGTGTATCCTGTCTGATGCTCAGGAAAGTTATCTGCCATTTCCTGCTTTATTTTCCTGTCATCTTTTACTGTATGGTGGTTATCTCTGACACCGTGTTGGGTGATGTCTATGGATTTCCTGTTCAGATGCTTTTTTATATCCCTTTTCCCCTGGACTAATCCTGTATGGCTGGAATGGGCATTTTCATGGAAATCTAATGGGCTTTTTAACCTGTGGTCTGCATTCTGGGATATCTGACTGGAATCGGGTTCTACTGCCGTAGCCATCCGGAAATTTTCCTTCCGGTTTTCTGGCAGGTTAACCTGGAATCTTTCTCCGGTTTTGTTTTCAACCCTTACCCTGTTTTCCACGGGAAGTTCCTGTTTGAATTCAGGTTGAAGTTCTGTCTTTATGTCTTCTGTGTTCTGTCTGGGATGCTGATTTTCCCGGGATGTTCCAGCAGTATAAGCCTTTATATCCTCTACCTTTTCTTTTTTTCTTCCTGTTAAAACAGGCGGTCTTTCTACGGTTTTGCCGTTATCCTGTAGAGTTTTACGCCTGTTTAATTCCTCCCTGTTTTCTCCCTGGAAAACAGAGATAGTGGTTGCACGCTGTTGGACAGCAAAATTCTCACCGGGCTCCGGGACAGACCCTATCCTGTCTCCGTCCTTTACCTCCTGAAGGGGTTTCTCTGCTATCTTCCTCCTATCTTCCCGGTTATTGGAGCCATGTACATTATGAAGGGGGATTTCTTTTTCCCGCTTTATCTGCTTTTCCTCCACCGGTGTTTCTATGTGGTATGTATTACTTTTTTCTGTTTTTTGTTCTTTCTCAGACCGCTGGGATATACCGGGGAGTTTATCGTCCTGTGGTCGAACGGTTTTTTCTGTGGAATGTTGCACTACAGCAGCACCATTCAAAAGGGATACCTGCCCTTTAAAGTGGTTACCTTCTTCCTGTTTTTTTTCTGGGTGTACCTGCTTATCCGATGTTAATGGGTGTATATTTCGAGACTTCTTTGTTTCTGTGATTTTTCCATTAAATGGGTTTGTAATCAGGACTTTTCCACTTTCAGGAGAGGGGATATTTACTATGCTGTTTTTTTTCTCTCCAGAGCCCGGGCTGTTACCTCTGACAGGGGACTTTCTTTCCGGAACCGTTTCCGTCTGGGAAAACAGAGGGGTTTTTCCATGGAAGACAAACTCAGGCAGGGATTTTTCGGAAACCTTTTTATTGGTAGCCTTTTCTTCTGATGGAAGAGGATTTCTGACACTGTTTTTTAAAGCATCTTCCCTGAACTCTTCCTGTATTCTGCTACCGGCAGACAGGTTTAAATTTTTGTTTTTGTCATTGACAGCAACGGTGGGCTGTTTTTTCATTGCCTCAAATATAGAGGCAAATAAATCCCCCTTTACTTTCTGTCTGGATGCCTTCTTATTTACAAGACCCTGGACTGCTAAAGTTTTAATTACATTCATAACTTTTATCAGGATAAATTTAATTAATTTTTCGTCTGAAAGCAAAACTTAATTAAACCTTGAACAGAGGCGATAATGAACGATATTAAAACTGGTAGGTGATGATTATGGGTAAGGCAGGTTTTATACTTATACTTTCTGTACTGTTTTTCAGCATTGGTGGGCTGGGATATTTTCTGTATGAGAAGATGTCCACAGGTAAACCCAGATACTACAAAGGGGATATAAAAAAGACCCCCGGATACTATAAAGGCAAACCGGAAAATGCCCCCAACTACTACAAAGGCTCCCTGAACAAACTCCCAAATTACTACAAAAAAGATGTCAAGGACCTTCCCAATTACTACAGACCACCTTCCGCCAAGAAGGAATCTGACAAGGCTTCAAGACTGAGAAGCCTTAAAGAAAACTGGTAGTTTATATCCGCAGGTAGTTCCTCAGTTTTTTTACGGCTTCCGATTTAATCTGTGATACCCTTGAAACAGAGACATTTATCTCTTCTGCCACCGACTTGAGGTCCCTTTCCTCAAAATACAGCATCTGGAGGACCTTTTTTTCCTTCTCCGACAGCATCTGTATGGCCTCAAGGAGCTTTTCCTTCTGGTCTTCCCTTATAACCTCTTCCTCCGGGGTTTCCCTTGAAGATACAAGAGTATCAATAATCCTGAAACTGTCATCAGAGGAAAGGGCTTTTTCTATACTGACCATTACGGCGGTATTGGAAACAGGGACAGGTTTTCCCTCTTCGATGGGTTTTTCTTTTTTTATCTTGTCCCTTACAGTTCTTGGAACAATATCAAGACTCCTCAGATAATCAAGAATCTCTCCCCTTATCTTTATGTAGGCATAGGTTGAGAACTTTGCCTTATCCTTATTGTACTTTTCTATGGCCTTTATAAGTCCTATAACCCCAACATTTACCAGGTCATCAAACTCAATATCCCCTTTTGGTAGCCTGTAATAAATCTTACTGGCCACCTTCTTAACCAGGGACAGGTTTTCCAGTATAAGCTTGTCTCTATCTTTCATTTTTAATCTTTTCTCAGGAAGTTAACCACCTTCTCCCAGAAACTTTCTTTAACCGGTGGAGGTGGCTCTCCTACTTCATCGGCAGCAATCCTTCTGAGCTGAAGAACAAATTTCTCCGAAGGAAAAACTTCGGATATTATCTGTTTCTTCTTTACAGTTTTCTGGATGTTTTTTGTTGCAGGTAGAACCCCTGCCAGCTTTATATCTGTATCCAGGAACTTCTTTATAGATGCCCTGAGCCTCTCAAAGGTTTCTATACCTTCCTCCTCGTTTTTTGCCATATTTACAACTATCTTGAAGTCAGAGTAGTCGTACAGTTTTTTCATGGATTTTATAAGGGCATATGCATCCATGATTGCTGTAGGTTCAGGGGTGGTTATTACATAGGTTTTTGAGGAGGCTCTTATAAATGAAATCACCTTGTTGTCTATTCCGGCTGCGGTATCTATTATTATGTAGTCGTAGTTTTCCGAAATATCATTCAGATTCTGGACAAATCTGAAAACCGCACTGTCCTCAACCTCATTTATCGCATCTATACCGGAAAATCCAGGGAGGATATCAAAGTTCCTTGTTGTGAATATTATATCCTCAATCTTTTCCCCATTCAGTATGTCCTTTAATGTCTTTTTGGTATTTACATTCACAAGTATGTGGACATTGGCCATACCAATGTCAGCATCAATAAGTAATACCCGTTTATTGAAATCATTTGCCAGAATGTAGGCAAAATTAACAGCAAAATTTGTTTTACCTACCCCTCCTTTTCCACTGGCCACAGCGAGGAATTTTGTGTTCCTGTTTATTTTCCTCTCATTAACAAGCTTCAACAGTCCTTTTGCCTGAGACTCCATACCGTCCTCCGGTTAACTTCCAAGGATATATGTGGCAATTGCTTCAGGGGTAAGTATTTTCAGGTCTTCCGGAACCCTCTGTCCTGTACTGATGTAAGAAACAGGCAATTTCGTTTCCACAGGAAGATTCAGCAGTATCCCTGGTTTTAATGTCTCATCAATCTTTGTGAAGAATATGGAATGAATCGGGAAGAATGTCTGGTATTTATAGACAACCTCAAGGGCATCGTCATTTTTGTAATTACATGAAATTGTAAGGACGTGGTTTATCTCTTCCTCCAGTCCACTGAGAATCTCCTTTATCTCTCCAAGTCTCCAGTAATCGTAATGGCTTCTTCCCACTGTATCTATAAGTATAAAATCAAATGTTTTCAGCTCTTCAATGGTATTCCTGAGTTTCTTTGATTCGGATATGGAGTAAAAGGGTATGTTCAGGATGTTTGCATAGGTCCTTGCCTGATGGGATGCACCCACCTTAAATGTGTCGGTACTTATCACAGCCACCTTTTTCTTTTTATCTATAACCAGCTGCGAGGCAATTTTAAACAGGTTTGTTGTCTTTCCAACTCCTGTAGGCCCTATAAACGCAAATATCTTCAGTCCATCCTCTGTTCTGTCAAATGCACCGGTAAACTTTATATGTTTGTTTATTCCCTTTATCAGGGCCTCCCTCTCTGTAACGGTGTTCAGGTCCCATTTGTTTGTATCTATATCAAGACCACATCCCTCTTTCACCAATTTCACAGCCACATCCGGCAGAACATCCTTACTGACAAGCTGGTTAAGAAGGTGGAGGGCATCCCCTGTAAACTCACCGAAGTTCACAGTGGCAGTACCATTTGGCTGGATATGGGGTGGCAGTGAGTCAGGTGTTGCCATATTCTGGGCCAGTC
The DNA here is from genome assembly GCA_013153235.1 of Aquificota bacterium. Classification (GTDB taxonomy): domain Bacteria; phylum Aquificota; class Aquificia; order Aquificales; family Hydrogenothermaceae; genus Persephonella_A. The sequence continues at coordinate 13,680 of JAADEU010000071.1, read as the reverse complement.
TCGGCAGATTTGTCTTTATTTTTCTGTCTATCAGTTCTTCCACCTTCTCGAGAAGCTCCTCAAACTTAACCACCGGCTCTACAAGCTCCTCATCATCTACGGTTTCCACGAACAGCTTGTACTTTTTCTTCCCTTTAAAGAAGAAAAACTTCTTCTCCTCCACCGTTTCGTAATGGAGAATCTTGATATCATCACCAAGCTCTTCCTTCGCCTTCTGAATAAGCTCTTCCAGGTCGTACCCTTCGTATACCTTAATCTCCATATGGGTCTACCACTCCTAACACATTTACTTTAACTTTCGGTTCAATCTCAGCGTAGGATAACACCACAAAATCAGGCAGGTAAGGCTCTATAATCTTCCTGACAAATCTCCTTGTGGCCGGTGATGTCAGCAGTACAGGTGTTGCCTGCTTCAGTACAAACTGCTGGGACTGCTGTGTAAGCTGCTGGACAAACTTCTGGACAAATGTAGGCTCAAAAGGAGGAAGGGAACCGTTGTTTTCCTGAATCTTCTCCATGATGTAATTTTCTGTTTTTGGTCCCAGGGTGAGGGCGTACAGAATCCCATCTTTCTGGTACAGGGATGTTATCATCCTGCCAAGTGCCTGTCTGACAAACTCTGTGAGAATTTCAGGGTCATTCGTCTTTGTGATGTTGTCCGAAAGGGTTTCAATAATTGTCAGAAGGTCTTTTACAGGAACACCTTCCCTGAGGAGGTTCTGTAGAACCCTGTGGATAATATTAAGAGGAACCTGTTCAGGAACAATCTCCTTGACCACAGGATATCTGGATGCAAGGGAATCGATAAGCTGCTTCGTTTCACTTCTTCCCAGAACCTCGTGGGCGTGTTTCTTGATAACCTCAGACAGATGTGTAACAACAACTGTTGGAATATCAACAACTGTGTAACCAAGCATTTTTGCCTTGTCCTTCAGTGATTCATCAATCCAGTAAGCATCAAGACCAAAAGCAGGTTCCTTTGTTGGAATTCCGTCTATCTTACCCTTTGTTGAGCCTGTGTCTATGGCAAGGTATTTGTCAGGCTGTATCTCTCCCCTTCCCACCTCAATATCCCTGATAAGAATTCTGTACTCCCCGGGCTTCAGCTCAAGGTTATCCTTGATATGGACAAGGGGAATGATAATTCCCAGTTCTCTGGACAGCTGTTTTCTGAGAGACCTGATTCGTTTGACTATCTCACCGTTCTGGGATTCATCAACATAAGGAATGAGGGCATAGCCGATTTCAAACGATATAAGCTCCGGCTGGGGAAGCATATCTTCCGGTTTTTCTTCCTCTTCTTTCTCTGCAGTTTTGAGAAGTTCTTTTGCCTTTTCTTCTGCTTCCTGCTCCTGTCTCTTTTTAATCAGCTGGCTCATCATAAACGCCGTTATACCTATCAGGAGGGACAGAAGCATAAATGGTATAAAGGGCATTCCAGGAACGATTCCCATGGCAAAAATAGAACCTGAAGCCATGTAAAGGGCCTTTGGAAAGCTGGTGAGCTGCTGGAAAACTTCTCTACCGAGGTTTTCCTCCGATACAGCCCTGGTTACCATCAGTCCGGCAGCTGTCGATGTTATCAGCGAAGGAATCTGGGATACAAGTCCATCACCAACAGTCAGAAGTGTGAAATTTTTCAGGGCGGTCTGGAGGTCCATATTGTGCTGCAGAATACCGATGGCAAGACCACCCAGTATGTTGACAATGGCGATGATAATACCTGCAACAGCATCTCCACGGATAAATTTGGACGCACCATCCATCGCACCGTAAAAATCTGCCTCTTTCTGAATCTGTGCCCTTCTTCTCTGGGCCTCCACTTCATCTATAATTCCTGCATTAAGGTCAGCATCTATTGCCATCTGTTTACCGGGCATGGCATCAAGGGTGAATCTGGCTGCAACCTCAGAGATTCTTTCTGTTCCCTTTGTTATCACGATGTAGTTTATGGTCACAAGTATCACGAAAACAATTGCACCTACTATGTAACTCCCACCAACAACAAACTCACCAAAGGCCTGTATCACATGTCCAGCTGCATCCGGCCCCTCATGACCGTGGAGTAGAATCCTCCTTGTTGTGGCAACGTTAAGTGATAATCTGAAAAGTGTCGCAATCAGTAGCAGGGAGGGAAACGAGGAAAGCTGGAGGGGATTCTGGACGTACAGTGTGGTCATCAATATGACAATGGAAAATGTTATACTGGCTGTAAGTAGTATGTCCAGCAGGAATGGGGGAACAGGCAGAACCATCGCCCCCAGTATCGTGATAATCAGAACAACGACAATTGCGTCGGAATACTGGTTCAGTTTATTAAAAAGTGCATTGAGGGTCTCGCCCATTTACTCTCCAGATGAGTATTTTTCGTAGGCTTTAATTGCATCAAGTACGTACTGCTTAATACCTATCTGGTCAGAAGATGCTATAGCCTCCGCTATCTGCATGTCGAACATGTCCATATACATTTTATATGAAAAGGAATTTGAAAATATACCTCCGTCAAGACTTTTTCTGAATTCTTTCAGAACCATTCTTATAAACATAGCCTCAAACTCTTTTGCAATTTCTTCCGGCTCCCTTAACTGGGAGATATCTTTCACATCCCAGTAGGGTCTTATTTTCACATCAGGGTTAAACATAATTTATTCCCCTCTTACATAATTACTATTTTTGCGTGTAGTTTTCCTGTATTTTTAATTGCCTGGATAATCGCAATAAGGTCCCTTGGGGATACACCCATATCGTTCAGGGCCTCAACCAGGTCTTTCAGTCTCGGTGATTCTATGGCGAAGATTCTACCCTTTTCCTCCACCACCGTTGTCTGAACCTGCTCTGTCTGAACCGTTTCTCCCCCTGACAGGGGTGGAGGCTGGGAAACCACCGGTTTTTTCTCAACGGCAACATAAATATTTCCGTGGGAAACGTATATCGGGGCGTCGATTTTTATATCCCCGCTCATTATCACAGTTCCCGTCCTTTCGTATATAACTATTGTTGGCTCAGAGTCCGTTTTTATTTCCAGATTCAGTACCTCCCCTGCCATCTCAACAGGGTCCTTCCCGGGGATAAAGGAGACCTTCACGGTTGTTGCATCGACTGCTTTTGCAATCTTTTTACCAAAGTGGCTGTTTATAACATCCTGTATTTCCAGCGCCCTGGAGAAGTCAGGTCTTTTGAGGGTAAGGACAAGCTGTTTCATTCTGCTGAAATCAAATGGAAGGTCCTTTTCAACTATACCCCCGTTTACGACAACCCCGGTGGTAGGAAAGTTTTTAGTGATTTTCCCACCTTTGTTGGATTCGGAAAAACCACCTCCTGTAGATACAGAACCCTGGGCAAATCCATACACCTTTCCATCAGGTCCAAAAAGGGGAGTCCTTATCAGAACACCGTTTCCTATATCCTTGGCATCACCCAGGGAGGCAACAGTAACATCAAATGTCATTCCGGTTTTTGCAAAAGGTGGAAGGTTTGCCGTTACCATAACAGCTGCGGCATTTTTTGTTTTTACCTGTGCCGGGTCTATGTAAATACCCATTTTCCTCAGCATATTGGCTATACTGATAAGGGTGTACCTTGTGGTTGTTCCATCTCCTGTTCCCTTGAGACCCACAACAATACCGTATCCGATAAGGTAGTTTGTACGGACACCCATCACATTAACTTCATCCCTGATTTTCACCAGATTTCCAGCGTACGTGTATGCAGAAATAATAAGCAGGAGAAGAAAAACCACAGAAGGTCTCATCTTTACCCCCTAAAATGGCCAGATTTTTGAAAGAAACTGGGCAAGCCAGCCGGGACGCTGATTGTCCGCTATAAAGCCTTTTCCGTTGTACTCTATGTACATATCTGAAATCCGGGATGAGAGTATGGAGTTATCCTGCTCTATGTTGGTCGGTTCAACAATGCCTGATATCCTCAATACCTGCTCATCTTCATTTATTTTTATGATTTTTTTCCCGACGATAAACAGATTTCCGTTTGGGTACACCTTAACGACCCTTGCAGAGATGGTTGCAATTAGACTTGCCTTTCTGTCTGTTTTTCCTGTTCCTTTGAAGTTATTTTTAGAGCCGGCATTCATACCTGCAATTGGCTGCTGGTTTACCAGGGGTTTACCCATCAGCGTAGGGGACGGAAAGTCCAGATTTACAGATGTATCTCTGCTTGACTGGCTGTTTGCACTTCCTGAACCGGAGATATTTTCCATCACCTTAATGGTAATAATATCACCGACCTGATAGGCCTTATCGTCGGAAAAGAGGTTTGTGGCCGTCGCCTCTGTAAACAGTGAACCTGGAGGGGATACAGGCTCTTCAGCAACTATTTCCGGTGGTACAGGCTCAAAGGGTTTAAGGGTGGTCTGTTTCTGGGCACAGGAAACAAACAGGAACCCCCCCAGTAATATCACATACCACCTATAAATAAGACTGTGTCTTTTCCCAACACCCTGCATGACAGCACTTTCCCGGTTGATGGATTTTTTACCTTAATAACCTGCCCTTTCAGACCATTTTCCAGAGCAATACCAGTAATCTCAATCTTAATACCATTTCGGTCGTAAATCACTTTTACATAACTTCTCTTTTTAACAGGGTAGTCCGGTTCCACCATGGATACCTTTAGTGGTTTACCGGAAGGAATATTTGTTTTTGCCCGTGCACCGATAACAGATTTAATGTCTGTGATATAGCCGGCCTTCTTTTCTGTTTTCCTTACAATAACGTCTTCAATGGTTATGGTCTCACCTTTCAGGATGTCCCTCTTTGCAAATACAACATCTGCAAACTGTCTATACCTGACGGAAATATTAATCCTGTCTACAATTTTACCTCCGGAAATCACCCTTCCTGTCAGATATATATAACTTGATGTTTTTGACCTCTCATCAAGAACAAGCCTGTAAGGGGTAGGGAAAATCTTTTCCCTGTAAGAAAATCTTACCTCGTCTACCTTTATGTCTGGATACCTCTCCTTCAGGAACACCCTGACCCTTTTTTCAATCTCCTGTGGGCCCAGTTTTATTATTTTCCTTCTTACAACTGTTTTTTCACCATTAATCAGGATTTCAGATACATTCACGTAGTTCTTTTTAAGGAGATTTTCTATCTGTTTTTTTGTTATGGTGAATGAATCCCCGGGTTTCAGACCTTTCCTAACGGTAAGACTGCCAAGGTAATCTGCAAAGGAATCACTATCAGAGCGAATTACAGCTATATCTGACAGACTGACCCTGGATTTTTCAACTGTTACCTCTTTTTTCAGCTGGAGTACCGTTTTGCCAGATGCTAAATGGAATAAAACCAGAAAAACCAGAAAAAGCTTACTAAGATTTGAGGGTTCCAACTGTTCTGAGCATTTCATCTGCAGTAATAATACCCTTTGAGTTAATCTCATAGGCTCTCTGGGCAACGATAAGATTTACCATCTCCTCCACTATATTTACATTGGATGCCTCAAGGAATCCCTGTGCAAGCTTACCAAAACCGTCTGTGTTTGGGTCACCTTCAACAGGGTCACCTGAAGCCTCTGTTTTGACAAACAGATTTTCCCCTATCGCTTTTAAGCCGGCAGGGTTTATGAATTTGTAAAGCTTTATGTCTGTCAGCTCTTCAACGGTCTGCTGTCCACCCTCATTCCTTACAACATATACTTTTCCATTCGGGCTTATGTTAATACTAATCAGTGTCTCAGGAGATGCAATCTGAATGTTTGGGGAGAGCTTATATCCATTTGGTGTAACCACATACCCCTCGTTATCAATCTGGAAATTTCCGGCCCTTGTGTAGGCCTCTCCACCTCCAGGTAGCTCAATCTTGAAGAACCCTTCACCCTGTATGGCAATATCCAGTTGTTTATCGGTTTTTATCAGACTACCCTGTATGAAAACCTTTGATACATCAGACAGCTTTACACCCAGTCCTATCTGTATACCTGATGGGACCCTTGTCTCGTTTGAGCTCATAACACCGGGGTCTTTAAGGTCCTGATATATAAGGTCCTCAAAATTTGCCCTGCTTCTTTTAAATCCTACGGTGTTGACGTTTGCGATATTATGGGATATCACATCCAGGTTCGTCTGCTGTGCCTGCATTCCTGATGCTGATGTCCAGAGTGCTCTAATCATGGCTCCTCTCCTTTTTATGCCCTTCCTATTTCATTGCTTTTTTGTTCCATCTGGTCAAGACTTCTGATTAGATTTCCATAAATCTCAAAACGCCTCTGGGCGTTTATAAGCTCAATCATTGATTCAATACCGTTTACGTTGGACTGTTCCAGATACCCCTGTTTTACCGTATAGCTGGCAGGTATCTCCTGGGCATTTTTTGTCTGGTCAGGTATGTAGTAGCTTTCAGAGTCCGGCCTTACGGCGGTGAAGTTCCTTATCATAAACCTTCCTGCCACCTCAGAACCCAGATATATTGTTCCGTCATCAACGACGGTTATCTTCGCCTTTATGTCATCAAGTTTTATTCTCTTCCCTTCATCATTAAGAACGTAGTTACCATTTGAGTCTACAAGAAATCCCTCACCGTTTCTGAGGAAGTGGCCGTTTCTTGTGTACTTGATTCCCTGGGGTGTTTCAACGGCAAAAAAACCTTCCCCGAATATGGCAAAATCAAGGGGTGCTTCCGTTCTTATGAGGTTTCCCTGTGTTGTTATAACAGGTGTGTCGTTGAACCTGGGAAAAACAAACAGATGGGAGGCATCACCCTTGTTTTCTGGCAGGTACTGGCTCATTTCCCTGAGCAGGAGTTTTTTAAACCCGGGGGTGTTCACATTGGCAAGATTGTTGGCCGTGGTATTCAGATTCTCAAGTGCCCTTTCACCACCTGAAGCCAGTACATAAATAGGCTGGAAATTCAGTGCCATCTTCTGCCATCCCTGGGAATTTTATAAATAATTCGTAAAATACAGGAAATTCTTTAAATGATTATCAGCTGTTTTCGTCGGTGAGGAGTTTCATCCTCTCCTGAACGGTAATTATACTGGTGATTTTTATACCGAAGTTGTTCTCAACTGTGTACAGTTCCCCTTTTGCTATCAGTTTGCCGTTTACCTTTATGTCCACAGGCTGGTTTATGTATCTATCAAGCTCAACAATACTGTTTGGGTTAAGTTTCAGTACTTCCTCAAGAGGCATTGTTGTACTGCCGATTTCCACCGAAATCTCCAGTGGAATGTCCATAAGGAGGTCGAGTTTTTCCTTTTCGAAACTCTCCATCTCAGGCTGTGGCTGGAGCTGTGATTCCTGCAGCGCCTTTTCCCATTCACTGGCCAGGTCTTCCTGCTGGGGTGCAGATTCCCCCTGGGCCATTTTTTCCCATTCTTCAGCCAGCTTATCCTGGTCAACCTCTTCTTCTGTCGATTCTTGGCTGGCTTGCTGTGCCATCTGTTCCCATTCCTGTGCCAGTTTTTCCTGGTCTACCTCTTCCTCTTCAGAGGACTCTTCACCGGCAGACTCAGCCGGTTGCTGGGCCATTTTTTCCCACTCTTCGGCCAGCTTCTCCTGGTCTATCTCTTCTTCTTCCTGCTGGTTTTCCTTCTTTTCTTCCTCAGACATCACTCTTCCTCTTCAAATACAGGTCTTGTAATCATTGCAGCATACTTATCATTCAGTTTACCCAGTTTTGCGTAGAACTTGTGCTTATCCTCCACAAACAACCTGAATTCCTGGTCTGGAGAGACATAAAGCATAAGCTCCGTCCCCTCTTCCCATTCCAGAATATCCTTGATTTTCAGTTTCATCTTAACCAGTTCAAAACCCAGTCTTACATTAGTCTTACGAATTTTTTCTTCAATACTCTTTTTCCATACAGGGTCCTCGGCGAATGCCACCTGGGAGTAAACTATATCCTTTATCGGTAGAAACATACTCTGGGGAAAACAGAAGTAAAAAGGGGCTTCATACCCGTCTATATCCATTTTACACTCAACTATAATAACCTTTTCGTTTGGTGATACAATCCTTGCAAGGCTGGGGTTAAGCTCTATAGACCTGACCTCAACCATCACAGGGTAGAATGCATCCCATACCTGTTCGTATGTTTTGAGGGCAGCATTGATAAAATCCTCTACAACCCTCATCTCAAGTTTGGTAAACTCCCTGCCCTCTACTTTGAACGGTTTTGCAGGTCCTCCAAATAAAACACTTATAACCGTAAAAACAAGTCTCGAGTCAACAACAAGGAGGGCACTTTCTTTAAGGGGTCTCATGGAAAAAATGGTATAACTGGAAGGTAGTGGTATCTTGAGCATAAAATTCTGGAATCTGGTTATGTATATATTTTCCTTTGTTACCATATTTATCCTTGGGAGAATCTTCCTTACCTCTTCCCTGAATACCTTTATCCACCGTTCAAATATCAGCTCAAATCCAGGCAGACCGCCCTTTTTTATATGTTCAACTTCCGAAAAATCAAAAGGGGCTACCGAAGGTTTCTCTTCAACCTCTTCTTTTTCTTCTGTTTCCCCGCCTAATAAAGCATCTATCTCCTCTTGGGAGAGAAACTCATCTGACATTATTCAGGCTCCTAAATCATTTCTTCACCTGCACCGTACTCAATAACACCTTTCTCTATAAGACCCTTAATGGTGGCAATAATTTTCTTCCGTGCATTTTCCACATCGGACTTTTTAACAGGTCCAAGTATCTCCATATCCTCAAGGAACATCTGTGCAGCTCTTTTGGACATATTTGATAAAAACTTGTCCAGTATTTCCTGCGGTGCTCCTTTGAGGGCAATAAGCAGGTCATTTTTATCAACAACCTTAAGTATTTCAATAATAGCCCTGTTGTCCAGTTTGACAATATCCTCGAACTTGAACATCTTCTCTTCAATCGTATCAGCAAGGGATGGGTTCTCTTTTCTGATTTCCTCAAGAATCTCCTGCCCCAGTTCTTTTGGTAGTACATTTACAATTTCGGCTGCTATATCAACACCGCTTAATGTTTCTTCCTTTCCGGCACCGATGGTAAGAAGTTCCTCTTCCAGTGTACTGGCAACTATTTTGAGCATATCACTTGATATTTTCTCTATTGAGGCGATTCTTTTTATGACCTCTTCCTGAACATTTGTAACCCCGAGTCTCTTTGGCAGATACTGGATAATCTCAGCTGCCTTGACAGGTTTGAGCTGAGAGAGGATGAGGGCTATCACCTGTGGATGCTCATTCTGGATGATATTTGCCACAAACTTAGGGTCCATCTTTTCAAGTTCCCTGAAGATGGCCTTTCCCTCTTCAACAGTCAGTGTTTCTGCCAGCAGTTTTTCAAGCTTATCAGGGGGAAGGGCCTGTTCCAGTATCTTTTTCAGGTTGTCCGGTGCTATTTTTATAGGAGCCACTTCTTTCAGTTTTTCAAAGGCCTCTTCAAGAATCTGTTTTGCCAGCTCCTTTGATGGGGGTTCTATACTGAGAATCTGTTTTATCAGCCTTTCTATCTCGTGCTCCTTCAGATGCTTAAATATTGTTACCGTAGCTTCTTCAGGAAGGAGTGAAAGCAGAATGGCAGCTTTCTCCGGACCCTTAAGATTTTTACTGTCTTTTTTTTCTTCAGGCACTTTTTATCTATCCCGTTTTCAAAATTAATTCTTCTGATACTTTAATATATTTCTTTATCACGTAATTAATCAAGTTCAGATTTGAGCTGATGATTTCTCCCCCAAGCACCTGAAATCTGCCCTCGTTCTTGATGTGGAGTATTTTCATTCCAATACTCAGTCCGTCGGAAGGGTTTATAACGGTTATAACGTCCCCCTCACCAATAGAGTCCATACAGGGATTTATAATGCCAAGACCTGACCTGCTCAACTCGTAAACACAGGCTGTATCGCACAGTATTTTCCCGTTTTTTTCCAGAACGAGATCCCCAAGGTCCCTGCAACAGAAATGGAATCTGTGGAACCTCCTCTTGTCCCTGTATATACCTGACTTTTTTATCTTTGTGATTATGCTCCTGTCTGAAACAGACTCAATGGAGGCTGAGGCAACGTATGTCCGATTTTCCCTGGTAATGTAAAGCTGGAACTTTTTTTCTTTTTCCAGTATACCCTTTACTTGGTAAGGATTTAAACGGGTGATTTCTATTCTGTCTGTGTCTACAGGTGACACGTTACCACTAAAAATAATATCAAAGTCCATATTAATACCAAATTTGTCGCAGAACCTCTTGACAGTAATCTGTCCTGTATATCTTCTGCCTTCAGGTATTAGTCCGTCCATTTTTTACCTTCAACTCTTTTTTTATACTCCCCAGTGTGTCCATAAAACTGTGTATAAGGGATTTCAGTTTTCTGAACACCTCTTCCTCATCCTTTTTCCTGCTAATTTCCTCTATTAGAGAATCTATCTGGAGAACATCAGAATGGAGTTTTCTGTAGTAGTTTTCAAGGTTATTCTGGAGGGCAAAGCCCTTAAACTCCTCTTCAAGCCATCTGTAGAGCTCTGTCTGATTCAGCTTTTTTACCGTATCCGCACTGATAGCTTCCGGTATTGAGATTATCCATTCCATAAACAGAATTCTTCCCCTGTCTATCAGTGTCTCCTTCCCCAGCTCAAAACGGGATATCATCTCTATTATTCCATCAACTGTTTTTTCCGTGTTAATGACACTGGTCTCAAGTTCCCTGAATATGCTGTTAAACCTGTTCATATCTTCACTGACACCTACTATCTCCTCCTTGACAACATCAAGGGATTCCTCCTGTTCCTCAACAAGTACAGAAATCTCACTGGCTATATCCGTAATTATTTTTATACTTTCCTTGATTTTCTTTATGCTTATACACGAGGCTCCCATTACTTTCTGAACTTCCTCAGCCCTTCTGGCCTTTTCCTCAAGATTTTCTGCAAGGGATTTCATAGAACCTGATATGGTCTCTACTATACTGCCAATCTCCTCTGTTGCCAGTTTCGTTTTATTGGCAAGCATCCTCACCTCATCGGCAACAACGGCAAATCCCTTTCCTGCCTCACCAGCCCTTGCAGCCTCTATGGCAGCATTCAGGGCAAGAAGATTAGTCTGGTCGGCTATAGCCTTAATGGTATTAACAACCTCTTTTATCTTCTCAGACTGGTCTGTCAGTATCTTAACATTTTCCTGAAGTGCAACCACTTCCCCTGCAAGGGTTTTTACTTCATTTATTGAAGAAACTATAACATCAGAACCTTCAACCGCCTGATTCTCAACCTCTTTTACCGTCTCATATACGTTTTTTATATGCCTGTTTACATTATCCACAGAAAGGGAGAGTACCTCTGATGAGACGGCAAGGTGGAGTACTTTTCTCTGGATTCTATCGTTTTTCTCCTTTGTTACAGTAAGGTCTGTTATGAGGACTGTGGAATTTCTTGAGACCTCACCTGCACTGTCTGAAAGCTGCACAAATGTATCCCTGACCCACTCAACAAATCTGTCAAACTCGGTACCCAGCGTTCCCAGTTCATCCTGTTTGTTGTGGGCAAGTTTTACTGTCAGGTTCCCTTCCCTTATCCTTTTCATCAGCTCTATCATCTTTCTGACAGGAAAAACCACCGACCGGTATGTGGTGTACGCCCCAAGACCGATAATTATCAGACTGAATACAGGTATAAGAACCAGAACTGTCAGCCCTGAGGACAAAAGCTCTTCACCTGTTTTTTCCAGCCTGTCCAGTTCCTGTCGGAGGATGGTTATACCTTCAGATATCCCTTCTTTTCCCTTTTCCTGTAAAATGGAGGCTATTTGCTGGACGGTGGTGCTTATGCGGGAAATGTATGGATTTTCACCATTCGATTCTATACTGTTTAAAAGGTCGCCGGAAAGGCGACCTGTGTCTATCTCCAGTCCGTAATCCGAGGCAAGCTTTGCCGATGTCAGCACTGAGACATAATTGTTTCCAAGCTCTACGGCCTTTTCTATCTGCAGGTATTTCCTTATTTTGCAAAGAACATATTCAGTTAAAAAAAATATAAATAGCACCTCAACTATAAGCGAAGCTAATAGCTTGGTTTTTATGCTCAATATTATGTCCTTTTGTCTATAGAGAATAGCTGAAATAGTTTTACCAGAATGTCTGCAATCTCCCTTGACATTTCTACCATTTCTTCTACTTTTTCCTGGGCTTCAGGGTACTTACCTTCCTGATGGAATCTCATCGCCTCAGCTCCAGCCTGGTGGAACTTGATGTGGGCTTCTTCGAGTTCTTTCATCATCTGAATGGCTTCTGGACCATACTCCTGTGCCTTTATCAGACCTTCTGTGTAGTACCATCTTCCCAGATTACACTGGGTGTGGTCTGTCGGTACAAATGATGTTCTTCCTTCCATTGCTTTAATCACATTTTCCACAAATTCTGCGTGTTCGATGATTCTTGTAAGCAGCTCAAATGTTTCATCTTTTCTCATCTCGGTAAATAACTTCCACACCTCTTCACCGTTTCTGAATGTGGAAGATGCAATCTGGTCAAGCTCAAGGGCAATATCCAGCAGATCATTTATCGAATCTAGAAGTGTTGCAGCGTTAGCAGAAACAGACTTGACCATCTGGGACTGCTCTTCTGTTGAGGTTGTCTGCTGCATAATCATATCTGTTATCTTTCTGCTCGCCTCCTGTATTTTTTTAAATATCTCGTCAATTTCTTCAGAGTACTCGGCACCTTCGTTTATGATTTCCCTTACGTTATTAACCTCAACCTCGGTTTTTTCCATCTCCTCCATGATGGACATTACAACATCCCTGATTTCGTTTGCACTCTTGGAGGTTTTTTCTGCAAGCTTCCTTACCTCATCGGCAACGACAGCAAATCCCCTTCCTACTTCACCGGCCCTTGCAGCCTCAATAGCAGCATTCAGGGCAAGGAGGTTTGTCTGCTCTGTAATCTCAAGGATTACATCAAGGATGTGCTCAATTCCGGAGATTCTCTTCTTCAATTCCGCCGTTGAGTCTGTCAGTCTTGTTATAACCTTAACAGACTGTTTGATATTTGATACAGACTTATCAATGGATTCTGCTCCCTTCATAACTAGCTCGTTGATATTTTCCTGGGCATTCTGAACATCAAGGATGGATGTTGCAAGGTCCGATATCGCCGTACTTATCTGGTTTACCGAATCAACAATATTCTCAAGGTTGCTCTTGAATATTTTCATCTCATCCCTGATTTTGTAGGCACTTGCACCGATAAGGGAGTTTTCATATATTGTGAGGGATAGTTTTGGTGAGGCTTCCCTGATTATTCTCTCCATGTACCTGTCAGCTGTAACATCTTTCCATGTTGATGCATAACCGATGATATTCCCGTTCTGGTCTGTTACGGCAAATCTGTAGGATTCAATCACATGATTTCCAACCACAATATCGGCATTTTTTATAACTTCACCTGGTTTAAGGGATTTAAGGAGTTCTTTTACCCTGTCCGGGTCTTTGTGGAATTTGTGTATGGAGATACCTATTGGATTTTCCCAGTCTATAGTAAAACCGTAGATTCTATTAATGTCATCTCCAAGTTCCCTGAGAATCTCCTTACCTCTCTTGTTTACGAAAATCAGTTCATTCCCTGCTTTACCTGGTTTGAATTCCGGAGATGCAATGAATACACCCTCTTCCTGAAGGTAGTCCAGAATCTCCCACCCTTCTGTTGCCTGTACCTTAAGGTTCTCAACCTGTCCCTGTATCTCAGACAGTTTCAGCTG